>DAOUGZ010000211.1:0-46752 GCA_034428955.1 Anaerolineae bacterium | reverse complement strand
ATAGTCCACCACCCCGCCATAGCCCTCCAGATGGCGCAGGATGGTCTCGTTCTCAATCCACATGCCCACTTGCGAGAGGATGTGCAGAGCCGCGCGGTGGATGGCGCCCACCTCGGCATCGGAAAGGACGGTCACTCCGGGTTTGAGTCTCATACCATAGGCCTCCCTGCTCGGCATTCGGGGGCAGGTCACGGTCATGTTCGCTCATAAACGATCACTTATGAGCGACAAATGCTCATTTCTGCATAAAGTCTACCACATTTTGCAGTGGGCGTCAATAGCGCATCTGAGGCCAACTTGCACGATCTGGCCGAGGCGCGCCCAGCACCATCGCCAGCGTCTCAGCAAAGCCCTCGGTGACACCAAACCTGGAATGAACAGACTCCGGATAGGGCGCAGACCCTTGACAAGTCAGCAAATTCATGATATACTGTGTTCAGTACTAAGCATCACTGTTCAGTATCACTGAACACACCATCTAATGGGTGTATTGCGAAATCGCTCCGGGCGGCACTCGCCCGCAGCCTGGTGCAGCGGAGGGATGATTTGCTCATCGAACGGTTTGTTTCCACACCTGTTGACGGCGCCCCCTGCCAGCACGCATCCTCGCTGGTCGCACTGCATAACGGCGACCTGCTCTGTGCCTGGTTTGTGGCAACTCGGGAAAAGAACGCGGATCAGGCGATCTACACATCGCGCCTCGGTCGAGGTAAGCAGGCGTGGGAGCCCATGCGCCGCTTGCTGGACTCCGACCGAGCATTAGGCAACCCGGTGCTCTATCAACACGCCGATGGCCGCCTGTGGCTCATCTACGTCGAGATGGTGCTGCCGAGGGACTGGGAAAAGTGCCGCGTGCACGTCATCTACTCCGATGATGGTGGAGCCACCTGGTCCGACCGTCGAACATTGGTCGAGTTCCTGGGCTATATGCCGCGCAACCATCCGCTGCTCCTGCGAGACGGCGCGGTTATTCTGCCCCTCTACGACGAACACAAAGGGCGGTCGGTGTTTCTCATCAGCCGTGACGACGGCGAGACATGGGAACTCGGCGGAGACATCATCACCACGCCGGGGAACGAGCAAGCCGCTCTGGCTCAACTGGACGACGACTCGCTCGTTGCCTACATGCGCACTCGCGCAGAGCCCGGCCGCATCTGGGAAGCGCGCTCGCACAACGGCGGCTGGGACTGGAGCCCAGCAGTCCAGACCCCGTTCCCCAACTGTGATGCCGGCATCGATGTCGTGCGCCTGCCGAACCGGCACCTAGTCCTGGCCTTTAATGATTCAGGGGTGCGGCGTACACCATTGAGCGTGGCCCTATCGACCGACGAGGGCGCGAGCTGGTGCGCAGTAGCTCACCTAGAGACGGGACCCCAGGATTTCGACTACCCGAGCCTGGCCGTGGACCAAGCCGGATATGTGCATGTCACCTACAGCTATCGGCCTGAGCACCGCATCAAGCACGTCACCATCGACGAAGCCTGGATCCGGGAAAACGCCGTCCGTGACCACGCGTAGGATGGGAGGAATCTGATGTTGCCTGACCGTGAATTGCTACACACCCTCGAGTCCGGCCTGGACACGGACACGCTTGACCACCTGCAGAAAGCGGCAAGGGCTATCATCACAGCCAAAGAGCGCGGCCGTCGGGTCGTAGCGGTTGTGGGGAGCGGGCCTAACTTGCACGAGGGCGTGTCCACCCTCATTGCCGCCTGCATCCGCAAGGGCCTGATCGATGGGGTTATCACCTCGTCGGCCGTTGTCTGTCATGAGATGGGCGGGACGCTCGAGCGTGTGCACCGTGTACACCGCGACGACCTCCCTCCCATGGACATCGAGGCACCTTTTGACGGCCGCCTGGAAGCCAGCATCCTGCCGCCGGAGCAGTTCACCAAACTACAGGAAGAGATGGTGATAGACGAAAGCTACTACCGCCTCCTCCTGGCCTCTCCCGGCAAACAGATCATCAAGGCGGCGGCCAACCTGGCTTACCCGCTCGGCCTACGAACCGAGCGCCTGGCTCGTGAGGCCCAGACCCTGGCCACTGCGGCCGGCCTCCCTCTCGAGTTCATGGTGGGCCTGGGCGCCGATCCCAACACCATGCTCGGGGCAGGAGCGCGAGCGGGGATACCGGTGATCGTCGGCATTCCCCAACTCGTCGGGGGGGGCGCCGTCGGCCTGGCCATAGGCGATAGCATGACCATCACCGAACGCGCCAACCGCGTGGCCCATATCCTCGACAGCGCCGATGTCATCATCGAGTCTGCCGTGGTGCTGACGCAAGAGATCCACGATGGTCCGTTTGAGAACTATACCGGCCATGGGCTGTGGGCACAGTGGGACGGGCGATGGACCTTCTCACTGCGCGAAAAGACCATCATCCGTATCGACCTGGACCCCAATCTCCGCCTAGCCTGGGAGCGGGAGCGGAGTGGGGGCATCGTCTCCCAGGCGATTGCCGAGGGCCTGCCCAAGACCAAGCTCGTAGGTGTACCTTTCCGCATGGAGATGTCTGGGTTCTGCCGGCTGCCGGGCAGCCTGCCTTTGGTCACAGATATCGGTATCGCGTGGCCGCTGCTGATGGCAGAGGTATCCGGCGCCCTCGGCGTCGAGCTCGACTTTTACTCCTACCCACAATCGGCGCCCAAGGGGCAGGAAATGCGCGAGTGGATTGTAGAGAACGTTCAGCCGGTATCGCGTGCCGAGATGCTAGACAGGTCTCGTTCTCTCAGACAGGAGCTCCCCTCATGCAAATCGTAGGTATCATCCCGGCGCGCTATGGATCGACGCGACTGCCCGGCAAACCCTTGCTCGACCTCGGCGGCAAGCCGGTCATCCAGCACGTCTACGAACGTGCGTCAGAGGCGCTGAATCGTGTGATCGTCGCCACCGATGACGAACGCATCGTCGCGGCCGTGCGGGGTTTTGGCGGGCAGGCCGCCCTGACCCGTGCCGACCATCGCTGCGGCACGGATCGTATTGCCGAGATCGCCGCCACGCTGGACGCCGATATCATCGTCAACATCCAAGGCGACGAGCCCTTTCTCGATCCGGCGATGATCGAGGAGGTCGTTGCACCTCTGCTTACCGAGCCGGACGTCCCAGCAGCCACTCTCAGCCGAACCATACGCTCGGAGCAGAGTTTGGCGGACCCCAACCTGGTCAAGGTCGTCGCAGATGAGCGGGGCGACGCGCTCTACTTTTCCCGCTCCCCTATCCCCTATCCGCGTCACAGAGAGCTCTGCTTCTGGCGCGAGCATGTGGGGATCTATGTCTATCGCCGCGCGTTTCTACTCGAGTTCGTGCAATGGGCGCCCACTCCGCTCGAGCAAGCCGAGAGCCTGGAGCAACTGCGCATCCTGGAGCGAGGCTATCGCCTCCGCGTCGTCCAGACGGAGCGCGGCCATGGTGCCCCCAGTATCGACACTCCGGAGGACATGGAGGAGGCCAGGCGATACCTGGCCCGGCTCTAGTGCTGCGCTGCACAAGTTCTGATGAGTAACATGGCGCCATCTGGGGCGAGGCACACCCATCAGAATCTCTGCGCTGCACTACTAGGGGCGAGCGCCTCGCCATGCCCGCGTACACCGCCGCCAGGCAAGGCGCCGTGCCCCAGGGAGGCTGCCTATGAGCATGTGACCCGCGACCTGCAACCGGCTTTCCGCTGTAGACACGTCCAGCGCGCCCGCGGGCGCGCCGTGCGACCTGTATGACGCAAAGCAGGAAAGGGAGACACAGATGATCAAGCACGAGAGGCTAACGCGCCGTTCCCTCCTCAAGACCACTGCCTTTGGGCTATCGGTCCTCGCGGCCGGATGCACCCCTGCGGCGCCCACGCGCGCACCGGACACCTCGCCGCCGCAGGCGGAGACGCAAGCAACTCAGCCACCAACACCCGTCCCGGCCGCCGCCGAGCCCATCCAGGTCATCTTCTGGCACAACACCGGCGAGGCTCCGATCCAGGCACGCCTGGACAACCTGGCGGCCCGCTTTGCCGAAGAGAACCCCGGCCTCACGGCATCCTGCGAGTACATGGGCACGGGCCGCGAGGTCATGGAGAAGGTCATCACTTCCATCGCTGGCGGCGTACCGCCACATCTGTCGTTCGGCTATCCGCACTGGGCAAGCAAGTTCCTTGAGCAAGGTGCATCCATCTCGCTCAGCCCCTATATCGACGGGGATGTCAAGTTCGACAAGAACGACCACCAAGATGCGACCTGGGTCCCAGCCACTTGGGAGGGCGAGATCGTCGCGATGCCGCAGACCTACCATCCGTATATTCTCTACTACAACACGGAAGCCTTTGCTGAAGTCGACGCGCAGATTCCTCGCAACTGGGAGGAACTGCGTGACACTGCGGCCTTGCTCACACGCGATGCCGACGGAGATGGCCAGATCGATCACTGGGGCATTGACCTGGCGTGGGACGACGCTTGGCACTGGCTTGTCTTCCATCGCAACAATGGGGGCGAGTTCATCAACGAAGCAAGGACCGAGTTTCTGTGGAATACGCCGGAGGGAATCGAAGCCCTGCAGTTCTTGGAATCGCTCTTCAACGAGATCGGTGCAGTGCCTGAGGGCTCGGTTGAGCAGGGCTTCGAGTTGGGTCTGATCGGTATGACCATGGCTGGACCTTGGCGCATTGAGGGTTATCTCGCCGCGGAAGCACCGGTCGACGTCGCCCTCATTCCCTGGAAAAAGCGCCCGCTCGCAGAAGCCAATGTCGACATGGTCATCATGTACCAGACAAGCCAAGCCGCGCAAGACGCAGCCTGGGAGTTCCTCAAGCTCTTCGTGGGGCCTGACTTCCAGAAGGACGTGTCGATGCAGGGCTACTACTACCCCTTGCTCAAATCGGTCCAAACTGACTCCGGCTTTCAGTCATGGCTTGAGCAGACGCCAATCATGAAGCACCTGCTCGAACTGGAAGGGCAGTGGACCACAATGGAGACCACTCAAGCAGGCGAGGAGCCAATAGACATCCTTCAGCGCGAGCTGGAGCTCGCCTTACGAGGCGAGAGGGCTATCCAGGAGGCGCTGAACACCGCAGTCGCAGAGGCCAACGCTCTGATCCAGTAGTCGCTGCTGGCAGAATATGGACTCGCAGGGCGCCCCACCTCCGGAGGTGGGGCGCCCGCCAAGCTGTGTCTGAAGGATCGGTGGAATATGATCCAGCCCCCAACCATGCGAGGAGAGGCCTTGTATAGAAGACTTTTGCGGGAGGAGACGCTTTTCGGCTACGCATTGCTGCTCCCTGCATTGGTAGTCTTTGGTGTGTTCTCATACTATCCCATCGCTCGGGCCCTGCACATCAGTCTGCTCGACTGGGACGGCATATCCAAGACGCCCCAGTTCATCGGGCTTGGAAACTACGCACGGGCGCTCAGTGATCCACTTTTTCACAGGGCGCTTCGGCAAACCATCTACTACACAGCTGGGATCGTGCCCGGAACGATGCTGATCGGGCTGTTCCTGGCGACACTTCTCAACTCCAAACTCAAAGGGCGGACTGCGTTCCGGACCATCTACTACCTGCCCAGCATCGCCCCGACCGTAGCGGCTTCAGTAATCTGGAAGCTCATCTTGGACGGCAACTGGGGATTGCTGAACTATGTCTTGAGAAGAGTGGGGCTCCCCACTCCCAACTGGCTCTTCGACCCCCAGTGGGCGATGATCGCGATCATCATCATGGGTGTCTGGGCGAATGCCGGCTATCAGATGGTCATTTTCTTGGCAGGGCTTCAGGGTATTCCGAACGTCTACTACGAGGCAGCGCAGATTGATGGTGCTGGGCGCTGGGCCCAGTTCCGGTTCGTCACGTTGCCTTTGCTCAGCTACACAACCTTCTTCGTGCTCATCACCTCTGTCATCGGCTCATTTCAGGTTTTCGGCTCGATCTATATACTCACCAATGGCGGTCCGCTGCAGAGCACCATTGTCATGGTCTTCCTTATCTACCAGCGTGCGTTCAAGTACTTTCAGATGGGCTACGGCTCCGCGCTGGCTTACATCTTGTTCGCCATCGTGCTTCTGTTGACATTGCTGCAATTCTGGGCGGGCAGAAAGCTGGTGTACTATGAGGTCTAGAGAACCAGTGCATTCTCCGTCGCGATCATCCATGAGACCGCGACACATGCAGAAACTGCTCGTAGTGGTCTCTAGAGGGGCGCTCTATACCGTACTGGTTGCGATGGCAATCACCATGGCGGCACCCTTCGTGTGGATGGTCAGCACGTCGCTCAAGACGTATCAACAAGTCTTCACCTGGCCGCCAGAATGGATTCCTGCCCCCTTCGTGTGGGAGAACTACCCTGCAGCCTTGCGGGCCGCCCCGTTCCCCCGGTACTATCTCAACACAATCATCTTGGCCTGTGGCATTGTACTTGGGCGGTTGATTGTGTGTTCACTGGCCGCCTACTCGCTGGGCCGGCTCACGTTCCCAGGGCGCGACGCCGTCTTCGCATTGCTGGTATCAACTATGATGCTGCCTGATCAGGTTACGCTGGTCCCTCTATTCCTTGTCACGAGGCAGTTGGGCTGGCTGAACTCGTACCAGGGCCTGATCGTGCCCAACTTGGTAAGCGCCTACAACATCTTCTTCCTAAGGCAGTTCTTCCGCACCATCCCAAAAGACCTGGACGACGCCGCGCGCATCGACGGCGCTGGACGACTACGAACTCTGCTCAGCATCATTCTGCCGCTCTCCACTCCCGCACTTACCGTAGTAGGCATATTCTCCTTCAACTCGGGATGGGGGAGCTTCCTGTGGCCGCTGATCGTGACCACGCGGTCAGAGATGCGTACGATCGAGGTGGCCATGGCCTTTTTCCAGGACGCACACGGCGGCGTCGAGTATCCTCTGCTGATGGCCGCCAACACGATGGCCCTCATCCCTGTGGTGATTATCTTCCTCATCGGGCAGCGCCAGTTCGTCAGCGGTATCACCCTGACCGGCATGAAAGGGTAGAGGTATCAGGAAAGGAACGAGTTGTGATCGTCACAGTCCTCGACCAGTTGGCGGAGCAGACCGCCCTGCCACCAGACACAATCACTCAGGTGATCCAGATCCTGCGCGAGGCACCGGCAGTAGAAGGCAGAGTCGACCTCGATGGCGACAGACTGTTCGCTCTGATCAGTACATACGAGACCAAAACAGGCTCCGAATGGCAGTTCGAAGGACACCGGAGGTACATTGACATCCAATACGTGGCCTCAGGCCGGGAGATCATCGGCTGGGCCCCGAGCGAGCAGGCCACGGTCACCGCCCCCTATGACGACCGTAGCGATATCTGGTTTGGCACTGTTCCGCCAAGGGCCGTCACTAAAGTGCCCATGCAGCCTGATCGCGTGGCCGTTTTCTACCCCAGCGATGCCCATGCTCCCGGGCGGGCCTGGGGGATTTCCGTGCCGGTGAGGAAAATCGTCGTCAAGATCGCGCTCTGAGGCCTGGAAGACGGCACCTAGCGGTTGGAGCATAGATTGCCCAAGCCAGTTCGTGCCACTGGAGCGCCTGCCGCTTCTGCGATCACCGCACCGGTTGATAGCTTCGGTCAGCGACCGACAGACAGGAAGGGGTTCAAAGACATGTCATTCCACATCGAGGGCGTTGTCCCGCCGTTGCTTACTCCCATGAACGAGGCGCAGGAGATCGACCTGGGCGCCCTCGAACAGCACGTCAGGTGGCTTGTAGAGAATGGGGTCCATGGGCTGATGCCGTGCGGCACTACAGGCGAGGGGCCGCTCCTGACGATCAACGAACGCAAGCAGGTACTAGAGGCAGTCATGAAGGCATCGGCAGGCCGCGCTCCTGTGCTCCCCCACGTGGGCGCCGCCGCGACCCGCGAGGCCATCGAACTCGCCAGGCATGCTGCGGCGGTCGGCGTCGCTGCCGTGTCGGCCGTGAGTCCTTTCTACTACCGGCTCAGCGATGAGGCGCAGGTTGAGCACTTTCGGCGCATCGCGGAGGCAGTGCCGGATACCCCCGTCTTTCTCTACAATATCCCGCAGAACAGCGGCAACAGCATCTCTGTCGCGGTGGCGGAGGCCGTCATCAGGCTCTGCCCCAATGTGATAGGGATCAAAGACAGCTCGGGAAGTCTGGATAACCTCCGTAGCTACACAAAGCTGCGCGAGGGTAGCTTCCAGGTTGCGTGTGGAAGCGACGGCTTGGTCTTGGCCGCCCTCGAGGCCGGCGCGCAGGCCAGCATCTCGGGGAATGCTAACGTATTCCCCCAAGTTGTGGTGGACCTCTATACCGCCTACCGGCAGGGCGATCTGGATCGCGCCCGAAAGCAGCAGGCACTCTTGGATCAGGTTCGCACGGCTCTCGGAGACGGAGGTTCGCTGTCGCTGCTCAAGCGAGCGCTCGAACTGCGTGGGTTGACGGGCGGCTGTGTCCGCTCGCCCTTGCCCGAAGCCGGCGACAGACTCATCGCCGATGCCCAGGCCAAGCTGCGAGACGCCGACCTCTTGCCCTGAAGAGTACAGGCATCTGTTGACTGAAAGACCTGGCTCTTTATCGCCCTCCGAATCCTGCGGCCGCCCCGTATGCGGCCTGCTATCTATGCAGGTTTGGCGCCCGCGACACGCGAGATGGGTCTGTTGACACGCATCATCGCTATCACTACACTCCATAGGTGGGCAACGAACGCAGGTCGGCCGCGGCCTCGTGACCTCCGAGCTATTGCTCTAGCACTAGAAGGTTTTGTATATGACAGAAGAGACGCAAGTGCCGGGCCACATTGTGCTTTCGGTGCTGAAGGCGCTGGACATCCTGGAGGCATTCGCCGAAGGCGACCACATGCTGGGCATCACAGACCTGAGCAAGCGCCTCGGCCTGGCCAAAAGCACGGTGTACAACCTGGTCTCGACCCTCAAGTATCGCGGTTACATCGAAGAAGACCCGATGACGAACCGCTATAGCCTGGGCGTGAGACTGCTCGAACTGAGCCAGGCGGTGCGCGCCAACGTCGAGATCAGGGATCGCGCTGCACCCCTCCTCCGCGAGCTGGCTCAGTCCTCGCGCGAGGCGGTATACCTCACCATTCTGCACCGCAATCGCTCCGTGTACATCTACTCCATCGAGGCCTCTGGGCGCCTGCCCTCCCGCTCCCCGATCGGAGAGCGAGTGCCATTGCACTGCACGGCCGTCGGCAAGGCAAAGTTGGCCTTCATGCCCGAGGAACAGGTGGATCGCATCATCAGTACAGAGGAGCTGACCCGCTACACCGAGAACACGATCACCGATCCGGAGCGCCTGCGGCACGAGCTGGCTCGCATCCGCCAACTCGGCTATGCGGTCGACTATGAGGAGCACGAGGTGGGGATACGGTGCGTCGGCGCTCCAATCCGCGACGACTCGGGCGCGGTCATTGCCTCCTGCAGTGTGTCGGGGCCAACGGGCCGCATGCAAGACGAGCGCATCGCAGAGCTTGGTCCCCAAGTTGCCAAAGTCGCCGCAACCATCTCCCAACGCCTCGGCTACAGCGGTTCGCGCTGACCATGAGCTTCGGACCAGGCTCCAATCAACTCGGCTCCTGACGTGCTCCGCCGCTCGAAGCATGTGCAGAGCTGGGATACCGGGCTCTCTGTGAGGAAGGACTGTGGCCTTCCTCACAGAGAGCCCGGCTGCCTTCAGATTACCCCATCCGGCCCACCCACCGCACAGCTCAACCGCAGAGCAGTGGCCAAAGCCGTCACCTATGGCTGAACCCGCAGGGTGCTCTGGGAGAGGCTCTGCGCATGTGGTTCTGCTGGGTGATCTTGGGGGAGGTCCAGGTCGGTAGAGTGAACGCGAAGAGTCTCCAGAAACGCTGCCTACTCTGTAGAGTAGCTATTGCACGCCGAGTATTGACTCTGCTGGCATTCTGTGATAGAATCTATTCAGAATAGAGCATCGTAGTTCAGTCTTGATGAACATCGAAGGGTTACAGTTCTGTCTACACCCATGCCGTTGAGGAATCTGGATCTTTGCCGGCCTGCCCCCACCATCGCCAGGCATGCCCCACTGCATCGCGCTAGTGCAGCCCAAGCTAATGTGGCGCTCCCCAGCGGCTGGAAGCGATCGTACCATCCAGCGTGTGGGCCTGCAGCGGTTTGCAACGCGACCCTCGGCCCGGTCAGGCTCTGCGCCGAGATGGCACTGATGCCGCAGTGCGGCCACGTCATGGGCGGGGTGGACCATCGGGTTCGCATCCCCTGTGCGACGGCTTGTTACTACGGCGATAGCAGAGCCGTCGTGGTGCTGCGCAGCCCCTTACAGTCCGCCGACTGTACGGCCATTGAGCGCATCGCCGATCGGGCGCCAGATTTGATGCGCGCGGGGGAAGTGTCTGGCGGCGCCCGGGTTTCAGCGTATCACTCCACTAGCACTGCCTGTAGGTGTGCCCCCAGTTTCTCCCAGCGCAGAGTCCTAATCCACGACGTATTGGAGGCACCCATGCCGGAGGTCTGGAGGCATTGACTCAAGCGATACTCTGCGCGCGGGGGCTGGTTTCCTTCTGAGCAGGCCGGCAGCCTCCCAGGGGTTATGAGTGCGAGAGTGAGCTACCAAGGAGAGTGCATGATGACAATCAAGCGCGCAGTTATCAAGAACCCATGGCGAGAAGGGCGCGTAGGCGAGTTCTCAGACGCCGAGCAGGAGGTAGTGCGGCGGGCTGAGACCGGTGAACCGCAGGTACGGAGTGCCTATACAACCGTCACCTATGAGTACGAGGCTCCGTTCAACTATCCCAACTTTCTTGTCGAGCTCGGGCGGACCGATCCCTACATGGGCGCCGAGTTCAACGAAGACGGTGTGGAGCTCGATGTGCCGCCGTATGGCGCCATCACCTTTGTTGAGGATGAGCCCATCGTCGGCGTGACGGTCATAGGCAGCGCCTGCTGCCCGCCAGGCTTTGTACTGTTGCACGCTGAGCCGCTCGAGTGGAAATACCCGCGCACTGGGGTCAAGATGCGCGTGGACTGCCCCTACGGTGAGCACTTGCGCATCGAGCCGTGGCGCAAAGGCATTGACGAAGGGTACCGTGATGCCGGCCTGAGCTGCGCCGTTTTCGAGCTGCCCGAATCCAACAAGGTAACCATCATGGCCGGCAGCCAGATGGACATTGACGAGATGGACCTGGTCAATGGGCGCCATGATGCCCATTACGCTGTGCGCATCGTACGGGTCACCGTGAAGCGCCCGCTGCGCTGACCATCACCTCCCTGGGCCGGCATCCCAGAGTTGGCAACCAATGAACCGCATCGTTGCGGTGAGCCGGCACCGCCAGATCGCTACCCTTCAGCAGGAGGTACAGGATGGGCAAGCAGACGATTAACCGTCGCAAGTTCCTGACCATGTCAGCACTGGCCGCAGGGGGGGCGCTAGCCGCAAGCTGTGCCCAGCCCCAGCCCGAGCCCGAGGTCATCGAGAAAGAGGTGGTCAAGGAAGTCGAAAAGGTCGTCACGGCAACCCCAGGCGCCACCGGCAAGGTCGAGGTATCCTTCTGGTCGGAACTGGTCGGCTCCAAGGAGGAGGGGCGCGCCGCACTGCTGAGCGCCTTCAATGCAGCCTCGGATGACATCGAGGTCGTACACGAGCCGACATTCGGCAGCGAGGAGACCCAGCAAAAGTTCCTGACGGCAGCTACCGGTGGGGTCGTGCCGGACCTCTTGGGCAACGAGACGGACTTTCTCCCCGGTTACGTCGAGATCGAAGCCCTGACCGACTTGGGGCCTTATCTTGAAGCATCGGAGAGTCTCAAGGAGTCGAGCTTTCCGCCGGGCGTAATCTCACAGTGCAAGTACGATGGCAGAGTGTGGGGCATCCCTGTCTATGCCGATACCCTGGTGCTTTACTACAACAAGGACCTTTTCGAGGCCGCCGGCCTCGACCCGGAAAGCCCACCTCGCGACTGGCCGTCGTTGCGCGAGGCCGCTATGGCCATTGCCAAGAGAGATTCCTCGGGGAAACTGGAGGTCTCGGGCTGCGGCATCAGTTCGTACTCCGCGCCGCGCGCCTTCCTGCCTCTCCTCTACGCCTACGGAGGCAAGCTGTACAACGACGACCTGACCAAGGTGGCGTTCAATGGGCCAGAGGGCAAAGAGGTTCTGCGCCTCATGGCAGACCTGATCCTGAAGGACAGAGCCACGGACCTCGGCTGGGGCGACGAATTCGAGGATTCGACCTCCGAGCCCTTCATCGCTGGCAAGATGGGTATGGTGTTCGAAGTGCCTGCAGCAACCGTCCGCATCAACCGCTGGCGGCCCGAGTTCAAGAACTGGGGGATCACAGGCATCCCAGGCGGCCCCAACGGATTTGCGCAGGTCGTAACCACCTGTGCGCTGATGATACCCAGCGCCGCCAAACACAAAGATGAGGCGTGGCGGGTCATCGAGTACTGGATGCAGCCCAAGGTAATGGTGCGTTGGTCGAAGGATGTCTCTCGGCCGCCGTCGACCATAGCCGCCATGGAGGACGAAGCCGTGGTGGGAGACCCCTACATCGCCCCCATTGCGGAAGCTCTCCAACACACCGTCGAGATCCCACAGCACCCCAGGTACGGCGAGATCTTTTCCGCTCTGTCGGCGGAGATAGAGCTGGCCCTGATTGGGCAGAAGGAGCCCGAGCAGGCCCTCGACGATGCGGCAGCCCAGGCAGATCAGATCCTGGCTCGCCCCAGCTAACTACCGGTTGGAGCATAAACTGCTAGAGTTGGTTGCGCGCCACTGGAGCGACTGCCGCTTTAGCGATCACCGCACCGGTTGATAGCTCAAGAACAGGGAGGGGTGCGCCGAAGCGCATCCCTCCCCCAGAGGAGGTGCTATGGCTGTTGCAGCGCCAAAGGCCACGCTGAGAACCCCACCAGGAAGGGGCTCGAGCCATCGAGGCGCCTGGCCTATTGCCCGCGATCAGCGCCGCACGGGCATCCTCTTCGTCACGGTGCCCATGCTCTTCTTCCTGGTCTTTGCTGTCTTTCCAATGCTCTATGCCTGCGTTCTGGCTTTTACCGAGTTCAAGTTCACGCGCCCAGCGGAATGGGTCGGAACGCTCAACTTTGAGTACATTCTACAAGACCGTGTTTTCCATACGGCGCTGAGCAACACGGCCATCTATACAGTAGGCGTTGTCCCAGCAGGCATCGCGCTCTCACTGACCGTAGCCCTATTGATGAACCAAAAGATCCGAAGCATCGTGGCCTACCGGGCGGCCTTCTACCTGCCAGTCATCACCTCCACAGTAGCCAGCGCCGTAGTTTGGATGTGGATGTTTTCCTCTGACGTAGGCATCCTGAACGCACTGCTGGAGGCCGTCGGGCTGCCACCCCAGAGATGGCTCATGGATACTCGCCTTGCGCTGCCCTCAGTGATGTTCATGTCCGTATGGCGAAGCATGGGTACGAGCATGATCATCTACTTGGCCGCGTTGCAGGGGATACCGGAACACCTCTATGAGGCGGCCGAGATTGACGGTGCAGGGGCTTGGCGCCGGTTCTGGAGCGTCACCCTGCCCCTCCTCAAGGCGACAACGTTCTTCGTCTTTGTGACCTCGGTGATCGACTCGTTCCAAGTCTTTGGCAGCATCTATGTGATGACCCAAGGCGGGCCTGGCTACGCCACGACAACGATCGTGCACCAGATCTACCTCAATGCCTTCAAATACCAGCGCATGGGCTACGGCGCGGCGCAAGCCTTGGTGCTCTTTGCCATCATCTTTGCGCTCTCCATGTTCAACTGGATCTTTCTGCGCAGCGACGTCGAGTACTGGTGAGGTGATACAAAGAGATGGTTGCAGAAACCATAGACCGCCCCAGAAAGCGAAGGCATAGCTCGGGCCGCGCGGGCCGTAGCCTGCCGTTGAGCCGGCGTCTGCTGCTACACGCCATCTTGCTCGTCAGCAGCCTGCTGATGATCATCCCGTTCCTGTGGATGGTCTCCACATCGCTCAAACCAGACTATCAGATGTTTGACTTCCCGCCCACCTGGATCCCGCGCGAGTTGAACTGGGCCAACTATGAAGATGCCTGGCAGCAAGCCAACTTTTCCCGCTACGCGCTGAACTCGGCCGTCTATGCCGGCCTGAGCACAGTGGGCCAGCTCGTTCTCTGCTCCATGGCGGGCTACGCCTTTGCCCGTCTGGCTTTCCCCGGCCGCAGCATTCTGTTCGTTTTGGTGCTGGCCACTATGATGATCCCCTTCCAGATGCTGCTCATCCCCCTGTTTATCATCCTCAGGCGCTGGCCGCTCACCGGCGGCAACAACATCTGGGGTATGGGGGGAACCGGCCTCATCGACACGATAGCCGGCTTGACTCTGCCGAACCTCATCAGCGCATACGGGATATTCCTGATGCGCCAGTTCACTATGACTCTGCCCAACGAGTTGGCCGATGCGGCTCGTATCGACGGATGCTCGGAAGCCGCCATATTCCGCCGCATCATGCTGCCGCTGATGAAACCGGTGCTGACCACCTTGGCCATCTTTGCTTTCCAAGGCGCCTGGAACGACTTTACCTGGCCCCTGATCATTACAATGAGCGAGAAGACGCGCACCCTACAGCTCGGCCTGCAGTCGTTCCAGAATCAGCACTTCACAGAATGGGGCCTGCTGATGGCCGGCACGACGATCAGCATTCTACCCTTGCTGGCCCTGTTCATAGTTGGCCAGCGCTACTTTGTCCAGGGCATCGCTCTCACCGGCACCAAAGGCTGATGGGGCCAGGCTTTGACAGAACTCGAGGAGAGACAGGAAATGATCCGGAACTATATTGGAGAGGATTACAAGGGCACAGGGCTGCCTAAACTGGCCGTCGAAAGTCAGATGATCTACAAGGCTTGGTCCCCATGGACCTACAGCCACCATGCTCACATCGCCCACTTCCAGGGACGGTTCTATGTCATGTTCTCCAACGGTTGGATCGACGAGGATGACGTGGGCCAGCGCGTCATGTTCTCAACCTCCGACGACTTTCGGTCCTGGTCAACCCCGACCCCCTTGGTAGACACGCAAATGGGCGAGCATTGGGGCCTCACCTTCACCGCCGGCGGCTGGCACGTCCACCAAGACACGCTCGTCGCCTACATCGGCGAATATGAGTACGACGTGCCCCCCGGCACCCGCAAGCCGGACCACATACAGGAGACACCTCACAAGAACACCCGCACCTGGGCCATGACCACCCGCGACGGCTGTACCTGGAGCAAGCCCATTCCAATCATCGAACGCATGATCCCTAACCACGGACCGCAGCCCACGCGTTCGGGGCGGCTCATCATGGCCGGCGGCATGATGTTCCCGTACACGGACGACCCGGCAGGACTGACGGGATGGACGCCGACCGGCATCTACCCCCGCGACATGCCACACCCTTACGTCGACGACTCGACGGGCTTTTGGGACGCAGCACCCTACCTCGACCCGGGGCGACCAGTGACCAACGAAGGCGCCTTTTTCCAGACCGATGACGGTGCCCTGCATATGTTCCTGCGGACGCGCACGGGCTATCTCTGGCACACGACAAGCGATGATGACGGCAAGACCTGGTCGCCGCCCGGCCCCACCCAGTTCACAGACTCGGTGGCCAAGTTCCACCTGGGAAGGCTGCCGGATGGCCGCTTCTACTATGTCGGCAATCCCTCCACTCGGCGCGAGTATCGGACGCTGCTAGTGCTCTCATTGAGTGAGGACGGCGAGGACTGGACGCGCTCCTTCATCCTGCGGAACGAGGAGACGGCACCCGTCTTTGAAGGGACATACAAAGACCATGGTTACCAGTACCCGCACACGATGATCCTGGACGGCTTCCTCTACGTCGTCTACTCCATCAACAAGGAGGATATCGGCGTCTTGCGCACGGACCTCTCGCAACTATAGGGCTAGGCGAGCGAACCCCTGCCGAACAGCACCCGTAGTGCTGCTCTCTTTTCGGCGCACGTGGCTCGCGCCATGCCGTCAGTCTGCATCACAAGCACCTCACCGCTTCACGGGTGCAGTGCACTTGGGGTATTAGGAAACCGGGGGAGCAAGGAGGCAAGGAGCTACGGGTTCCCTGGTTCCTTGCTCCCCTGCCTCCCGTCAATCGTTCTCCAGCAGCTCCAGAATCGCCCCGAGCCGCTCGGTGCCGTCCAGGTAGGCGTAGCGCCCGCCCGTGTACTCGCCACGCTGCACCAGGGGCACCCCCTTGGCCTCCAGGTAGGTGACCGCATCCTGCATGCCCTGGATGACAAAAGCCACGTGATGGATGCTGGAGCCGTGCCGGTTGAGCTGGTCCTTCCAGGTGCTGGGCTCATCGACGGGCTCGATGAGCTCCAGCGAGACCTGCCCAAGATCGAAAAAGGCCAGCTTGGCCCGCGCCGGCGTGGGCCGGCCGCGGTACCGGGTCTGGGCGATCTCTGCCGGATCGGTGATGTGCACCTCCGGCACGGGCAGCCCCAGGATGTCGGCCCAGGCGCGCGCCTTGGCCTCGATGTCGTCGACAATCACCCCCACCTGCACCACAGTCGTGGAGCCGAGCGATCTCTGCGCCATTCCCTAGTCCTCCCTCCGTTCTGCTTGGGCGCTTTACGCAGCCCACGGTGCCGGGCAGCCCCTGCCCCCCTTGAGGCCCCATACCGGATAATGCGAAGCACAGGCCCGCCTTCCGCTTCGGAGCATGCCACTCCAGTCTCTACGGCATCCAGCCTATGCGAGTCGCAGGATACTGTCAAAGAGCTCACATCGCAAGCACTTCCCACGGGGTTGACAATCCAAAGAATATGCAGTAGAATCGAAAGTAGACGCTAGCAAACGCAAACAAACGCAAGAAAGTGCAAGCGTATGACAGATCCGGCACCCCGCCGGCTCCTCCCCGAGGAGCGCCTCTCTCAAATCGCCTCGCTGGTCGCCGAGCGGCAGGCCATGACCGTGGCCGAGCTGAGCGAGCGGTTTGATGTATCCGCCGCCACCATCCGTTCGGACCTGGACGAGCTGGAGCGGCGCGGTCTGCTGCTGCGCACCCACGGCGGCGCGGTGCGGGTGGATCGCAACGGCCGCGAGTTCTCGTTGCCCGTGCGCGAGCGCTCGCAGGTGGAGCAAAAGGGCCGCATTGGGGCCGCCGCAGCGGCGATGATCCGCGACGGCGATGCCATCGCCCTCGATGCCAGCACAACGGCGCTGCAGATCGCCCGGCGCATCCGCGACCGGCGCGAGTTGACCGTCGTCACCAGTTCGCTGATGGTCGCCCTGGAGCTTGTCGAGTCCGAGGGGATCACGGTCGTTATGCCCGGCGGTGTGCTCGATCGCAACACTGTGTCGTTGGTGGGCGCGCTGGGCACCGAAACGCTGGCCAAGTGCAACGCCGGCAAGGGCTTTTTCGGTGTCCGCGGCTTGACCCTCCACGGGCTGACGGACATTGACTCGTACGAGGCCGAGCTCAAACGCTCACTGATCAGCGTCACGCGCGAGGTGACCATCGTCGCCGACTCCAGCAAGTGGGGGCGCGTCGCCCTGGTCTCCCTCATGCCCTGGAGCGGTGTCCACCGCGTGATCAGCGATCAGGGCGCGCCCCCTGCGATGGTGGAGGCGCTGAGAGCGCGGGGAGTGGAAGTGGTACTTGTGTAGGTGAGTGGTGCGTCAAACGGTCAGACGTAATGTGATGCGTAAGGTGGCTTCTTGTACCGAGACTTGCCCAGAGCGAGGTTACGCATTACAGGTACGCTGTGCACCCCACGTATGACGTTTGGCGCCTGACGCATGACGCCAAGAGAGGTGAACAATGAGCAACGACATCCTGGAGCAATACCGCCGCGGCGAGGGGCCCCTGCCTGCGACCCACAAGGTGTGGCACCTCTATGGCGCCGGCTTTGAGAATCTGGGGGAGAACGGCCAGACCAGCGAGCTACCGCTGCCCGCCTACGGCCCCGACGAGATCCTGGTCCGCCAGGACGGCGTGGGCCTCTGCTTCTCGGACCTCAAGGTCATCAAGGCCGGCCAGAGCCACCCGCGCGTGGTTGCAGATATGCGCACCCACCCGGTTATTCTGGGGCATGAGATCGCCCTGACCGTCGTCGGCGTGGGCGCCAACCGCCGCGCCGATTTCCGGGTCGGCGACCGCTTTGTCGTCCAGGCCGATGTCTTTTATCAGGGGCGCAGCATGGCCGTGGGCTATGCGCTGCCCGGCGGCCTGCAGCAGTATAATGTGATGGGCAAAGAGATACTGGACGGCGATGAGGGCTGCTACCTGCTGCCCCTGCAGCCCCAGCAGGGCTACGCTGAGGCCGCCCTGGCCGAGCCCTGGGCTTGTGTCGAAGCTTCGTACGTGATCGAGTATCGCGAGCAGATCAAGCCGGGCGGTGCGGCCTGGTTCGTCGGCGTGCCCACCGCGGGCGAGTTTACCCTGAGCCGTGGCTTTGACGCCGAGAGCCACCCGGAGGTGGTGGTGCTCAGCGACCTCCCGGCCGGCCTGGCGAGTAGCTTGCGCGAGCGAGCCGCCGAGCTGGGCTTTGCCTCAGAGTGCCACAGCAGCACGCAAAAGGGCGTGCGCATCGTCGAGGTGAACGGCCTCACCCCGGCCGACTATGCCCAGGCTGCCGCAGCAGCGGGCGTGGAGTCCTTTGACGATGTGGTGCTCGTCGGGCCGCACGGCGCCGAGTCGATTACGGCGGCCATGGCCCTGGTCGGCACGGGCGGCGCACTGATCCTGGCTTCGCCCGAGCCGCTGCCCGAGCCGGCCCCCACAGATATCGGCCGGCTGCACTATGACCGCATCCTGCTGGCAGGCACAAGCCAGCCCGATATCGCCCTCGCCTACCGTAGCTTTGAGCGCGAACTGCACCCCGGCGGCGTGCTCTGGGCCATCGGCGGCGCGGGGCCGATGGGGCACATGCACATCCAGCGCGCCCTCGAGTTGGGCAGCGGTGCGCCCCGTCGGGTCATCGTCACCGACCTCCTCGCCGACCGCCTGGCCGTGGTGGAAAGCAAATTCGGCCCGCTCGCCCGGCGCAACGGTGTTGACCTCGTCTGCATCGCCGAACCCGAGCTGACTCCCGAAGCCTTCGAGGCGCGCATGGACGAGCTGACCGATGGGCGCGGCCCCGACTATATCGTCGTGCTGGCGCCGGTAGCCGGCGTCGTAGCGCGCGCCTACTCGCGCCTCTGCGCGGGCGGCGTGTTGAACGTCTTCGCCGGGCTCAACCGTGGCACGATGGCCGTCTTGGATCTGAATGGCGTGCGCGATGAGCGCCAACTGCGCATCATCGGCTCCAGCGGCTCGGCCATCGCCGACCTGCAGCGCGTGCTGGACAAGTCCCTGGCCGGCACCCTCTCGCCGGAGCAGACCCTCGCCGCCGTCACCGGCCTTGAGGGCGCCCGTGAGGGGCTGGAGGGCATGGCCGAGCAGCGCTTCTCCGGCAAGGTCGTCGTCTACCCGCAGGCGGTCAACCTGCCCCTGACCACCCTCGAGGAGATGAAGACGCGCATGCCCCAGGTCGCCGCCAAACTCGGCGAGGGGCCGGTGTGGACACATGCGGCGGAAGAAGAGCTACTGAGGGAGTATCTGCCGCGGGAGTAGGACGTCAAGACGTCAAAGCGTCAGGTTGGCTACTACTGCATACTGCGTAATGCGTAACCTTGCTCGACAAGGCTCGCCACAAGAGGCGACCTTACGCATTACGCAGTATGCCCCACGTTTGACGCGTGAGACCAAGGAGTTCACCCATGTCACAGCAACTACAAAACGTCCGCGCCATCGTCACCGGCGGCGCGCAGGGCCTGGGCGAGGCGATTGTCCGGCGCCTGGCGGGCGAGGGCGCACGGGTAACCATCGCTGACCTGCAGCTCGAGCGGGCGCAAGAGCTGGCGGCGGCCATCGAAGCCGAGCACGGCGCCGGGCGCGCCCTGGCTGTGCAGGCCGATGTGACCCGCGTCGAGGATGCCGAGGCCATGGTCGAGGCTACCGTGCAGGCCTTTGGCGGCCTGGACCTCTTGGTCAGCAACGCCGGCATCCTCATCTCCGGCGACATCCTCGAGTTCGACCCGGCGCGCTGGCGCAAGGTCATCGATGTGAACCTGGCCGGCTACTTTATCTGCGCCCGAGCCGCCGCCCGGGTGATGATCCCGGCCGGGCACGGAGTGATCGTGCAGATCAACTCCAAGTCCGGCAAGCGCGGCAGCTTTCGCAACTCGGCCTACGCCGCCAGCAAGTTCGGCGGCATTGGGCTAACGCAAAGCCTGGCCCTGGAACTCGCGCCCTACGGCATCCGCGTGAACTCGATCTGCCCCGGCAACCTGCTGGATTCGCCCCTCTGGCAGGATTCGCTCTATGAGCAGTATGCCAAACGCTGGGGCATCACCGTCGAGGAGGTCCGCGCCAAGTACGAGTCTCAGGTACCCCTCGGCCGCGGCTGCAGCTATGACGATGTGAGCAATGTGGTCGTCTTTCTCGCCTCCGACCAGTCCGCCTACATGACCGGCCAGGCCATCAACGTGACCGGCGGGCAGGTGATGGATTGATGCGTGATCCGTAATGCGTACTGCGTAACCGCGCCCTGAGCAAGACTCGCCACAGGGGACGGCTTTACGCAGTACTACCACAGACCTGAGGTTACCTTGGATACCAGACCCACCGCAATCATCTTTGGGGCCGGCAACGTCGGCCGCGGCTTTCTCGGGCAGCTCTTCTCCGAGTCCGGCTATGAGGTCATCCTCGTCGATATCGACGAGCCGCTGCTGGAGGCGCTGAACGAGCGCCACGGCTACCGCCTGCAGCTCGTGGATAACGATAACGCGCAAGAGCTGTGGATCTCACCGGTGCGCGCCCTCCATGCCGGCGATACGGCGAGCGTGGCGGCGGCTGTGGCTGAGGCCTCGCTGATGGCCACCTCCGCCGGCGTCCGCGCCCTGCCGGCCGTGGCCAAGACGGTGGCCGCCGGCCTGACCCAGCGCCTGGCCGACCCAAAGGCCGGCCCGCTGAACATCATCGTCTGCGAGAACCTCAAAAACGCGGCCGAGTACTTTCATGGCCTGCTGGCCGCCGAGCTGCCCGAGCGCTTCCACGATGCCTTCGGCAAGCGGGTCGGTCTGGTCGAGACGGTGATCGGCCGTATGGTGCCCCTGCTGACCCCCGAACAGCGCGCGGCGGACCCTTCGTTCATCGTCGCCGAGCCGTACAAAGAGCTGCCCATCGACCGCCGTAGTGTCGTCGGCCCGGTGCCCAATGTCGTCGGCCTGGAGGCCTGCGACCACTTTGACGCCTATGTAGCCCGCAAGCTCTATATCCACAACGGTGGCCACGCTGTACTGGCCTACCTGGGTTACCTGCGCGGCCACACCTACGGCTACGAAGCCCTGGAGGACCCGGTCATCCGCCCGCTGCTGGAGGCCGCCTGGGCTGAGGCGCGAGAGGGCATCGCCGCCGCGCACCAGGTCTCTGCGCGCTGGCTCGAGGACCACGCCAACGACCTGCGCCGGCGCTTTGCCAACCGCGCCCTCGGCGACACGCTGGTGCGCCTGGGGCGCGATCCGCTGCGCAAGCTGGCCTCGGATGACCGGCTGGTGGGCGCCGCCCGCCTGTCGGAACAAGCGGGGCTCACCCCCAGCGCCCTGCCCTGGGCCATCGCCGCCGCCTATCGTTTCGACAGCGCCGATGATCCCATCGCGGCTCGCCTACAAGAACAAATCACCACGCAGGGGCTCCCGGCTACCCTGCAGGCCGTGTCGAGCATCGACCCAGCCGAACCGTTGGGCCGGGCCGTGCAGTTGCGTTACCAACGCCTGGAAAGAGGAGAATGGCCATGATCGTGGCAGTGGACCTCAACCCCTCCCTCGATCGCACCCTCACCGTAGAGCGGCTGGAGGCGGCTTCTGTGAACAGGGCGCATACCGTGCGCCTGGACCCCGGGGGCAAGGGGCTGAACGTAGCCCGCGCCCTCAGCAATTGGGGCTTGCCGGTTCTCGCCTTCGCCCTGCTTGGCGGGGGGACAGGCGCAACCATGTTGCGCCTGTTGCAAAAGGAAGAGGTCCCCTGCGAGGCCGTGAACATTGACGGCGAGACGCGCAGCAACATCACCATCGTCGAAGAGACCCGGGGCTCATACCTCAAGGTCAACGAGCCCGGACCCGTGGTCATGCTCGAAGAGCTGGACGCGCTCGAAGAGCGCATCATGTCACGTGCCGAGCGGGGCGACCTCTGGGTCTTTTCCGGACGGTTGCCGCTGGGCGCTCCGCAGGATACATACGCCCGGCTCGTCCACCTCGTACAGTCGCGCGGGGCCAGGGCGCTGCTCGATGTCAGCGGCAAGCCCCTTGTCCTCGGCGCCGCCGCCCGCCCCTTCCTGGTCAAGCCGAACCGGATCGAGGCGCAGGACCTGACGGGCCGCCCCTTGGAGACGGAACGCGACGCCGTGGCCGTCGTCCGCGACCTGTGGACACGCGGGATCAGGGCAGTCGCCGTCACCCTCGGCGCCGAAGGCGCCATTATCGGCTGGCAGGGCACCATCGTCGAGGCCATTCCGCCCGCTGTAGACGTCATCGCCCCGGTGGGCGCGGGCGACTCGGTCATGGCAGCCATGGCCTGGGGCATCATGGAGGGTCTGCGCCCCCTGGAGATGGCGCGCCTGGCCGTCGCCGCGGGTACCGCTACGGCCCTCGTCGACGGCAGCGGCATCGCCTCGCTATCCCAGGTGGAGGCCATGCGGCCGCGCGTGCGCGTACGGGTGCTGTAGGAAGAGAGCAATCCGTCATGCGTACTGCATAGCATCGCTGATAGCCATACCTGCTGCTCCAGACAGCCTTGCGCATTACGCAGTACGTATCCGAAAACCACGTGCGATGCACGCAAGGGGGAGACAATGACCACAAACCAGGATTCATCGCTCTACGATGTCCTCTGCCTGGGCATTATGGTGGCCGATGTCGTGGCCCTGCCCGTTCGGGAGCTACCCCCCAAAGGGACGCTGGCGCCGGTGCAGCGCATCGAGTTGCACACCGGCGGCTGCGCGGTCAACACCGGCATCTCCCTGGCCAGGCTCGGCCTGCGCACCGGCGTCATGGGCAAGGTCGGCGCCGATGGCTTTGGCGATTATATCGTCAACGTCCTGCAGAGCAACGGCATCGACACCCAGGGTGTGGTGCGCGATGCGGTGAACAACACCTCCGCCACCATGGTCATGGTCGATGAGGACGGCGAGCGCACCTTTATCCACTATGTGGGGGCCAACGGCGCCCTGCGCGAAACGGACATCAACCAAGACCTGGTGCGCCGCGCGCGCATCCTGCACGTAGCCGGCCACAACCTCATGCCGGGCTTTGACGGTGAGGTCACCGGGCGTATCCTGGCCCGTGCCCGGGCGGCGGGGGTGACCACCTCGCTGGACACAGCCTGGGATTCGTCAGGCCGCTGGCTGGAGCTGATCGAGCCCTGCCTGGCGCACCTGGACATCATTGTCCCTTCCATCGAAGAGGCACGCCAGATCGCCGGCCGCGAGGACCCGGCCGAGGTGGCGGGCTTTTTCCTGGACCGGGGGATCGAGACGGTCGCCCTCAAGATGGGCAGCCGCGGCTGCTACGTGGCCACCCGGCAGCAGGCCCTCTCGCTGCCCGTCTACCCCGTGAAGGCGATAGACGCCACCGGCGCCGGCGATGCCTTCGCCGGCGGCTTCCTGGCCGGCATAGCCAGGGGATGGAGTCTGGAGCGGAGCGCACGGCTGGCCAACGCCACCGGCGCCCTCTGCGTCACGACGATCGGCGCCACCGCAGGCGTCCGCTCCCTCGATGAGACGATTGCGTTCATGAAGCAGTACGACTCGTGATGCGTGACACGTAATACGTAACCTTGCTCTTTGCTGCGCGTGTTGCTCCAGGCGACGTTACACATTACGTATTGCGCAGTACGCCGAAGAAAGGGATGAATCGAACCATGCCAGACCTCAAGGAAACCATGACCGAGCAAAAGCTGAGCAAGGACGACCTCCTGACGATGCTGCGCCAGATGGCCGAGATCCGCAACTTTGAGGAGACGGTCTACGACCTCCTGGGCCGCAACATTATCAAGGGCGCCTCGCACCTCTACGCCGGTGAAGAGGCGGTAGCCGTCGGCGCCATGTCCGCTATCCGGTCAGACGACTATATTACCAGCACCCACCGTGGGCATGGGCACTGCCACGCCCATGGCGACAAGCACGCCCTCACCCCCGAGGCCAAGCAGGAGCACCTGAACAAGATGATGGCCGAGTTGTGCGGCCGGACGACGGGCTACTGCAAGGGGCGCGGCGGCTCGATGCACATTGCCGACGTAGCCAAGGGGAACCTGGGCGCCACCGGCATCGTCGGCGGCAACATCCCCGTGGCCACCGGCGCCGGGCTCTCCGTCTCCCTGCGCAAAACGGATCAGGTCGTCCTCTGCTTCTTTGGCGACGGCGCCTCACAGACCGGCAACTTTCACGAGGCGCTGAACATGGCCTCGCTGTGGAAGCTGCCCGTCGTCTATGTCGTAGAGAACAACCTCTACGGCATGTCCGTGCCCTTCTCGCACGCCTCCTGCTCGTCAACTGTCGCCGAGCGCGCCGCCGCTTACGGCATACACGGCGAGGTCGTTGATGGTATGGACCCCCTGGCCGTGCGCGAGGCGGTAGCGCGCGCCGCTGAGCGCGCCCGCCGCGGCGAGGGCCCCTCGCTCATCGAGTGCCAGACCTACCGTTGGTACGGTCACTCCCGTTCCGACCCGCGCGTGTACCGCACCCGCGAAGAGGAGAACGAGTGGCGAGAGCGGGACCCCATCGTGACCCTGAGCAAGCGCTTGGTAGAGGCCGGCGTGGCCACGCAGGAAGAAGTAGACGCCACGCTGACCGGGGCCGAGCAGGCCATCGCTCAGGCCACCGAGTTCGCCCTGAACTCGCCCATGCCACCGGCCTCCGAGGTCGACCAGGACGTCTACGCGCCCAGCATCTGGACGCCCGACGCCGTGCAGGCCGAGCGCGAGTTGCGCCGGCGCGTGGCCCAGGATAAGGAGATGCGCCAGATCCCCTACTGGCAGGCCCTCGTCGAGGCCATGCGCGAAGAGATGCAGCGCGACCCGGCCGTGATGATCATGGGCGAGGACGTGGGCCTCTACGGCGGCGCCTACGGAGCCACGCGCGGCCTGTTCGAAGAGTTTGGCGGTGAGCGCGTGCGCGATACCCCAATCTCCGAAGCGACCATCGCCGGCGCGGCAGTCGGCGCCGCCATGACCGGCATTCGCCCCGTCGCTGAGATCATGTATGTGGACTTTACGCCCCTGGCCATGGACCAGATCGCCAACCAGGGCGCCAAGAACCGCTACATGTTCGGCGGCAAGACGACCGTGCCCATGGTCATCCGTACCGAAGGCGGCGCCGGGCGCTGCATCGCTGCGCACCACTCGCAGAGCCTGGAGTCACTCTGGGTACACTTCCCGGGCATCTATGTCGTCATGCCCAGCACGCCCTACGATGCCAAGGGGCTGCTCAAGGCCGCCATCCGCGACAATAACCCGGTGATGTTCATCGAGCACAAGATGCTCTACGGCATCAAGGGCCCCGTGCCGGAGGAGGACTATGTCATCCCCCTCGGCGTGGCCGACGTCAAACGCGAGGGCAGCGACGTCACCGTCGTCACCTACTCGCGCATGGTCCACCGCGCCCTCGAAGCCGCCGAGCAACTGGCCGCAGAGGGTATCTCGGCCGAAGTCATCGACCTGCGCACGCTCAAGCCGTTGGACCTGGAGGCCATCGTAACCTCCGTCAAGAAGACAGGGCGCCTGGTCGGCGTAACCGAGGCCTACAAGACGGGCAGCTTTATCAACGAAATCTTTGCCCTGGTCAACGAAGAGGCCTTTGACTACCTGGATGCACCCATGGTGCGCGTCGCCGCGGCTGACGTCCCGGTACCCATGAGCGAGACCCTCGAGAGCGCCGCCGTACCGAGCACCGACGCCGTCGTCGCCGGCATCCGCAAAGCCCTGCGAGGGGCCTAGCAGCCTGCCGAAGTGGTCCGGGCCGGAGACCGGCCCGGATGCTTTGCGCCACCCCGGTGCGAGGCCTTTGAGGGGGTCAGGCCGGGCTGCTGCGGAGCAAACGGCCCGGCTGTAACCCCGGGCAACGGTATCAGCGAGCTCCCTCCGGCCAGACCGATAGGGGTCGGGGGTTGGCGGCGAGACTTGGCCAGCCCCCAGTCCCAAGAACAGGAGAGATTATGATAACCGAAGTCATCTTGCCCGCATTGGGTGAAACGATGAACGAGGGCACGATCGTCCAGTGGCTGGTCAAAGAGGGCGATCAGATCAAAAAGGGCGATGTGCTCTACCAGATGGAGTCCGACAAGGCCGTGCTGGATGTCGAGGCCACGGCCAGCGGGCAACTCTTGAAGGTCTTTTACGACAAGGGGGCCACAGTCAAAGTGCTGACGGTCGTCGCCCTGATCGGTGACCCCGCCGACGACATCAGCGGCTATACATTCGGCGCGCCGGCGGCTCAGCCCCCGCTGTCCGCCCCCGCAGCCCCTGCGGCCTCCGCAGCGCCACCCGCTGCAGCGGCAGAGCCTGCGCAGCGCGAGCGCCTCTTTGCCTCGCCGCGGGCACGGCGTGTGGCCCAGGAGAAGGGTATAGACCTCTCCTTGCTGCAGGGCTCGGGCCCCGACGGGCGTATCGTAGAGGCCGACGTCCTGGCCTTCGCCGAGGCGCAGCGCCGGGCCACCCCGCTCGCACGCAAGGTCGCTACAGAGGCCGGGGTCGACCTGGCCGGCCTAGCCGGCAGCGGCCCGGGCGGGCGGATCGTTCGTTCGGACGTGGAACAGGTGACCCTGCAGGCGGCGGCAGCGCCCAGCGCCCCGCCACCAGCAGCAGCCGGGCAAACGGTACCGATGGCCGGCATCCGCGCGCGCATCGCCGAGCGCATGGCCGCCAGCGCCCATACCACGGCCAGCGTGACGCTGACCACCGAGGTCGATGCCACAAACCTGGTGGCGATCCGCACGCAGCTCAAGGAGAAACTGAGCGCGTCTCTCGGCTTTGCCATCGGCTACAACGACCTGCTGCTGGCCATCTGCGCCCGCGTGCTGCGCGAGCAGCCGCACATGAATGCTCGCCTGGAAGGCGACCAGATTCGCCTGCTCGACGAGGTACACATCGGCCTGGCGGTGGATACCGAGCGCGGGCTGCTCGTGCCCGTGGTGCGCCAGGCCGACCGGCTGCGCGTAAGCGAAATCGCCACCGCCGTGCGAGAGATGGTCGCCCGGGCGCGCGATGGGCGCAGCCTCCCCGATGACCTCAGAGGCGGCACCTTTACCATCACCAATCTGGGCATGTACGGCATCGATGCCTTTACGCCCATCATCAACCTGCCCGAATGCGCCATCCTCGGCGTAGGGCGCATCAAGGAAATGCCGGCCGTGGTCGACGGGCAGCTCGCCGTGCGCCAGCGCATGTGGCTGAGCCTCACCTTCGACCACCGTCTGGTCGACGGCGCGCCGGCCGCGCGCTTTCTGCAGCGCATCGCCCAGCTCGTCGAAGAGCCGTACCTGCTCCTGGCCTAGACCGATCCCGTGCAGTAGGGGCGGGGTAAACCCGCCCCTACTCGCGGCGCAGTGTGACAATAAGCGTGGTCAGTGCGGCGTCTATGCGCGCCATCTCCGCCAGGTCGCTCTTGCCCAAGAGCGTCGGCAGCGCCTCTTGCCAGCGAACCAGCGCAGCGAGCAGCGTGGCGGCCTCGGGCTGCAGCGCATCGGGGACGGGAGGGGCAGGCGGCAAAGGCGCAGCAGGCTGGAAGGCGACAGGGAGGCTATCGATTCGCGCCAGAACATCCCGCGCGGCCTCCGCCACCTTTGGCGCCTGCTCCACAGCGGCCAACTGCTGCAATGCAGCAACGGCCTTCGCAGGGAGGCTCTCCATACGGCCCAGCTCAGTCACCGCGGCGAAACGCACATCCGTGTTCAGCTCGCCGAGGAGGGACACGAGGTCCGGCACGGCCTGCGCCCCCGCCAGAACGGCCAGGCTGTGCACGGCCTGGCTGCGCACCATAGGGCTCGGATCGTGGAAGGCGAGATGGCGCACGCGCTCCAAAGACGCCGGGTCCTGCCACTCGGTGACGGCATTCAGCGCCACCAGCCGGACTTGGGCCCTGATGTCGGTGAGCAGGGAGCGCACAACGGGCAGGGCAGCCTTGTAGCCAAACCGGACCATCATCCGGACCAGGTTGATCCGCAGTTTGTTGCTGGGGTCGGCCAGCATATAGGCCAGGACGGGCACGGCCTCTTGCGCCTGCAGGTGCATCAGGGCCATGGTTGCCCGGCTGCGCAGCCCGGGATGATGCCGCGCGATGTTGAGCAACAGGGGGATGGCCTCCCGAGCCTCAAGCTCCGCGAGCGCCTGAATGTAGCTAACGGGAACGGTATTGCTGCGACCAGGGCCGCGCGAGAGCGATTCCTCCAGGTTCCGCATGAGCGCAGGCACAGCCGGCTTGTAGCCTAGGCTGCCTACGGCCTTGGCCGCCGCAGCTTGCAGGTGGGGATTGGTCGAATCCAGAAAAGCGGCGAGGCGCTCGGCCGGGCTGGGCGGCCCCAGGCGGCCCAGCGCCTGGATGGCAGCGGCGACCACATAGGGGTTCGGATCATCGAGACATCCAACGATCTGTTGGCGGCTTTCTTCGGCTCGCAACCAGCCCAGAGAACGAATGGCAGCGACGACTACATAACTGTTGCGATCATCGATGGCGGCTAAGAGACAGTCGATAACCTCCGTTTCTGCAGCCCCGATCTCAACACGCCCCAGCGCCTCCGCTGCCGCCGAACGCACATAAGGGTTCGGATCGTCCACGGCCGCGAGTAGAGCCGGCGCGCAGGGCGCCCCGAGTTCGCCCAGCCTCCTGGCCGCATCAGCACGCGCTCTCGGATTGAGGGAGCGCAGGTTGGCGAGGGATTGGGCAATCTCGGCCTCCCGTTCAGCCCAGCGATCCAGCCGGCCGGCTGAGTGACCACGTTCGTCTTGCATGGCTCTGCTCTCCTCCATCCTGGGGCGGACCGGCTATCGGTTGGAGCATGGATTGCTAAAGGGGGAAAAGCTGCTACGAGCCGTCTGCAAACATGGACTCGGCGATGCGTATGAGCTCCTCGCGCTCGAACGAGCTCCAGATGTGCACAAAGATCTCGTCGTCTTCGACAAGCAGGATGCCGCCTGGCGAACTGCGCGCCCGCCCGCTCGGATGGCTCTGGGCGCCCTTGACAAAGACCGCCAGGCGCCCGGCAACCTCCAAGTGTTCCGTGCTGCCTTCGGGGACTGGGATGGTGATGGGTGCGCCCTCGGCGCACTCGGCGACCGGATACTCTTGAATCACTAGGGCGGCGTGATCCAAGTACGCCGAGTGGGCATTCCGCAGATCGTCCACGATGGATTCCTCGGTAGCCGGGCGCTTGTAGTAGATGAGCACCCGCCGCCGGCCGTCCAGGTCGGCCAACTCGGCACGGTCGAACACGATGCCCTCGGGGAGGTAGGTGGGCACGCGCACGGGGAACCCGGCCAACAGACGGGTCTCTTCGAGCGATGAATAGTCTTCCACATCGCCCACTGCCGGCGCCGTGGCAACAACTCGCGGCTGCTCGCTCACCCTGGCCACGCGGAACACGCTCAGCGTGCGCGATAGCCCAGCCTGGGCGGCACCCGCCAACCCTATAGACAGGGTCACCGCCAGAAGGAGCACGACCACGGCCAACCCACGACGGGGGGCGCGCTGCAGGAACAGCTCGAGCCCCCCCAGCAGCCCACCCACACAGCGGATCAGCGGGCGGGGCGCCGGCCGGTCCCACTCCCGCTGCAAGCGCAGCCATAGCCGCTCGGTAAACGCCGGGTCGGCGTCGGGGCATTCGTTGTGAATCCTCAGGCCCAGGTTGAGCAACTCGCCGACTTCGGAGGGGATGCGGCCACTGTCATGCTTGATCAGGCTATCCAAGACCTCGGCCAGGATCTGATTAGTATCACGCATGGCCTTGCCCTTCGCCTGCTAGGCGTGCTCGCAGCCGCTGCAGCGCACGGTACACGAGCACGCCCACGTGTGACTCCCGCAAGCCAACCAGTCCAGCGATCTCGCTGTGCATCAGGCCCGCCCCGAACTTGAGCGCAATGATCTCGCGCTCCAGATCGGAGAGTTCGCCCACCGCTTGCCAGAGGTCGATACGCTCCTCGGGCGATACGCCGGAGCCCTCTAGGCGAATGGTCTCCAGCCCCTCCAGGTCCACCTCGTTGCGCACACGCCGGGTGAACCGCTCGCCGCTGCGAGCCAAGGCATGCCGCGCGATTCCAAAGAGCCAGGCGCCCAGAGACCCACGCTCCGGCCGGTACGTCGCCAAAGAGTGTAATGCGTTGAGAAAGGTCTCGGAGACCAGATCCTCCGCCACCACCCGCAAGCCCACGTGCAGCCAAAAGTAACGGAACAACTGCGGCGCATGCTCAGCATAGGCACGGGCAAAACGCTCTCGGCTCACCGGAAACGGCTCGGCCCGTGCGGCGCTCTGCCCAGTCACGCTTTTCGGCCACGAACGAGATGATGGTTGACTCACCAGAGCGTTACCTCGAGGCGAGGCCCACGTTGCCGCAGCGCCCTGGGCACTACTCTATACTTGCTGCCTATCGGGCGCTACATTACAGCAGTGCGGGGCGGCAGCCTCAATTGTCGGCGCCGGGCAACACGCCCGGCAGGCTGCTAGGCCATCTGGCGATGGACCTCTACGACGTCGCGAATGCCTTCCAGCTTGGCCAGTATCTGGCTGAGCTGGGTAATGCTAGAGACCCCCAGCGTGGCCACGATGGTGGCCGTCTGGTCGTTGTGGGTGGTGATATTGGCGGCGCTCATGCTAATGCCTGCATCCGAGACGGCCGAGGCGATATCGCGCAGCAGGCCCGAGCGATCAAAGGCCTGGATGTGGATGACCACCGGGTAGACCTCGCGCGTGGGGCCCCAACTGACCGCGATGAGCCGTTCCGTCTCGTCGATATGCTTCACCGTCGAACAATCGCTGCGATGGACGGTAATACCCTTGCCGCGCGTGATATAGCCGACGATCTCGTCGCCCGGTACGGGGCTACAGCAGCCGGCAAGGCGGGTGAGCAGATCGCCCACGCCGGTGACCCGGAAATCCGTGCGCCGCTGCGGCAGCGGCGCCACACGCAGCTCGGGCTTTTTGGCCGCCGCATCGTCGATCTTGTTTGCAATCTGGATGGGGCTGATGTCGCCATAGCCGACAGCAGCGAGGAAATCCGCCACCTGGCCATACTTGAAGAGCCGGGCGATATCCTCAAACGACTGCTGCTCGATGCCCAGGCGCTTGATCTCCCGCTCCAGAACCTCGCGGCCCTGCGCAATGTTGCGCTCGCGCTCCTGGCGCCGGAACCACTGGCGCACCTTCTGCCGCGCCCTGGCCGTGGTGATATAGCCCAGGTTGGCGTTCAGCCAGTCGCGGCTGGGCCCCCCCTTCTTGGAGGTGAGGATCTCGACCTGTTCGCCGGTGCGCAGCACATAGTCCAGCGATACCAGGCGCCCATCCACCTTGGCCCCACGGCAGTGGTCGCCGACGTCGGTATGGATATAGTAGGCCAGGTCGACCGGCGTGGCCCCCGCCGGCAGGTCGATGATGTCGCCCTTGGGCGTAAAGACGTAAACGCGCTCCGGCAGGACGTCGCTCTTGAGCGAGTCCACAAACTCTTTCGGGTCGTTGACTTCTTTCCGCCAGTCGCTCACCTGGCGCAGCCAGGCAATCCGCGCCTCCAGGCTGGCATTGCGCTTGGCGTGCTCCTTGTAGCGCCAGTGGGCCGCAATACCGTACTCGGCCACCTGATGCATCTGGACCGTGCGGATCTGCACCTCCAGCGCCTTGCCGTCCGGCCCCAATACCGCCGTATGCAGCGACTGGTACATATTGTCCTTGGGCATGGCGATATAGTCGTCGAACTCGCCCGGAATGGGCCGCCACAGGCTGTGCACCAGGCCCAGGGCGGCGTAGCAGTCGCGCACCTGCGTCACAATAATGCGCACGCCGCGCACATCATAGATTTGGTCAAAGGTGCGGCCCTTTTCCTGCATCTTGAGATAGATGCTATAGATGTGCTTGGGCCGCCCGGTGATCTGGGCCGGGATGCCGTCAGCATCGAGTTGTTCCCTCAGCAGGGCGATAATATCCTGGATGTAGGCATCGCGCTCGTCTCGCCGCTCGGCAAGGTGGCCGGCGATCTCATGATAGGCATCCGGCGCCAGGAAACGCAGCGAGAGATCCTCCAACTGCCACTTGAGCTGCCAGATACCGAGGCGATTGGCCACCGGTGCATAGATTTCGAGCGTCTCGCGTGCCGTGCGCGTCTGCCGCTCGCGAGAGAGCGGGCCCAGGGTCTGCATGTTGTGCAGGCGATCGGCCAGCTTGATCAGAATGACCCGGATATCGTCGACAGTGGCCAGCAGCATCTTGCGCAGGTTCTCGGCCTGCTCCTCCTCAAAGGTCAATGCGCCATCGAGGCGGCTCAGGCGCTTGATGCGACGCAGCTTGGTGACGCCGTCCACAAGCTGCGCCACCTCATCGCCAAACTGCTCTCTGACCTGGTCCAGGTCGAAAGAAGTATCTTCCGGCACGTCATGCAACAACGCCGCCTGAATTGTGGCGGCGTCAAGGTTCATCTCGTGCAAGATTCCGGCGACAGCAATAGGATGGGTAACGTAGGGCTCTCCGGAGTCACGCAATTGCCCGGCATGCGCCGCTACGGCCACCTCGTATGCCCGTCGAATCGCCTCGGCATCATCGCCTTCAAAAGGTTTGGTGAGCCTGGAAATACTGTTTTCGCTATTCATGGCTGCCTGATCGGCCCAATCTCGCTGCACCACCACCCATCAACCGGCACGGTGATCGCCAAAGCGGCAGGCGCTCTGGTGGCGCGCAACCCGCTTTGCCAATCTACTCCAACCGATAACAGGCCGCTGGCGCGCAAAGAGATGGGCCGCCTGTAAGGTTAACAGATTATACTGCAAGCAGCCGCTTTTTGCAACGGGAATCCGGGGGCGAATCCCGTACTCTTGGGGAATGAAGAGACCTTTGAACTCTGGTAGACTTTGGGCTATGCCTCCCAGGAGAAGCGCAGATCGATGGTTTTCTCCTGATTCTCACGCTCGTGATAGCGGATAGAGGGCGTGCCGACCGGCCGCATGATCATGAAGCGATGGTCGACGGTAAAGGTAAAGTTCTGGTCCTGGCTCAGCGCATCGGCCAGGGCCCTGAGCGCCGCCACAAACTTGTCGCGGCTGACCTCCTCCGTCCACTCGTGCTCCAGGCTGCGCTCGGCAGCGGCCAGGCTCCCGCCGTGCGCGCTGGTCGCGACTCGCGACTCCACCGCCTCCTCCGGATCGCGAGAGAAACGCGCCCGCTCCGGATCGTTCCACTCTGCCAGGCGGATGGGCTCCCAACCAATCCCCATTTACCGTACCTCCTGTGCGCCGATGCTTGGTCAGCGCTGAGCAGGAGCCGTGCCAGGGGGAGCGTGAAACGCCAGCCCCGCCATGTAGAGCAGCCCACGGCGGCCAGACGCCTGAGGTTTGACGGATGGCGCCTGACGTTTCATGCCCCACGCATTATCGCCGTCCCCGTCTTGCCGTCGAGGGCGCCGGCGATCAACTCGGGCTTGGTGATGAGCGCCCTGCCCTGGGGGCAGGCCTCAAGGTAGTCGATGACGGCCTCGATCTTGGGCCCCATGCTGCCGGCGAGAAAGTGGCCCTCGGCCAGATAGCGCCGGGCTTCGCTGAGGGTCATCTGATCCAGCCAATGCTGGCGAGGGGTATTAAAGTTGAGGGCGACCTTTTCCACTGCCGTGGAGATCAGGAACAGGTCCACCTGCAGGTCTACGGCCAGGAGAGCGGAGGCGTGGTCCTTGTCGATGACTGCCCAAACGCCCTGCAGCCGGCCATCCTCGTCTTCGACGACCGGGATGCCCCCCCCGCCCACTGCGACGACGACAAAGCCGCCATCTATCAGGTGCCGGATGGCATCCCTCTCGATGATGCGCAATGGCCTGGGCGAGGCAACCATGCGACGCCAGCCGCGCCCCGCATCCTCGCGCACCGGCCAGCCCTCGCGGGCGAACTGCATCGCCTTTTCTTTGCTGATGAAACTGCCGATGCCCTTGGTGGGGTGCTCAAAGGCCGGGTCGTTCCTGTCTACGAGCGTCTGAGTAACGATGGCGGCTACGGTGCGCCGAATGCCGCGGCTGCGGAACTCGTTGCCCAGCGCTCGGGCGATCATGTAGCCGATCTCGCCTTCCGTATCGGCGCCGATGACGTCCAGGGGGGTAGTATGCACCTCCTGCGCGGCCAGCTCATTTCGCCGCAGGATAAACCCCACTTGGGGGCCGTTACCGTGGGTGATGACGACATTCCAGCCGCGCTCGACCATATCGGCCACGTGCCTGCAGGTCTCTTGCACAGCACGGATCTGCGAGGGCACATCCTCGTGCTGCCTGTCGTTGATGAGCGAGTTTCCTCCGATGGCCACAACAGCGACCTGACTGCTCACGGTGATCTCCTTCGCCTAACACTCCGATTATCCGCAGGGGCGACCGCCACGGCCGATACTCTCCGGCCGGGCACATGGCAGCACGCTATCGGGCAGACGATCGTGCGACTGCGGCAGCGACAGCCAGACACAAAAAACCCTTGCAGCCAGGCCGGGCAGCGATTTGGGTGAGGATGGAAAGCCGGAAATCCACAAGGCTATAGATACCCGGCTTGATCCTCATTGACGGCCTGCGCAAGGGCGGCAGTGCACCTCTGCGGTACTGAATTAGCGGGCCGCATTCTAGCACAGGGGCTGGGAGCGGTCAATTGGGGGTGCCGGGCTGCGCCTGAGCCCCGAGTCGATGGAGAACAGGATGCCGGGTATAATGGGGGCGCTTGTTGACAGTTTGCATATGGGAACACAGCGAGCGATGGAGGATTGATGATAGGCTCTTCTGCGACACGCTTTGAGGACGAGTTGCTCATCTCCCCAGCACTGGTGGCTGGTGCGCTGGTGGCGCTGGGGGCAGCACTGACCCTGATCTCCCTGCTTTTGGGGCTGTCCGTCAGGCTCGTGCTCTTTGCCCTGCTCCTCTACGCCCTCGCAGGGGCCCTCGCCCTGCTGGAGAGGCGCCACCCAATCGCCGGCCGCGCCTTTACCATCGCCGTCCTCGTGGGGCTGGTGTATCTCGTAGAGAGCTGGCTGGCCGTGCCGGGCGCGCTCGCCCTGCTGGCTGTTCCCATGGCGTTGGCAGCCGCCCTCATCGGCCCATCTGCTGCGCTGATCAGTGCAATCGGCGAGACGGGCCTTCTGCTCATCACAGGGCAGGCCGGTGCCGGTACCCCTCTGCCCTCGACAGTGGTCCCCCTGCTGCTCATCTGGCTCTTGCTGGGCATCTACCTTGCCCTCTACCAAAGGGAGAGGTACCTGACCGGCTGGTCGTGGCAGCAGTATCTGAGTGCTCAGCGCCTGCTCGAAGAAGCGCGCGACCGTCGCGCTGAGCTGAGGCAAGCCTTGGAGGATCTGGAGAGCGCCAACCTGCAACTCACCCGCCTCAACCATCTGGCCCAGGACCTGCGACACGCGGCCGAAGAGGCGCGACGCGCCAAGGAAGAGTTCGTAGCCAACGTCAGCCACGAACTGCGCACGCCCCTGAACATGATCGTGGGCTTTTGCGAGATGATCATGGAGGCGCCGGCAAGCTACGGCCAGGTCCCGCCGTCGCTCCTGGCCGATCTCGCCGTGGTCCTGCGGAACAGCCAGCACCTATCCAGCCTGATTGATGACGTGTTGGACCTGAGCCAGATCGAGGCCGGGCGTGCCGTGCTGAGCAAGGAACAGGTGGCCCTTTCCGAAATCGCCGAGGCGGCTACGGTCGCCGTTCGCCCCTTGTTCGATTCGAAAGGCATCTATCTGGAGACCGATATCCAGGAGGATGTCGTCCTGTTCTGTGACCGCACGCGCATCCGCGAGGTCTTGCTGAACCTGCTAATCAACGCCGGGCGCTTTACCGAACAGGGCGGGGTCTGCGTCCGCGCGTGGAGGGAAGGAGACGATGCCGTCATCAGTGTCGCAGACACCGGCCCGGGCATTTCGCCGGAGGATCAAGCGAGGCTCTTTGAGCCCTTCCAGCAGTTGGACGGCTCCATCCGACGGCGTTACGGGGGCACAGGCCTTGGTCTCAACATCAGCAAGAGCTTTGTCCAGCTTCATGGCGGAACGATGTGGGTCGAGAGCGAGAAGGGCCAGGGGGCGACCTTCCTCTTCCGCCTGCCCATCACGCCGCCCCCACCGGTCTCGGGCGGCGCGAGCCGCTGGCTCACACCCGGCTGGGAGCACGTGCAGCGCACACGGCAGCCGCTGCGTTCCCAGGCGCCCCTGCGCCGGCGTCTCGTCGTCCTCGAGCCGGGCGACTCGCTGCGTCGCCTGCTGGAGCGACACCTGGAAGACATCGAGGTGGTGACGGTGCGCACCCTGGAGGAGGCCGCCGCCGAACTGGAGCGCGTGCCCGCCCAGGCCCTTTTGGTCAACGATCTGCCTGTTAGCCAGGCACTCGAGCGCTTTGGCGGCTCGGCACGAATGCCCGAGGGGGCTCCGGCCATCATCTGCTCGGTGCCCGGCCCTTACGAGGCGGCCAGCATGCTCGGCGCAGCGGACTATTTGGTCAAGCCCGTGTCTCGCCGCGCGCTCTTGGCGACCATCCAAAGGCTGTGCCCCAATGCTCAATCCGTGCTCATCGTAGACGACGAGCCCGACGCCCAGCGTCTCTTCCGGCGCATGCTGGTCTCTTCCGGGCGGGGCTACCGGGTGCTGCGGGCCACCGACGGCCGGCAGGCCCTCAGCATCCTGCGACACGACCATCCCGATATCGTCCTGGTAGACCTGATCATGCCCGATATGGACGGCTTCCAGTTGCTGGCCGCCAAGAACGCCGACTCGGCCCTGCGCGATATCCCCTCGATCATTGTCTCCGCGCAAGACCCGACCGGCCAACCCATCGTAACCAGTGCCGTAGCGGTGACCCGGCGCGGTGGCCTTTCTGTGCAGCAGTTGCTGGGCGCCGTGGAGGCGCTCAGCGAGATTGCTTCGCCAGCAAAGCCAACTGCCGATCGAGCGCTGCCAGGAACGTCTGGCGCGTGACCGGCTTGGCGAGAAAGGCGGCCGCCCCGAGGCTGAGGGCCAATTGTTCCTGGGGCAGAATGGTGCAGATGATCACGCGCGCTTCGCAGGTCTTGGGGTAGGCGCGCAGACGGCCCAACAGTTCCCAGCCATCGACCCCGGGCAACATCACGTCGAGCACGATGATCTCCGGAGCGTGGCTCTCCACCGCCGCCGCCATTTCCTCCGCATTGCGCGCTCCGATGTAGCGATAGCGAGTATCTGCGAGATAGCGCTGGAACAGGCGGAGTGCATCCGCATTGTCGTCAACGATCAACACCGAGACCTGCTCGGCAGACGGCAGGGTGACCCTGGCGATAAAGGGCTCCTGGCCGCTATCGTCCGCCACAACCTGCAGAGAACCACCGGAGAGAGCGACAAGTTCGCGGGCAACGGCCAACGCATTCAGGTTCTCGCCGGCGGGAGCGACCGAGATGGCATTGCCGCGCATGGCGCGTATCTCGGCACATTGCGCCCAGCGGCCAAGCTCCGCCCGAACATGCACGCGCCCACCGGGCACACTACGGATGCCGGCCGTCAGCACGACCAGCAACGCCTGGCGAATGGTAGCCCGCTGCACAGCCAGAGGCGGCATGGATTCGGGCAAATCGTACTCCACACGGACCCCGGTGGCTTCTGCCAACGAGCGCACGACCTCCAGCAGCGACTGGAGCAGTTCGGTGACTTTGACCGTCTCGCTGGGCACCGAGCGCCTCAGCCAATCCAGCTCCTGAGCCCGAGTCGGCGCATCGCTCTGCAGCATCGCTTCGTTTCTATCTGTGGGCTCCACAGGCGCCTGCCGCTCGAGGCCGTGCTGCAACCAGAGATGCTCTGCCAGAGTCCGCAGCGCCCGGCGCTCCTCTCGCTGCAACTGCCGCAGGCTGAGCCCCAGGTCGGTAGCTACCTCTCGTTGAGTGAGCTGCTCCACATAGCGCTGGGCCAGGATGTGGTATGTGCGCCAGACGCCCGCCTGAGGGGGAACGGTGCTGTCGGGCTTGAGGGATTCGATAGCTTCGGTCAAGAGGCGACGCAGCGAGAGCACCGGCTCCTTGTGGTGTTCCACATCGAGGATGGGAATCAGCTTGCTTTTGCGCAGAGAGACCTGGTCGTAGAGACGCTGCAAGGCCCAGCGCAGTTCAGGCACCAGTTGTGCGCTCGTAGTATAGCCTATCATGTCGCCCGGATGTCGTCCCCATGACGTAAGGCCGGTGGAAACGCAGCCCACAGCAGCCTTGCACATGCTATAATCAGTACATAAGGAGGGATATCCCCAACCCACGCACTTGGCCCAGTAGTAGTACTTTAGAGACTCTGGCAGGTAAGGCTCGCCGCAAGCGGCGCCACCGTGTCTATCAGGATCCGTGTGACGCAGCACTTGTACTGTACCATATCCGACTGGAGGCCGCAAAAGACGCTCTCCCCAGCACGACGGGGCCGGTGCCGCCCTGCCTTTGCGCCGCCGGCACGCACAGAAGGGAGGCGAAGCTCAGGAGCCACTTGCAGCAAGATCAACCAGGGTAGATGGATGTTCGTCACCAGGAACAAGAAGGAGAGAACCATGAGTCCCAAAGACCAGAGACTGACTCGACGCACGTTCCTCGGCACAGTAGCCGCCGCCCTGGCCGGCAGCATCCTCGCTGCCTGCACGTCCCAGCCGACGCCGGCCGGTGGGCAGCCCACCAGTGCGCCGGCTCAGGGCAACGAGCCCGTTCCGGCAGGCAGCGAGCCCATCAAGGTCGAGCTGTGGACCTTTGTCAACACGCACGCCCGTTGGTTCCGGTCGATGGCCGACGACTATAAGGCCGAGAAAAACCCCAATTTTGAACTGACCGTCACCGAGATTGCCGGTGAGGACATGTTCAACAAGCTCAAGGTGGCGCTGCAGGCAGGCGGCGTCGGCGCACCCGACCTCGCCGATATCGAGCAAGGCGCCTTTGGCGGCTTTTTGCGTGGCGGCGACCCGGGCCTGGTGGATCTGAGCGAGTGGCTCAACGCCGGCGGCTATATGGACCAGCTCGTCGCCGCCCGCGAGGCCCTCTACTCCTACCAGGGCAAGGTCTATGGCATTGAGCACGCCCTCTGCCCCGTCGTCCTCTACTATCGCGCTGACGTCTGGGAGGCGGCCGGCGCGGACCCGGCCGAGTTCGAGACCTGGGACGATTTCATCGCCGCGGCCAGCCTGGTGGCCAAGGACGACGTCAAAGCCCTGGCCTTCCCCTCCCATGAGCTGCTCCTGCGCCAGCGCGGCAGCGACTATTTCAACGAAGCCGGCGAGGTCACCCTCGACTCGCAGGAATCGATCGATACCATGCAGTGGATCCTCGACCTGCGCGACAAGTATCAGATTGCGGACCAAGCGCCGGCCAGCGACGCGGCCTGGTATGGCGCGGTGAATGAGGGCAAGTACCTCTCCCATCCCGGCGCCGACTGGTACGCCGGGTTCTTTAAGGACAACGTGCCCGATCTCAAGGGCAAGTGGAAGGCAACCCTCCTGCCCGCCGTGACCCAGGGCGGCCTGCGCACCAGTTGCGTGGGCGGCACGGGTAGCTGCATCGTCAAGACGAGCAAGTACGTCGAGGAATGCTGGAAGTTCCAGGAGTACAGCATGCTCTCGGTTGAGGGCAATGTGCGACGGTTTGAGATGACCAACCTCTTCCCACCCTTCATCCCGGCCATGGAAGACGAGCGGCTGCACGCCGCCGACGAGTACTATTCCGGGCAGGACCTGGGGGCGCTCTTTGCCGAGGCCGCGCCGGACGTCCCGCCGCAGTACCAGAGCCCCTATCGCGCCGAGTTGAACACACAGCTCTCCACCGCGCTACAGGACATCTATGACGGCAAGCAGACGCCGGCCGACGCCCTGAAAAAGATCGCCGACGACATCCGCAAGGTGATGGAGGAAGAAGCCTGATCCACACGGCTGCGCGCCTGGTCGTGCTTCACAGGGCAGGCCGGCCTGGCCTCAAGCGGCGCCATGGCATAGTCAGTACCTGTGTAGCGCAGCACCAGCGCACCAGCAGCCCGGGTATAGGTCGGGCAGCCCGCTTTGCCGCCGCCCGACCTATGCCCAAATCTCCAGGCTTCCGTTTCGGCCGCGTGCGAAGCAGAGCCCGGATACCGCTCGTTCCTGATAACAAGCGCATGGTCGCATCGAGCCCCGGGCCATGGAGTGTAACAGAATGGGATACCGTCCATGAGTAACTGGAAGCGGCGTCTGGCCCCCTATCTCTTCATCAGCCCATTCTTCATCGGGTATGCCGTCTTTTTTGCCTACCCGGTGTTGTGGGCTTTGTACCTGAGCTTTTTCCGCATAACCGGCATCAACAGCAAACAGGTCTTTATCGGCCTGGGCAACTATGCCAACCTGCTGACGGATGAGCGCTTTGTCAAGGCCCTGGTCAATACCACCTACTATGCGGCCGGCAGTGTCTTTATCATCGTCCCGGCAGCCCTCATCCTGGCGTTGCTCTTGACCGTCCGCAAGCTGCGCTTCCGCGAGTTCTTTCGCCTGTTCTTCTTTTCGCCCAACATCACCTCGGGGGTGGTGGTGGCCATCATCTTTGGCCTGGTATTCGACGAGCGCTATGGCCTGCTCAACAACTATGTGCTGGCGCCGTTGGGCCTGCCCAATGTGCGCTGGCTGCTCAACCCCCTGACGGTTATGCCGGCCATCATCATCCTGGGCCTCTGGCGCTACACCGGCATCAATGCGCTGTACTTCATGGCCGGGCTGCAGAACATCCCCCAGGAGGTCAAAGAGGCCGCCATGATCGACGGCGCCGGGCGGTGGCAGGTCTTTCGCTACATCACTCTGCCCCTGCTGCGGCCCATCATGACCCTCGCGCTGACGCTGGCCATCATCGGCTCCTACAACCTGTTCGCCGAGCCCTCGCTCCTGGTTGGCTCAGATGGCGGCCCCGGCAACTCGGGGCTGTTCATGACCATGTACCTCTATCTCAACGGCTTTAACTTTTTAAAGTTCGGTTACGCCGCCGCCATCGGCTATGCCCTGGCGCTCATAATCCTGGTCCTGACCATCATCCAACTGCGTATCACAGGCGTCTTCCGGGAGGACTGACTTGGCAACTGCAGATCGGACAGCGAATCCCTACCTCCGTCGTGCTCGACGGCAAGCCGCCTGGTCGTGGGTGAAGGAAATGCTGGTCTTTGTGGCCCTGTGCGCCCTGGCCGTACTGATCGGCATCCCGTTCCTCTACATGATCACCGGCTCCTTCAAGACCAATGGCGAACTCTTCCGCTTCCCCGTGCACATATGGGTAGAAGAACCGACGCTGGAGAACTATACGCGGCTGCTCAGCGGCAGCCAGATACCCTACGTGCGCCAATTCGGCAACAGCCTGATCGTCTCCGTGAACCAGACGCTGTTAGTGCTTCTTGTAGCCTCCATGGTCGGCTGGGGCTTTGCCAAGTACGAGTTCCGCGGCAAGCGTCCGCTCTTCCTGCTCCTGCTGGCGACGCTCACCCTGCCCCACCAAATGACCCTCGTTCCCCAGTTCCTGCTCATGCTGCGGCTGGGCTGGCTGGACAACTATCTGGCCATCATTATCCCCGGCGCGATCAATGCCTTCTCCGTCTTTTTCATGCGCCAGAATATGCTGAGCATCCCCCACGACCTGGTAGATGCGGCGCGGATTGACGGCGCGTCGGAGTGGGGCATCTTTTGGCGCGTGGCGCTGCCCCTTTCGCAGGGCGCCTTGTCGGTTCTGGCGGTGCTCGTCTTCCTGGGCTCCTGGAACGACTATCTGTGGCCGCTCATCGTCCTGCGCAGCGCGGAAAAGTTCACCTACCCCGTCGGTCTGGCCACCCTGGTCGGGCTCTACAAGGTCGAGTACGGCATGATCCTGGCCGGCGCCTTTTTGGCAACCCTGCCCATCGTGGCCATCTTTGTCGCCGGGCGAGATTACCTGCTCGGCAATCTGTATGTAGGCGCCATAAAGGGGTAACTGTTGATGATTGACGAACCGCTATTGCGAGCCGAGGTCACATCCGCCATCGAGGGGCGTGGAGCTGCCCGCCGCGTGCCTGCCCTCTTCCACTTTTGGATAGATAGAGCCGGACCGCCGGCCTGGCAGCGCCCTGTCGACGCCATCCTGGCGCGTTATCCCGTGGATTTCCAGGTCATCCCCATCACCGTGCCCGACGTCTACGATGCACCGGGCGACGAGCCCGGGTATCGCTGGATGAACACGGATCGCCCGGCAGAATCCGCCATGGCCGGCCTGGACGCCCAGGTGGCCATCGCCGACTGGGTGCAACTGGACGGCATCCTGGCCGACTTTCCCGACCCTCGCTCGCCACACCTGCTGCCGGCCAACCCCGCCCCCGACGGGCGTTACCGCCTGGGATACTGGTGGTACTGCCTCTTTGAGAGGCACTGGTCGCTGCGCGGCATGGAGAACGCCCTGCTCGACTACTATACCGCCCCCCGTGAGGTTCACCGCCTACACCGCGCACTGACCGACTTTTACCTCAAGCTGATGGAACGCGGCAAGCTAGAGCTCGGGCTGGACGGCATCTTTACCAGCGACGACCTGGGCGCCCAGCACGGCCCCATGTTCTCACCTGCCGTCTTTGACGAGTTCTTTAGGCCCTACTACACCGAACTTGTCGCCCACGCCCACTCGCTGGGCATGCACTTTTGGCTGCACACCTGCGGTAACATCGAGCCGTTCCTGCCGGCGTTCGTCGAAATGGGCCTGGATGTGCTCCACCCCGTGCAGAAATACACCATGGACGAACGCGCCATCGCCCACCGCTTTGGGCGCGAACTGTGCATCTGGGCGGGATTTGACGTGCAGCAGATCATCCCCTGGGGCACGCCCGCGGAGGTCCGGCAGGAGGTCCGCTTCCTGATCGATACCTATCAGCGTCCGGAGGGGCGCCTGATCCTCGGCGCAGGCAACGCCATCCACGAGGACTGCCCTCCCGCCAGCCTGGAGGCCCTGCTGGACGAAGCCGTTCGCTACGGAACCGCCTTGCCATCGCGCATGCCCCGGGCGTAAGAGCCCGGGCGGGGCTTTGGCGTTGACCGCCTCCCCTTTCCTCGCTATACTCGGCGCAACTCATGCCGTTGGAGGAGTCCCCATGGAGATCCGACCGTTGGAGACGATCACCCGGCCGGGGTTGTTTGACTGTGATATCAGCAATGATGGGGCAGCTGTGGCCGCTGTGTATCAGGAGGATGAGGGGCAGTATCTGGGCATCTGGTCGACGACGGGCTGCCACCCGCTGCTCAACGTCAACCTGCCCGGCCCCTACATGCGACCCCGCTTCAGCCCCGATGGCCGCCGCCTGGCCGCCTCCCAGGGGCGCGGCGAAGAATTGCGCGCCTGGTCGATGCCCGATGGGCAGGAGGTCTTTCGCCTGCAGAGCGAGGGCGAAGAGGCGATTGTGTCCCACGCCTTTGGTGAGCGGGGCGAAACCCTTGCCGTTGCCCAGGGAGACCGGGTATCGGTCTGGAGCGTTGAAAACAGCGAGTGGCTCTACGCTGTGCCCTTGCCCAGCGAGATTGACGTCTTGCGCGCATCGGCCGACGGCCGGCTCGTAGCCGCCGGGCTGCATGGCGGCGGCGCCGCCGTCATCGACCTGGGCGCCCGAGAGGTCATCGCCACGTTGCCCAACATCAGCCAGGCCGTCACCGAGGTAGGCTTTCACCCCTCACAGCCCTGGCTTCTGACGGCCACCGCGCCCAGCTTTGCCCGGGTGGGCAATCGCTGGCAGCGCACAGAGCACGGCTGGGCCTACGTCTGGAACTATTACACCGGCGAAGAGATCGCCCGCATCGTCTGCGACTATGAGGCGGTGCTGCTGGGCAAGGGCGAATACCTGGCCACGCTCACCAACAACAGCCGCAGCCTCTGGATCTGGCAGATTGTGCCGGAAACGGACCTGGTCGCCCACATCGAAAACGCCGTCCCCGAGCTGGTGATTGACGTCAACCAACGCGAGACCCGCCAGGCCACCCTGGCCGCCACCCCTCAAGGGGACCTGCTGGCCGTGGCCGGGCTCACGCGCGCGGTCTCGGCGGTGGGCGTGTTGAGGCTCTTTGCCATCAATGTGGAGGCGGTGCCGGCAACGGCGCCGTAGCGGGCATTTCGCGAGGGCCGGGAGAACTCGTGGGAACTCAGTTCGTGTGTTCCTTCGAGGGTCCCCTGAGCGCCACGGACTCCCGGGAATTCCCTCGAGTTCCCATGAGTTCCCTCGTCCCTATTGGAGGTCATCATGCAAGGCACATCCATGCACCAAGCCTCAGGGGCCGAGGTCCTCCTGACCGCGCTGAGCGGCCGGCGCAGTATCCGCTCCTTCCAGGAGCGCCCCATAGCACGAGAGGACCTGGAGCGCATCCTCGAAGCAGCGACCTGGGCGCCCTCGGCAGACAACCTGCAACCCTGGCGCTTTGCTGTGCTGCAGGGGCAGAGCAAGACGGGGCTGGCCGCCCTCCTGCATCGCTTCGTAGACGAGATGCGCCCGGGCGTCAACCCCATCCTGTGGGTGCACCGCACCGGCCTGCGCCGCAGTGCCGGGATCATCGCCGGCTCGGCGGCGACCATCACCGCCTGGGCCACCTTTCGCCCCGACGATGCACGGCTGCGCCTCGTCGCCCGTGGCGACCTAACCCCGAACTTTGCCTGGACGATGGTCGTGCAGAGCGTCGCCGCCGCGGTGGAAAACCTACTCCTCGCGGCCCACGCCCTGGGCCTGGGCGCGGTGTGGTTGGGTTACCCCAATCTGGTTGCGCCAACGATCAAGTCCTGGCTCGGCGAGAGCGGCGAACTCCAGGCCACCATCGCCCTCGGCTACCCGGCCAAGAACCCCAGCCCCCGCCGCCACCATAAAGCCGTAAGCGACGTCGTGCGCTGGATGGAGTAGGCGCTTTCGGCAACCGTGGTCGCTACTGGGGCACATCCTCAGCTCGCTTCTATGGCGACATGGCGTCATCTGGCCGCCTCAACCGCTCGCGGAGGACTCCCTCACCTGGCGCCGACAGAGGGGAGCCAGGCCTGACGGGTTTCGGAAACCCGTCAGGCCTACTGGAGTAACCGCTAACAGCCCGCTTCCAGCCGGATCACATTCCATGAGAACCGGGGCAGGGCCACGACCATACGCCCGTCCTTCACCGCTGGAGGCTCAACGTCCACCGGCGCCACGGCATGCGGCGCCGAGAGCGAGTTGACGGCCTTGGCGTCGTCGTGGTGCAGCACGATATGCCGGCCGGCCCGGCAGCTCGGGAGGGAACGCAGGTCCGCCTCCAGCACCACCTCCTCGCTCCGGCTACGGTTCAGGGCAAAGAGGGTGAGGCTCCCGTCCTCGGGGTTCAGGGTCGCCACTGCATCGACGTAGGGAATAGGCCCAATCTCGCTATCCTCATAGACCGGCGACTGGGCCTGCAGGTCCAGCGCCACGCCGCGGCCCAGGGTCGCCGCGTGCATGAAGGGATAGTAGATCGTCTGCCGGAACAGGCCGCCGCCGGTCTCGGTCATAATCGGCGCGATGACGTTGACCAACTGGGCCAGGCAGGCGATCTTGACCCGGTCGGCATGCTTGAGCAGCGTGATCAGCATGCCCCCCACCACGAGCGCATCCTCAAAGTTATAGATGTCCTCCAGGAGCGGCGGGGCCACCTGCCAGGGCTCCATTTGCTTGTCGGCCAGGTTCGAGTGGTACCAGACGTTCCACTCATCGAAGGAGAGGTGGATGTCCTTCTTGCCGCCCTTGCGCGCCTTGATGTCGTCGCAGATGCTCACCACCTTGGCGATGAACTCGTCCATCTGCACCGGACGGCCCAGGAAACGGGGCGTGTTGTCGTCGCGGTTGCCATAGTAGGTATGCAGCGAGATATAATCCACGTGCTCGTAGCAGTGCTGGAGCACCGCCGTCTCCCACAGGCCAAAGGTGGGCATGCCCATGTTCGAGCTGCCGCAGGCCACCAACTCGATGGTCGGGTCGACCCACTTCATGACCTTGGCCGTTTCGCAGGCCACGCGGCCATACTCCTCCGCCGTCTTGTGGCCGATCTGCCAGGGGCCGTCCATCTCGTTGCCCAGGCACCAGAGCTTGATAGCATGCGGCTCGGCGCAGCCGTGCTGCCGCCGCAAGTCGCTCCAATACGTCCCCTGGGGATGGTTGCAGTACTCCAGCAGGTTACGCGCCTCATCGGGGCCGCGCGTGCCGAGGTTGACGGCCATCATCGGCTCGCTGCCCGCCTTGCGGCACCAGGCCATGAACTCGTTCACGCCCACTTCATTCGTTTCCACGGTACGCCAGGCCAGGTCCAGGCGCCGTGGCCGCTCTTCCCGAGGGCCGATGCCGTCCTCCCAGTTATAGCCAGAGACAAAGTTGCCGCCCGGGTAGCGCACAACGCTCACGCCCAGCTCACGCACCAGCTCCAGCACATCCCCGCGAAAGCCGTCCTCATCGGCCGTGGGATGCCCCGGCTCGTACATCCCGCCGTAGACGGCCCGGCCCAGGTGCTCGATAAACGAGCCATAGAGCCGCGGGTCGACCTCGCCGATCCGTCGCTCACTGTCTACCGTGATGCTCGCCTTCTTTGCCATGATCCCTCTCCTTCCTGCAAGGGTGAGCGGATAGCCT
>DAOUGZ010000210.1:0-13797 GCA_034428955.1 Anaerolineae bacterium | reverse complement strand
CACGACCAGCTCCTCCTGGCGCGGGCGGATCTGGGTCGCGTAGGCCAGGACCCACTCGCCCAGCTCACGCAGGCGTTCGATATCCTCTTGCGGCTTTAGGTCCCGCCCAATGGCCGCGCGGCGCCGCTCCTCGCGCTCGCGCGCGGCGGCCAGCGCCTTGTGCACATTCGCCCGCGCCGCCGCATAGGGCACCACCTTCCCCGCCGCTTCGGCATAGGTCTCGATAGCCCGGCTCATGCTTGGGGCGGGCTGCTGCTCCGGCAGGTGGGTGAGAGGGTAGGGCGCATAGGCCACAGTCTGCCCCTCCTCCAGGCCCAGCGTGGGCTCCCAGGCGCCCGTAGCCGGCAGATCCACCAACAGGGCGCGGCCCGCCGCCAGCAGTTCGGCGGTGTCCGCCTCCGTCGCCTCGGCATCGCCCGTCGCGCGGAAGGCGATCTCTCGCGCCAAGAGCGGACTCACGCCGGCCACACTCGCCACCAGGCGGCGCCACAGCAGGCCCTCGCCCTCAGCCAGCAGGCTGTGCAGGCGTGGGGCGGTCAACCCGGCGATAGACGGCTTGGTCAGTGGCGGCGGCGGCTCGTAGGGACGGTTCGGCAGTACGGGGCGCCGGCTCTGCTCGGGCGTCACCCGCTTGATCGCCTCCATCACCACCCCATCCGCCGAGAGCAGGATAATGTTGGAGCGCCGGCCCATGACCTCGGCCAGGAGGCTTACCGAGCCCTCGCCACCCTGAAAGTCGATGCGCAGGATGCGCTCGAAATCCGGCTGGGTCACGGCGGTGAGCCGCGCGCCGCGCACATACTTGCGCAGCAAGAGCAGGATGGGCAGCGGCGCCTCCGGCCCGCGGCGGATCTTTTCGCTCGCCAGATGCACGCGGGGGTGCGCCGGCTCGGCGCTGAGGAGCAGGTAGTGGCGCCGCCCCTGGCCGTAGACCTCCAGGCCGAGGGCGAGCGGGCTCGCCAACACCACATCCTGCACGCGCCCGCCCACGACAGCCGCCTGCAGTTCGCCGGCCATCGCCGCCGTCGTCAGAGCATCAAAGTACATGGGCCTACCTCCCTGCTGGAATGGAGGGATATTAGCATCGCCGGCGTGTGGCGTCAATGGGCGAGAAGGTCAGCAGGATCTACTCGCAGAGTTCGGCCGCTCTGCGCAAGTACTCACCTGAGCGGTCGTACCTCTGTATTCTCTCGAGGTACTTTCGAGCCCGTTGGTAATCGCCTTTGATGCGATAATAGCAAGCTAGCTCGAAGAGGCTGAACAGATCCGCTGGATCGATCACCAGAGCCTGGTTGTAGTAACTCAGCGCCTGGCGCATATCGCCAGCCAACGCGTACGCCCAGCCGAGTTTGCTGTAGACGATTACTGCATCGGGGCTAGCTGTCCTGACTTCTTCAAGCAGAGAGATAGCTCGTTTGTACTGCCCATCAAGCCCGTATGCAATCGCAAGCTTGTACTTGGCCAGGGCCTTGTTCGGTGCAAGGTCTAGGTAGCGAGTCAGCGCCGCAATCGCCTTTTCGTCCTCCTGGGTCTCGATGTACAGACCGCCTAGCTTCATCAAGACGTAGGCCACCTGATCCGGTTCCGCCGGGTAGCCTTGATCATACTTGGCCAACAACTGCGAGTATGCCTTCTTGGCCTGATCGAAGTACTCCATGCGCATGCATATCGCCGCCATCAAACCCAGATAGTTGGGATGACCTTCTGAGGCATCAACAGCGGCTCGAGCGTGCTCTAGGGCCTTGGCATAGTCCTCAGCGACCATGGCCTCCTTGGCTTTGTCGAGATGGTATAACGGAGACGCTGGCTCGGGCTTGAACTCAAGGCGACGACTGACGGGCAAGACAGCCTGTTCGCGCTCCTGCGCGAGAACGTCTGCGATCACTGTCTGTAGATCCTCAAGGACAGCATCCCATGTTGCATAGCGGAGGTCAGGATCGCGTTCAAGGCATCTTAAGATCAGTCTCTCGAACGAGAGCGGGATCGACGAGTTGATCTCTCTTGGCTTGATCAGTTGCCGGCCCTGCAGCAGTTCCAGAGCACTGCGAAAGGGGACATCGCCAGTTGCTATCTCGTACAGGACAACGCCCACTGAGTACAGATCGGACTTCATGGAAACACGTTTGCCGTCCAGGGCCACCTCCGGTGCCATGTACTCCTCGGTACCCTGTCCCCGGGTAGACACCAGACTATCCTCGAGGCGCCGACTGGTGCCGAAATCGACAAGCTTCACCACGCCATCGTTGCGCACCAGGATGTTCTGGGGTTTGATATCGCCATGGGCATAGACCCCCATAGCGCGAAGCCCCATGATGGCCTGAGTCATCCAGCCTATCACGGTAGCCAGCGGCTGACCCTGACCAAAGCTCTGGTTGGCGAGGATCTCGGCCAGACTGTGCCCCTCTACAAACTCCATCTCGATCACAAAGAAGCCAGCGATGGTATGGTAGCCGTAGACGCGCACGATGTTCTCATGATAGAACTGCTGGATGATGTCGGGTTCGCGTCTGAGATTTTCTTCGCCGATCTCCTGGTCGAACGGCACCTTGAGCGCGATGATATCACCCCGTCTCTTTGCGTGGCCATCTTTCAGACGCACGGCCTTGCCTACGACGCCGTAGCTGCCCCGGCCCAGTCGTTCTCTCAGGAGAAACGTGTCCCCGAGCGTCTCGCCCTCAACCCACCTGAAGATCAAATCGTGCCCCATCACGGCCTCTCAAGGTGCATCTTGCGTGCCTCGCGTAGCACAAGATGGTGTGGCTCGGCCGCTGCCTCACCATATCCCCCGGATGGTTCCATAATCGGCTGTCCTCGCGAAGTGGCCTGATGTGCCTTCGCCTCACAGAATACAAGCTTGTAGACCAGGAGCCGGCACGTTGGAGGGTCTACCTTGATCCCACTGCGCCTGAAACCACTCCTGAAGATGGCACGCAAAGGATCAATGGTTCTGGGAGCCAAGCCTGATCGTAGCCAGTACAGAAATACGCATAGTTCGACGTGGCCGCCTGCCTGGTAGAAGCTTAGCGCGAGATTCTCCACTTTCTCGCGAATCTTGTTCTCATCGCCACGCTCGAAGCGTTCAAACTCGCAGCAGACCCAGGGCAGCAACGTCTGCGGATGGAACCAGACGGAGTCGGGAAAGATCCGGCCAAGCCGCTTCCATCTTGGCTCAGCATGCACAGTGATAGGGTATTCCGCAATCGCCGGCAAACCATAGTCCAATCCGAGTGAGAGCACGTAGCTTACGCCTGCAGCGTGTACGGCCGCATCTGCGACTCCCGTACGAAAGAGGTTTGGAAACTTGCTCGCGCCATAGGCGAAACCCGCGAATTCGGCGTCGAGGTACTGCTCCACCTCGGCGATGTTCATCTTCGCCCTTTGCCCCACTGATCGCATACATTGGGAGATTCACCCCCATGCACCAGAGCCTTGTAGCCAACTTTGACCACCAGCGGAGCGAGGATAGCACGACCACAAACCAAGGCTTCGCCGGTCGAGAGGCTGGGTAGCTCAGCGAGATCCGCCGCAGAGAAATAGTCAGAAGTCTTTTGGATGAAGCGTTGGTCATCCGGGTTCTTGATGCGCATGGCCACGATCGTGTTGCACTGGCTGGTCACGTCCGCATCTAGCTTGGAGGGACGCTGGCTGATAATGGCGAAGCCAACGCCAAACTTGCGGCCTTCCGCAGCAATGCGTTTGATGATGTTCTTTGAGATGGTCAATTCGTTGGCTGGGGCAAAGTTGTGGCCCTCTTCAAATACCAGGAAGACAGGGCGGATAGGGTCACTCTTGTCACTCGCCGCCTTGATAACTTCGTTGCTCAGCAGTGCCACAATAACTTGACGGGCCGTATTGGAGAGGCCTTGCAGGTCGACGATAGTGATTCTCCCTGGCGCATTGCTGCCATGCCCGACCATCTCGCGCACATCAGTCGGATCCCCAACGGATGCCGTGTAGAAACTCTGTGCTTCATTGATCATTCTGCGCAGGCGTATCGCGGCGATATTGGCCGATCCCTCCTTGAGAGCTTTGGCCTCTCCGGGAGAGAGCCTATTCCAGCTTCGGAGAGTATCTAGGTCGCCCAGCAGTGTCAATAGGTCCTGGATATCATACGGAGGCTCAAAAGTCTCCTTCCAGTATCGAATAGCCACGTCCATCACCCGTTGCTGAGCCTCCGTGAGGCCGGGAAGAATCCCGACAAGCTCATCCATGTCAAAGTCCGCTAGCTGAAGGGCCAACCATCGGTTCTTGCCAGCGTACTTGGTGTTAAAGGAGGTATTCTGAGGCGTGTATACGAGGACGCCGCCTCCCTCACTACATAAGGCAGAAAGGCGCGCTTGAATCTGGGCAAGGCTTTCGCGATCCTGCGCATCTTGGACACGGTCAAGGTTCTGGTTAAAGTTGAGATGGCCATCCTTGTAGGCTTTGCCGTACTCACCATGCGGATCGAATACGATGACGGAAGCATTCAGTTGTGCGACCATCCGCTCGATGATGCGCCCGACTGTGTAGGACTTGCCAGACCCGGTCATGGCCAAGACAGCCAGGTGCTCTGTAGCCAGCGTGTTCACATCGAGGTACACCGGCACCAGATTCTCACCGCGTTCGTAGCCCACCAGATAGCCAAGATGGATGCTTGTGTCTTCGGAGAACTCGTAGAACTGAGTCAGGAAAGTATAGTCTACTCCGTATACCTTCGCACCCGGATTGAGCGGCCGCCTCGGGATGCGGATCTCTCCCGTCGCCGGATCTCTGTACCCCACAAGCTCGATCTTGCCATAGACTGTCTCTCCCGATACTCTCGCACCGGGCAGCAGCTCTACCTCGCTAATCCCCTCGCCCAGCGCCTCACTGAAGACGATGTTCGAGCGTGACAGCGACACAATCCTACCCAGAACGTCAGTCTTCGAGTCTCCCCTACGCTCCTGATGGGCGATTCTCACGAACTCGCCCCGCCTCGCGCTAAAGCTGTCCCTGAGTGCGACAGTCAGAGAGTTGGGCTCTCCCGTATTCCCGATCAGCTTGCCCAGGTAGTCTTCATCACCGAGTTGCATCATAGCTCCTCTCCTTCCTCGACTTGGCTTCCCTCCATCGCCTCCATGCCTTCGAGCCATGCAGCATCTACCGATCCGTCGGCTAGCATGCGGCGCGTCTCACGATAGTAGCTGGCCAGGACCGATTTGGGCATTCGTACAAGTTTCTTGGCATACCACAGCGGTAGTGGTAGTGACCTGCGGTTGTCGTGGAGGGTCAGATAGGCGACGAGGCCGCTAAGGCGGTCCAAGTCCTCCTCGGACCACATCCCGTCGCCGCGGTTTCCTAGCGTCTCCAACTGCCAGATCGGCGTGCGCAGGCCGACCCGAAGATGCAGGCCCAGCAGTCCGTAGCCGGATACGACCTTGGGCTCTGCCCGCAGAGCGTCCTGACCTAGCGCGTCGTAGTAGTAGGCAGCCGTGCGTTTCTCGGCCCGCAACAGGCCCTCAAGCACACGCATGATGCCCACCTCGCGGAGCCGCTGCCAATCTTGGGAGACCAGAGCAGCAGCTTGGGGATCGATCTCCTCTGGCGAAGCCATGACCCCTTTCTCCCTGATGCCGTGGAGAATCGCGCCAGTGTACCGCGTAGAGAGCGAAACCAGCAGTGGGCCCTGGCGGTCCTGCGGGAAGACCCTCTGAAGGTTCCTCTCCCAGAAGGAAGTCATGGCTGCCATCAGGTCTTCCCATTCCTGCAGCAGATCCTCGCTCTCCAGAGCGCCGCTCTGCTGCGCCCTTGGCACGAGCAGGGGAATGTCGAGAAGCACGATGTCAGGTGGGTTGGTTTCTGCAAACAACTCTTGCAGCAGTGTGTAGACCAATGCGTACTCTTTCCACGCCAGCCGCTTCTTGGTCTCGAGGTAGTTCATGTCGTTGACATCAATGCGGCTGTCCTGGTACGTATCGATGACTCGATTGCCAGCGACCGTCACGTCACAGCGCAGTGCGGCCGCGCCGTACAGCACACCGCCGAAGGCCGCGAAGTGTCTGCTCACACTGGCAATCCCCGCTGCGCGCACATTATCGAGGGCAAGATGAGGCATTGGGCGCACAATGCCCCCGCGGGTGAGCTCCGGGGCCTTTGCTGATATGTAGCGCATCTTGTTGGCGATCTTGCCCACGGTCCCTGGCAGGCGCAGGGCCATGGTTGCCGTGATCTCCTTGGCCAGTTCGGTACTCGTCATGGCGCACCCCTCTGCCCGAAATCAGCCCTAAGCATGCGGACATACGATCTCAGACCCCAAGCATCGATGTGAGCCTCCAGACTGGCTGTAGAGTTCAACACGGTCTCTCCTGATGGCGCGACCAAGCCCGCTGTCACAAGCTGGCTGAGGCCCGCATCGAGTTCTCTCGGCGAGAGGTCGAGTCCAAGGATCGCATCGGCTAGCGATAGCAACGCATCGCGAGTACTGGACCCAACGCCGGCCAAGAGGACGCAGATGCCCCTGAGCTTCTCTGGTGATAGCTCAAGCTGATCAGTATCGCCGCTTGCCGGGGGCCGATCTGCTCGCGCCCGCACGTTGGCCCAGTCTACCAAGGCTCCCAGCAGCGCCTCACGGTCGGCACTGCTAGACAGCCCCGACGAACTGAAAAGACGGATTCCGCAGAGTACGAGTGGGGTAGCCGTGCTCTTGGGCTGAAGAACTACCGCCACTGGAACCCCCTGTTCGCTGGACTCCACGAGCACCTTGCCAGCCGGCCCCCGAAAAGCATTGTCAGCTTGGATCCGCAGCGCTCGCCGCCCCACAAGCATCGCCAAGTCCGCGTCCACAGCCACAAGCTGGTTGCTGTTGAACGCCTGCACCTCCAGCCCCACCTGGAGCCCCAGCGACATGCCCAGGTCGCTGGGCTCAAAGGGTGCGCATAGGATGCAGGGATAGGGCAGCTTGTACGCGAGGCCGGAGAGCCACTGCAGTCCCGCTCTGAAACCCTGCTCGTGCCACTTGCCAAACAGAACCAACGGCGATCGTTGCTCATTGAGCAGTCTTTCCGCCGAGACGAAAGCGATGCTCGCCATCCTTCCCAGCATGCGCATTTCGAACGAGGTTTCCTGGTCAGCCAAGCAAGTGACTTCCACGGCAGGCAGCTCCTTCAGGCCAAGACTATCTTGGTCTTGATCAGGCCCATCTGCTCCAGCTCGCTGAGGTTCGGCTCGTGCTCAGGCTTCTTGGTGTATTGCCCTGATTCCAGTGCACAGTAGATCTCCACCCACAGATCCCAGTTGGTTAGCTTATGCTGGCCTTCCAGGCAAGCCCTGCCGCGTGTTGCCACTTGGGCATTGAAGGCTTCATATGCAGTCTTTGTGGCCAAGTAGGTCGCCTGGCACTCGGGTGGATGGACGGCGTCTTGTCCCAGGGCCGTGAGCAGGTGGTTCAACGCCTGAAGCCTCTTCGTGTCGATCAGTCCAAGCAGTCTTTGCCTGACCTTCTCATGAAAAGCCAGAATGCGGGGAAGCAGCTCGTTATGGTGGGGCACTGAGGCAGCAACCTCCTCGCACAGCCTGTCCAACAACTGCAGGGTGCTATGCGAGGGGATGCAAGAGTCGATATCGTGCTTCAGCCCGCCATCCATCTGATCGCAGCAATCCTGGTACATCCTCTTCAGACTTTCTGAACCGGACCAAGCCGAGGATGGCGCTCCTTCTAGGAAAGCCCGGAGGTGACCCCATGCGTCCGACGCTTTTGCGAACTGGCGGGCCGCCCCGTCCCACAAATCGTACTGCTGTCGGAAGCGCTGCCAGAGCCCTTGCGAAGCCTCCCTCGAGGCCAGGTCAGCCAGCTTTTTCAGTCGCACCCAGGCCGAGTAGTAGTCGAACTGATACAGGTAGTGCTGAATCGATAGCGGACAGTCCGCAAGGTCAAGATGCCCGCGCACCGTCGTGCTGACGCCTGTCAGTGCCGCTTGCAGTTCCGCCTCGATGGCCTTCAGAGGCAAGGTCAGCGGTGCGATGGGAAAGGCATAGCCGCCGGTCACGCTCGCATAATGGCTGACATCAGCGATTTGCTCACCGATCTCCCGGACAACCTCGTCCCTCCGAGTCGCAAACTTGTTGCGCAGCCAGCGCAGGAAATGGACCTTGTCCCAGAACGACAGGGATTGGTACTTGTCCTGATAGGTCTTGATGAGCTCTTCCGAGAAGGTGGACCCCTGCTGTGGGTCCCGCGGGCAGATCTTGAGCAGAGCCGTCTCGAACTCCAAGATCCCACTCACCATCGCGACAAATGCCTGGATGTCGGGCTCGTCCCGACCGAGAAAGGAAAAATCAATCCGCGCCGCGATTGCTTCGGCTTCCCGCAGATGCTGGCGTGCTGTGGCTCTAAAGCCTTTCCTCAGTTGGTCGGCTTGCTGCGGGAAGATATCCTGGATCTCTCCAATCATCTCCTCGGCTGCTGTATCAAGCCAACTGCTCACCCGGGTTCGCCACTCGTCAAGCCAGGCTTTGCTGACAGCCTTGTACTGCCCCCGCGAGGGTGAATAGGCGACGCCCAACGCTTCGAGCATGGCGATCGCCTGCGTGATCGGCTTCTCCTTGGTCTCGCTGTCCCTCACTGCATAGAAGAAGCGCTTGGCGAGAGAGTCCTCTCCGGCCTGAGCTCTCATCTCCTGCAAGACTCGCACAAGCGACAGGGGCACCTGAGGTTCGATAGGCTCGGAATGCAGGATATCGAGACAGCGCGATGTGTAGCCTCTGCCCGGCTCAATGTTCCTCTTGGCCGCTGTCCTAAAGTTGTTCAGGCTGACGTCGTTCCAGCCAGGAATCGCGCACTCGGCTGGGTCAAGGGCATCAGCCGTCTCCCCCTTGGCCAACAGATAGCGGTAGCCTTGGAAGAAATCCTCCCTTCCACTCACAGGCTTGTACCAGATCGGCCGCAGCAGATAGCCCGCCTGATCCAGGGCCTGCTTCCAGTCGCGGAACCTAGCCGCCAGGTCCTGGCGCAGGGCGCCGAGGGTACTCAGCGCATGCCGACTCAGCGGGACCGAAGACTCAAAAATCTGATCGCGGCCCGAATACTTGATGAGAAAGTCGGCCTCGAAGCGAGTAAGCCTGCGTACGATGGCTGATCTTTTGAGCAGTGGCTGGTGTGCCACCTGCGCGTCAAAGTGCTCCACATCTCCTTCGGGGTCAAAGAGCACGATTATTGGATGTGCCGACTCGCTCGCCCTACCCAGCATCGAGGCAAGCTCTTGCGCTGCACGATCCACATCCTCGACAAAGGCCACTGTCACCCGTCCGTTGCGAGTGACGGCCAGCCCCTCGAAGTGAGGCGAGGCAAAGTCCGACTCGAATGACACTGTGCATACGCCATCCACGCTGGCTGCTAGCCGCAACTCACGGGGGCTATCATCCAAAGCCTTGGCCATACCTCGGCAAACAGCTTCCATACGCTTCTTGGAGCTGGCTTTCTGCTCGGTGGCATAGGCTTCCAGTCGCTCGTTGAGCGCGTTGTCGTGAAAGAAAGCGATGGCTTCGCTCTCGACGCTCATCTTGACGTCGATCTTTTTTAGTAGCTTGTAAGAGACCCCGAGGTAACGACGGCCCGGCACGACATACTGCATAAAGATCCGGTGCAAGGGCTCTGCAGCCCGCCCGATGCTCTTGTTCTCATCCAGGCGATCATGAGGATACAGTGTTACCAGCTGCTCAGCGAACTGGTCGATGTCGTCATAGATGACAAAGTCGCCATCGCTCACGGCAACAGAGAACGCGCGGAGCGCCGAGAGCACGCCGCTCAGGCTCAGCTCGGTATAAGCGTTGGCATAGTCGTCTCCGGGACGGTCCACCTTTCTGAACCCGTACTCGGGCCTCATCAGTTCGTTACCCAGGGTGTTCTCGTTGATGTGGACTTGGCTGAGACGGGCAAAAGCGGCTCCCACGCCGGGCACTTGGGCAGCGAGCAGCGCCGCGGCCATGTCTTCGTCCATTTCGGGGCCGATCTCGACCGGCAGCTGTCCGAAGATCAGGCGGTCTTTGATGGCCGGCGCGTCATCCATAGCCCTGAGGATGGCGAGATCGAATACCTCTGCAGCGCGCGCTTCGGAGAGAGCGTATTCCTTTATGAGCTCCCAGGCAGGCGGCACACTATGACCGGCCGCCCTGTGTGCCTCCCAGCTCGCATGGATAGAGCTCATGACCTTGTTGAACCAGCCAAAGTTGCGGTTGGTGGCAATAAAGACTCCCTCCAGCGTGCCCGCGGGATAGTCCACTGCGATACCGGCCTTTTGCAAGTGGTCGCGAAAGGTCAGCACGTCGGGAATGTGATTCGGCGATAGGGTCACGAGTTCGGCCCGCCGCCGGTTTGGCCCAATGTTGAGGACCGGGTTCATGCCCAGAGAGCAGAGCAAGAGGAAATTGGCGTAGGGATGCGCCTCGCGGTAGCGGGCCTCCTTGATGACCTGGCTGATCATCACGAGTTCCTCTTCATCGATCTCAGTTCCCATCTGATAGTCGGGGCTGCGTCTCAGGTCGCTCGGCGTCTCCACCTCATCCACGACAATCCATAGCGCGCGGATGCCGTGGGCTCGAAGCACAGCCATCGCGGCATCCAGGCGGTCGCCCCACTCGTAGCCGCCCTCAAAGGCCGCCCGCACTGCAGCCAGGTCGACTCCCTTGGCTTTCAGTACAGCTACCATATCATCCAACAGATCTGCACTCACGCGCAGGTCCTTCGGACGCTCCCACAGGAGCGCAAGCGCTTCGCCGGCGACCTTGGCCACCCAGGTATCGGCCCCCAGGCCCGGCCCAAGCGCACTCTTGTAATCGATGAACAGTGGGAGGATGCCTTCGGCCAACTGCGGCTCGAGAACACGCCGATTGGTGCTCGGCAGAACGTATTCCTCGCCAAGCAACCACTCATCGACATGGCCCGCCGTCTCAGCGAACAACTCGTAGCCAAGCCGTGTCTTGCCAAGCCCCCAATCGCCGATGAGCACAAAGAACCCGCAGAGCTCCTCATCCTGGCTAAAGGTCTGCTTGAACCTGTGCAGAGCATTGTAGACGCGGTTCTGGCCCACCAGGGGGAACCGGGGCGGATATGTTGCTACGCCAAGCTTTGACCAAGGATTCATGACTCGTCCTTCCCTCCCGTCCCAGTGTTGAATTCCAACTTGATGAGGCGTGCCTCAGCATCGCCAAACAGCCCGCGCCCGTGCCGCAACTGCCCAGCGTGCCGCCCTACCAGGGATACTGTACCTTTATGGATCTCGAGGCGCATGAACTCGTCAAAGGCCTCATCCGCACGGTAGAGTGGGATGCGGTTTCGCGCAGCCCACTCGCGGGCGACCTGGCTGGCAGCCACGAAACCCTCCACATTGGCACGTTCCGCCACTATTGAACGGAGGGCGCTGAGCGGCGCCTCCGCCAGCTCAGGGCCAGCAAACCCTACCAGATCGCTGGCGATGTCCTCCCCCAGAACCTCGATTGTCCTATCAGTTCTCAGCGCCCAACCACCTGTTTGGTATGTCAGGAGGCCCAGGTATTTCATCAGGAACAGGCCCCCCTTGATATTAGAGTTCAGCTTGTTGGTGGCCGGCGGTCCGCTACGGATGCCCTCAAGCTGCAGGCTCTCACCGATCTCATATCCAGCGCCAGATAGCTCTGCGCGCCACCACGGTCCAATTGCCACCTGCCAGTGCTCCTGGAGCAGTCGGTTGAAGGCCTCGCCCTTGTTCTGGAACAACGCGACGGATTCCCCTTCGCCTTCAAGGCACGTCGCGACCGTCGGCTGCGAAAAAAAGCCGGCCTGCCTGAAGGTCAACCACCGTCCGCCCCGCCCCAGCAGGTATAGCAGTAGACGCGTGCGCACTTCGTACCGCGCAATCTGCCGCGCCAAGGGCACGGCCCACGCCATCTCGTCGTTATGGGCTCTATAGGCCCGGCCGATCGCTAGCGCTTCCGGCGTCGCGACGAAGCGGCCCGGCTCCACCATGCGGAGGCAGTTGATCCCGCGCAGCACAACCTTGCCGCTTGGCGACCTGTCCAACCCGAAGCAGTTGCTTATCTGATCCTCGCGCAGCGCTCGGCCCTTCTTATCTGGATAGACCAACTCGAAAAGCTCGGTTGCCACTTGGCGCCGAGTGTAGGTGCGGCCCTCTTCCAGCCGTGAAAAGGCCTCGGGATAGGTCTGGATTCGCTCAGCCTCGGCCCACAGGAAGAGCTTGGCAAGGCCGATAGACGTCAATCTCACAGGCTCAGGCATGGCTTTCTCCGCTCTTGCGTATGATGATCTCGCGAATCCGCTCGCGAGCGTTTCTGCTTTGGAGGTACTGCTCTCGATGGCTGGACGTGTTCAGGAAAAGCTGCTTTCGGAACGAATCAGTCAGTCCCAACCGTCCCCCCGGCCGGCGCTCAAGGACATCGACGCCGGCCAACACGCGAAGCACCGCCAGCAGGGCATACTGTCTCTTTGCAGGCTCGTTGGGCCGGTTGACCCAGACCCAGCGAAAACTCTCCAGGATCTCATCCACTACGTCCGACAGGTCACATACATAGCGCCCGTCCAGAGAGATCGGCAAGGTTCCCGGGCTCTCCAGCGGCCGGTGCAGTATCGTGGGGCAATCCAGAGCGATCTTCCAGTCATACGCCGAGCCGGTCTCCTGGTCCGAAAGGATCAAGAGCTGGAGCGCGACCCAGTAGAACGGGCTGCCCCAGATGGCGCGCCGGATCGCTGCGACGCCACTATTGGGCTCGTCGATGACCAGCAGACCATGCACGAAATGCTTGCCCTGGACAAAGACACTAAGGCCAATTATCACCCACGGATCCCACTCTGCCAGGTCCACGCTTTCCGAAATCGGCGGGACACACCATACAGGCCGTGTGATCACATCCTCATAGATGGCATCAGGGATCGGAGTATAGACATAGTCATAGCCGAGATTGGCGAATGCCTTTGGCACGGGCTGGGAGAACGCTCGCTCGTGGAAGGTTGCCCAGGCTTGCGTATCGACCCATTCCGTCTTCTGTAGACCGGTCTTGCGCAATACGTCCTCGCTCTCCGTGAACGGCATGAACCGCAGCATCCTGGGCGACGCCAGGAAGGAATATGGGGTGGCACAGACGAGCCCTGATTGTAGCAACATGAGCAGGTGTTGCTCGCGTAGCTTCGCAAGGGGGCCCAACCGGTCAATGCTCACCTCACCCCAAAATGCCAAGAGCCTGAGGACAGCCTTGAGCCCATCTATCGTTTTGCGTCGCATCCGCTCCACGATTACCTCCCCAGTTCGGTGACGAGCGAGTTTCTTGCGCCCTTCGGGGCTCTGACGATTCTCTGGATTGCATCGCGCTCAAGGACCCAGCGCGAAAAGCCGTCGGCCAATATGTACTGGCCGGGCCCGCTCAGCGCAAGCACGCCCGCTTGCATCATAGCCTCTAAGAGCGCGCTCAAGGCGCCTGATGGGACCCTGCCAAGAGGCAGCACCAGGCGCCAGCCAAGCGCGTGCAAGAGAAGCGGTAGGTGTTCAAGGAAGCTACCCACAGGCCGGCCGTCGAGCTCCACCATCAGATCGCGAGGCACACCGTCCTCATCCAGGTCGGCCTTCAACCGCAATTCGGGCTGCTCGCTGCCCGGAAGCCGCAGCCGCTGATAGATGCCCAGTTGGATCAGTAGCCAGGAGATGGGGTGCTGGCAGAAAGCCTCCTGCAGCGCCCGTTCGCGGGTTGCGTGCCGTTCTCCCACGTCCAGCGGGATGCCGCCAAACACATGCCGCCTCCCCTTCCACTGGGGAGTGGCCGCCAGCTCCTCCCAACTCGCCGACTCGAGCAACG
>DAOUGZ010000209.1:0-16835 GCA_034428955.1 Anaerolineae bacterium | reverse complement strand
GCGCTGCAGCAGGCGTTCGCCCTGCGCGACGAGATTGCTTCGCTGGTCGGCGAGCCGGCGCATCGTCTCGAGCGTCGGTGGGAGCATAGTGTGATGATTGCCCTCGTCTACGGGCGTACCCAGTTCCCGCCCATCGGCTTTGAGTTGGACGTCTTTTTCGGCCAGTTGCAGTACGTGGCCGAGCTAATGCCGGGCAGGCACTTTACCACTCTCTTTGACCGCACGGGCGAACTGGCGCGCGCTCTGGACCGGCTCAGCCGCGAGCGGCGCGAGGGCGAGGTGCGCTCCGAGTTGCTGGAGCAACTGGAGGCCTTTCCCTTCGATGCCAACCACGCCATCAAGGCTCTGGCTCGGGACGACCTGTTCAACTATCAGAACGTCCTGGAGAGGATGCGGGCGGCGATTCTATCTGCGGCGGCGAGCCGCGAAGGCAGCGTCATCCGCGCCTCCAAGCGGGCCTCACGCTACCTCGCGCCCGCCGAGCGCGAGATCGTCCGGCGGTCTTATCTCGAGTTCACGCCCCAAGCGGTTCGCCAGTTGGTGGACCTGTACGTCCGGCTCGTGCACGAGGTGCAGGGGCAGTATGGTCTCGAAGCGGAGGTTGACCGGCTGCGCCGCGCCCTGCCGGAGGTATTGCCGGCTGTGCCCTTACCGGTTGGGGCATAGATTGCCGGAACTGGCCGTGCGCCGCTGGAGCGCCTGCCGCTTTGGCGATCAGCGCACCCGTCAATAGTTCACGGACAGAGGTAACCCGCTCCTGAGGTGGTGCATGTCACTTGCCCTGCGTCCGCTGCTCGTTGCTGAGGAGGGCCAGGCCTGCCTGGTGCTGAGCGGACTGGCTCCCGGCCGTTCGTACCGCATCTCGCTCTTGCCGGTGCGCCAACCCGCTGTGCGCCTGGACTTGCAGGCAAGCACCGACGGGGCCGGCCGCCTGGCCTGGGACCAACCCGTCACCTGGCGCGGTGAAGCGCTCTGCGACGTCTATGCCGTGGGCAGTGACCTGGCCCTGGCCACCCTGCACGTGTACGCCGCCCCGGCCGAGATGCTCCGCCGCCGACCGCTACGCTGTGACTTGCACGTGCATACCACCTTTTCCGACGGCAAGGGCACACCGGCCGGAATGGTGCTGCGCGGGCGCGAGTTGGGCCTCGACGTGTTGGCTGTTACCGACCACGGCAGCTATGAGGGCTCGCAGGCAGCCATCGAGGCTGCCGGCAAGCTGGGCTTGGGCCTGCTGTGCCTGCCGGGGGAGGAGGTCTCTGCGCCCGACTGGCACCTCCTTTCCCTCGGCGCCGACGGGCCTGTGGGGCCGGTCTCGGCCGGCTATCCTGGGCTGCGCGAAGCATTGGACACCATCCATGGGTTAGGCGGGCGGGCCTACCTGGCGCACCCCTTCTGGACCGCCGACCGCCGCCACCACCTGCCCCCACAGAATCTGGACCGTCTCTTGGACGAGGGCGGCTTTGACGGCATCGAACTGATCGGCGATGTGGACTGGGAGGATAACCTGCGCTCGCTGGCCCGCTATGGGGATGAGCGGGTGCGGGGGCGCTTTTGGCCCATCCTGGGCAACTCGGACGCTCACGGGCCGCTGCACACTTTTGGCGGTGCCTGGACGTTGGTCTGGGCTGGCGCGGCGAGCCAGGAGGGCGTTCTGCAGGCCGTGGCCGAGGGGTACTCGGTGGCCTGCACCCGCATGACTATGGAGCCGCCGGCGCAACGGGCTCGGCCGCGCTTTCAGGCCTTTGGACCCTTTGAGCTTGTCGACCTGGCCATCTTTCTGGACCGGCACTACTTTCCGCAGCACGATGCGCTCTGCCGTGAGGAGGCCGAGTTGGGGCGGCGCGTGCTGGCCGGCGATGTGTTGCCGGAAGGAGCGATGGCCGGCGTGGCGGCCGAGTTGGAGCAACTCTACCGTGAGTGTTGGGGGGCGTGAGAAGGAGACTTCCGAAGCCTCCGAGACTCCGGAAGTCTCCGGGGCATGCGTGCAAGTTAGGCAGTCTGCCTGACCAACTCCATGCTGACGCGCTCTTGCACCTTCTGCCAGTTGATGTTGCGGAAGAAGGCGTTGATATAGTCGGCGCGCTTGATGCCGTAATCCAGCATGTAGGCATGCTCCCAGGCATCCATCACCAGGATGGGCTTGCAGCCCGCGGCATGGCCCTTGTCGTGCTCGTTGATCCAAAAGTTGTGCAGCCGGCCGGTCATGTTGTCCTGGTAGAGGATGGCCCAGCCGATGCCCCGTACCGAGCCGGTATTACGGAAATCCTTCTCCCAATTCTCATAGCTGCCGAACTCGGCTTCCAGCATTCGCCGCAACTCGGGGGCCTGGTTGGGGTCGCCGTTGCCGCCCAGGTTGCCAAAGTAGTACTCGTGCACGCGCATGCCGTCGAATTCCCAGCCGAGATGGCGCTTGACCTCCTGGTATTCGAGGGTGTCGCCTTTGCCCTCCTTCTCCAGCCGTGAGAGGGTCTCCAACTCTTGGTTCGTGTGTTTGACATAGCCCTGATAGAGAGTAAAGTGGTTGTTGAGCAGGGCGTCGCTGAACCCGGGCATGCCGAGCAGGTGGCTGAAATCCATGGCGCTGTAGGCCATTGGTCTTGTCCTCCCGATGTGTTGATGGCATACTGCCGGCAATGCTGCAAGAACCGGGCCAGCACCGTCGCAGCGCGCCCGCATTTGACAGGCCGAAGGGCTTGTGGTATAGTACCGCCAGTTGCGGAGGCGTGGTGCAGCGGCCTAGCATACCTCCCTGTCAAGGAGGAGATCGCGGGTTCGAATCCCGTCGCTTCCGCCACAACGAAAGGGGCGTGACTTTGCAGAGTCGCGCCCTTTTTTCGTTCCTTGCCGGTTGTGTGTGAGCGTTGCTAGCTCGCCCGCTATGGAAGCAGCGATTCTCTGACGTTGTCTTTGGGCTCAAAGCCCCGCACTGTCCAGTTCCTCCCGCAGGGCCCGCAGCCGGCGGTGTTCAGCTCGCAGACGGGCAATGTATTCCTGCCACGTAGCCTCCTCGCCCATCTGCTGGTACAGCTCGCGGATTCGCAGCAGGTGGCGGGCTGCAGCCCGGTAGTTCTGTCGGCCTTGCGCGGCGATAGCTCGCTCCGCCAGCGCCCGATAGATCTCTAATGCTGCACGAGGCTGATCAGCCTCGGCCGCCTGCGCGAGGCGAAGCCGTGCGTCGGGCATGAGCAGCGCTCCTGCTTGTGAGGCGATCTCCAGTCCCCAGGCCACGTCGCCCTCATCCAGCGCGATGTTCAGCAGCAGCGACGCGTGGCGTATGGGGTCGAGCGTGCTCAACAGCGCCGGGCGCACGCTCTTCCAGGTGCCCAACTCGCTGGCCAGCCGGCGCAGCTCTTGATAGGTTTCGAGCGCAGGCCACTTCTCAAACTGGCGACGCAGTGCGTCCGATGCCGCGTGCCCGTCTCCGTGCTCCTCATAGTAGCGAGCCAGCCAGGAGAGATAGGATGCGGAGAAACGCTCACGGCGTGTCTGCTCGATCATGTAGGCCGTAGCCGCCTCGCCATAGCCGGCGCTCACCAGAGCATCGGCGAATTGGATGACTAGGCCGGGCAGGCCGGCAAAGTGTTGCAGGGCGATCTTGACTGCTTCCTCTATACGGCCAAGGCCCAAGAGCACAAAGGCCTGCTGGTGTGGCGTGCCCAGTTGGAGCATCAAGCCATCTATCTCAGCCTCCCGTCCTGCTGCCAGCCGCGCAGCAAGGAACTCGACCAGGGCCTCACGCGCCCAATCTCGCGCCCTCTGCACCTCCTCGCGCACGCGGGTTTGAATCCACGCCCACTCTTCGTCGGTCGCCTGGCGCAACACGATCTCGCGCGCCGGCCACACAAAATCCGCACCACCCAGGCGGATGTCCTCTAGCTCGGCTTCTAGAAGGACCTCCAGCCAGGCCCGCCGGGTCGCGGGATCATGCACCTTCCCCAGGCAGTTATCCAACCCCTCGGCGCACCTGCTCAGGACCCCCTGGATGTCACCATCCTCGTCCCATTCCAGCCACCAATCCTCAATGCGCGCTAGCGTCTCTCTGAGTATGAGGTCATAGAGCGTGCCGGCGGTAGTGGGGACGCCTGCCTCCAAATAGCGATCGGCCATCTCGGCCAGACGCTCCAGTTCGTGGGCTATCCATGCGGCGTCGTCCCGGGTGAGGGCATAGTCGACCTGCTTGCGCACCGCCTCGAGGTCGAGAGGCACGGCGCTGTCGGGGCGCAGGGGGAGATGCAGCAGGCGAGCGAGGTCGGGCTGCAAGGCGATCATCTCTTTGATCAACGCGATCAGGTTTTCTTTGCTGCGCTGTGCCAGTAGCTCGTCGAGCGATGCCATCTCCGCTCACTTCCAATCTGAACAAATGAACCCAGATGGCCAAGTCCACCTGGGCATTCGGCAGTATAGCACGTAGCCGCATCATGATCAACGCACTGTTGCTGGCGAATAGGGCTGCCCTTGCTACCGTTGTCTAGTCCGGCTATAATGGTGTCAAGTTATCAGCAAAGGGAAAGGCGGTATGAGTCTACCACGACTATCCGAATCCATCATCCAGGTCGGCGCAACGGCCCAGAGCTTTGAGCGCGGGCAAGCATACTATCAGGGCGGCGCTATCTACAATACTGCAGTCCAGGGCAGTGCCCTACCGGTGATTGTGAGGGCCATTTCGCGTCCGCCGCAGGCACCGGACGTCGTGGTTCGCGTTCACACAGCACCTAGCGAGGAAGCTCAAGTGAACTTTGGACCGGAAGGACCCTTGTTCGATCTGCGAGGCGGTGCGTCATGGTAGGCGGGGTGGTCGCAGGCTCTGCCATATGAGCTCGGGGAAGCTCAGGACCATCCTTATCGCTTGCACCGCGCCGCATTCCGCACTTCCTGCAGGTTGAGCACCTCAGCGACTTCGAACTGGGGTGGCGTGCTGTCAGGTACCGGGCGTAGGCGCAGCATGGCCGGAAAGTAGCCGCAGCGTCCATGCAGCTCGGCCAAGAGGGCCACGGCAATATAGTTTAGAGAGGGCGGATTGATGAGCAGGGGCGCCATCTGCCACTCTTCTGGCAAAAGCCCTGCCGTCTCGACCAGTGTCAGCACCTGCGGCAGCAGCGGCTGCTGTGGGTCAATCTGGCAGTGCAGATCGATCATCCGTTCGACTTCTTGCCCCGTCAGTACCTCTACCTGGGTTAGCTGAGCGGGGGTGAGGGGATGGGCGTAGTTAAGTAGGATCATGCAAAGGCCTCACGGATTCTGTTCGATCTCATGGCCCCCGAAACGCCGCAGGTGCAGTGTGCCACCCTCCGCAACACATGTTACTCGAAGGCTCCGTGAAACGCGGAAGCGATCGATGTTACGACCATCGCTAGTTTTCTTGCTAGTGAGGCTACTATATTGCACTCCACCGTCCCTCTTGAGTGCGGTGATGTCCCCGTGGCCCCCCTCCAGCAGACTGGAGGCTTTGGCCAGCGTTTCGTGGAGCTTTATGCGATCCATCTGCTCAGCGCCATCAAAGTCCTTCCTGAAGCGCTTCTCATACTCCAGGTAGGGAAAGCTGAGCAAGTCTTGTGATAGCATTTCTTTCCGTACCCGGTTCCAGACCAGGAGTCCCCAATCTGATAACGTGGCATGGCTGTTATCCACGTCAAGCATTCCTGCTGGGATATCTGCAACTTGCTCTATTGGGAAGACATGAGCCCCTTCGGCCATCATTGCGAGCTGCATGCGGTGCGCATACAAGGCATCGATATCCACTTTTATGGGTAGGCGCGGTATTGACAATAGCTGTGACCCGGTCTCAAAGATGTAAACGATTCTATCGGCATAGAACATGCCAGCGATAGTCAGGTATCCCTGCAGGCTTTTGAAGCCGCCGGTCAGGTTGAAGATGATCTGCTGGCCTCCATCGCGGCAGGGAGGGATAGTCTCCTCACACCAATGCAGTAGTGACTTGATTCCTTTGGAGAAGGAATGGGGATCGCTGGTGGAAAGGCCTGACGGTGTGTGGACATCGCAGATAATTCCCTCCTCCCTCAGAAAGGTTCTGAGAGTGTTGGCCACAATGACACCCATAGTTGTATCAGTGGTAACAAGCCAATGTGTATCACGGCGCGAGTGGTATAGTTGATTCTCGTAGATGGCGTATATCCCGTTTAGCTCGGCACTCAGACGACGCCTGGCCTGCACATCGCCGCAGCGCAGATTGTTCAGGACGCGTTTCTGCAGCTCCCCGACTTTGCTCTCCAGATCTGATGGAAGCTTCTTGGAGTTTGTTTCGTTGTTGAGCCTGTTACGCCAGGTAGAAGTCTCATCTGACGTCAAGCTGTTGAGGAGCAAGCTGGTGCCCACCGTCGTCAACACGAACCTGGACTGTGACATGGCTTTACCCCTTCCTTACCTTCACCACCTGGTCGCTCTGCAGCTCAAAGGTCACGCTGGATTTCTTGCCTGGCGTGTTACCTTCAATGGCTTCTATCGGAAAACGGTACTCCCGGCCGGTTTCCACATCGCGCACTCGGCCGTAGCGTTTGTCGGGGCGGATCTCGACGATGATACCGTGGCGCGCCTGTAGTGGCTCGGCAGGCGGTATGGGCAGTGCCGATGAAGAGGCAGAGGATGGCGCGATGGGCGCCCGATCCGGCCGCGGCGTGGACGGGGGCTGGAAATACCCATATCCCGCACTGGTCTTGGCCCCGGCGCCCAGCTCGGTCAGGCCATGGATCAGCCAACCCCGTGCCCTCGACTGCAGGCGCACAGCCTCGGCATCGCCCGCCGGCCGGCGTCGCCAGCCGACGGCAAAGAGGAACTCGCTCTTCTCGGCAACGGTCAAGAAATAGACCGGCCTAGGGCTTTGCTGATCGGTAGGCGGCACTGTGCCATTTTTGTCCGCATAGTAATCCGGGAAATGGGGGTTCATGATATCCAGCTGCAGCTTGGGCCGCCCGGTGGGGATAGCATCGAAAAAGATGGCCAACCCGGCTGCGCCCGTGGTGCCAAAGATGGCGCGAAAATCATCGGCTATGGCGGCCGCCTCTGGCCTGGACTGGCGGTAGCGCTCGGCCAGGCACTCCTCGTACTGGCGCGGGTCAGCCTCGCTCAGCAGCCTTTCCAAGGCCGCCAGTGTGGTCTCGCCCTTCTTTCTCTCGAGGTGGTTCAATTCGCTCTCGCCGAGCATTTCAGCCACATGGTAAAAGGCCCAGGCGCGGGCTACCCCTTTGACGCTGGAGCCCGGTAGGATGGGAAAGCCGTAGCGGTTGAAGGTGAATCCCGCCTCCAGTGGCCCCTTGCGCCCCAGCCCGGCGATGAGGCGCCAATCGGTCTTGAGGGTGAAGGGCTGCGCGTAAGCCGCCTCGGCCACCTTGCGCCAACGCTCCCGGCTTGCCGCCAGCGCCCCGTCATCGCCCCTGGAAGCTGCCTCGCAGATAGCCTCCAGGCCGAGTTGCTTGATGGTAACCTCTCGGCCATCGCCCCTGACCTTCTCGACCTCACTCCAATCTGGCGCATAACGGTCAAAGAGCAGGCTGGGATTCTGCGCTCTCCTGCTTTGCCAATGAGCCTCAAAGGCTTGGGCCGCTTTACTGGGTATCGGGTAGGTCAGAGCACGGAGCGGCTGGCGCTCTCTAGCCCCATCGGGCCGGCGCCTACCCCGCGTTGGCTGGCGCATCATGGCTCGCCTCCTCCCTCGTCGCCCAGCTCGGCCTCGGCGAAGCGCTTGAGCCAGACCAGGAAGGCCATGGCCTCCGCCGTGGCGCGGCGATAGTCATCGGTGCTGGTGCCCCGGGCCATAATCCAGCCCAGAAGCCCCTTCTCATGGCTGCACTGCAAGCGCTTCATCACCCACCGCGAGAGGTCCTCCTGCAATTGCCAATGGGGGTCATCAGGCTTGGGCTCACCCTTCTTGGAACCCCTGGCGCGCAGAAAGGCTATGGTCTGCCCCAGGCCATTGGTCTGGATATCCGCTGGCGCGCTGCGCGCCAGTCTGCCGTACCCCTTGGCGAACTCGTCGCCACACTCCTTCGCGCGCTGCACGCACTCCCAGGCGGCAGCGGCTCGCTCCTGTTCCAGAAAACGTTGCTGGCTCATTGCCCACCTCCCCTCAACAAGCGCAGGGCCACCATGCCCTGGCCGGTGGTCTCGTCGCCGCCCAGTTGAGTGCGCGTCAGCCCGAGATCCTCGATCTTGCCCAGGATACCCTCGCCGTCTAGCTCGACCGTGGGCAGCCATGCCCCGTCTTCGTTTTTCTTGCCGGCGCGCGACGGCGTAGCCAGCAGCGGAGCGTAGAGCAGGCTATCCACCGGCAGGCTCTCGCTGGTCCACAAGGCGCCGGGAGCCACTGTCTTGGTCGAAGGGTCGAGCTTGACGTGGGTCTCCACCTCGGTGGCGTAGAGGGTGAAATCGCGGAAGGCATCCTCGGACAGAATGCAGAGCCGCTGGGGCAGCGACTCGCGCCAGTACTCGTACTCTGCTGTCTGCGGCAGACCTTTCTCAGCCAGCCATCGGCCGATGATTGCGACGGCCTGCCTATTCTCAGGCGCAAAGCTGAACTCCTCCAGCACCACGCTCTCCCCTGCCTTGAGCATTGTGCCCTCGCTGACCCAGACCTGATCCTTGCCCGGCGCGGCTGGCAGCTCCCAGCCCAGCTCCAGCCCCACGATCTTTGCCTCCCTCTGGAAGCGAGCCAGGGCGTCGCGGCTGGTGGTCCAAGCGAATACACCGGCCAATGAGCGTACTGGGAAGAGCAAGAGGCGCGCGTCGCCGACGGAGAGCGCCCCCGCATAATCGGAGGCGCCTGGACCTGCCTCAGGGCCAAAGATAGCCCAAAACTCTTCCAGCGATAGGAGGCTATCCTTGTTGCTCCGCGGATCGGCCAGGGCGCGCAGCTTGCCCTTCAGGCTGCTGGCCTGCACCATGGGGTAGCCGGTGGTGCGCTCGCGCTGAATGGGCAGATCCACTGCCCCCAGGCTGCGCCCGCCGCCCACATGCAGCGGCGTTTCGACATAGATGAAGAGCATCCGCTTGGCCTGAAACATGGTTTATCTCTCCTTCCATTCCTGGATGATGACCTGACCGAAACCGATCTCCGCCCCCTTGTCGGTGATGGCGTTTTGGATCAGGTTGGGCTGCAGACGTGCCGGCTTGCTGTCGCGACAGCGGAAGTAGTACACACTGCCCGCCGGGACGTAACGCTGGGCGGCCTTGTGGCCACCGGTGGCCATATCGAACCCACCGATGCTCTGGTAGCGCCCCACGGCTGCGGCGACTAACTCGACGGGGCCATCGAAAAATCGTTCCCACTCTGCTGGCCGCCAGCCATTCCTGAAGAAGGTGGGGGTAGCCAGGTAGACCTTGAAGTGCTCCGGCAGTGGATCGGGCGCTTGGGGCCAGCCCGGCACGCCCTTCACCTGCCAAAAGTGCGCCCCGTGGCTCTCACCGCCCAGGCGCAGCGCACCATCCTTGGGCCAGCCGTCGTACCCCTCTACTTCCAGGTACAGGCCCACCCCGCATTGAGGGCGGATGAACTCGACCTCGTAGAGCGCTCCTTCCCTAGCCACGCGCCGCCCTCTTTCCATGCCGATGCCCAGACGGCTCTCACGCTGGAAGAGTTTTTCGTCCTCGATGACGGGCACCGTTTCGCCGGCCAGATAGCGGCAGAGATCGTCTTCCCTCAGCCAGCCCCCGGCTTCTCCCTTGACCGGCTTATCATCCAGCCCCAACAGGCAAGGAGTCGGGGCGCTGGCGCGCAATCTGGCCTTGCCGTCCTTGGGCGGGGAGGCCGGCTTGATCCAGCGATTTGGCCCTCTGCAGACCGTCGTGGCATCAGCAGGGGCCGGCAAGTAGCGCGTGATCGCACCATCGTTATCCCGTCGGGTCAGGAAAGGCCCGCGGATTCTCAGGTCCCTGTAGCAGGTAGCCGTGCCCACCGCCGCCGCAATGGCCTGAGGGTCCCGGAGATCCACTCCTTTGACCACCAGATGGTGCGAGCGGATGGCCCCCTGAATGACGCTGGGAAAAGGCGGGAAAAGGCTCTCGGCGCGGTGGTCGCTGCCACTGTCGAAGGGCCGGCCATCGCGGAAGAGCCAGACGTCGATGGGTTCCAGGAAAAGGCGCATCATTGCTCCTTGCCTCCTTGGGCGATCCAGTGGGCTAGCGCCAGCCAGCAGCCTAGTTCCTCGGTCTGGTTACCCCGCTCTTCCTCGCTCGCGGGCCATTCGGGTTCCGCCCCCGGCATGCTGGCGGCCCAAATGCACAGGCGCGAGGCCCATCGCTGGCATTGGGCATCGGAGAGCGACTGGAGATGGTGGCGGTTGCGATGTCGCCTCAGCAGCCGCCTCAGCACAGCTTCGAGCATCTCATTCGCCTCTGGCAGCCCATGAGCGGCGGACAGCAGGTCATAGGCAAAGCCTGCAGCGAGCTGCGCCCCTCCGTCCGTGCCGTCCCGGAAGAGCTGCACCAGCCCGTCCATATTGTCTCCCATATCCTGCCAGTGGCTGCGCATCTCGCGGGTCCGCCCGCTGCGCTTGAGCACGCGCACGCAGACCGCCCCTTTGTCTCTGATCCGTTTGGCCCGAGCCTCTGCCTGCCGGGCAACGCGCAGAGTGGCATCCAACGGGTAGAGGTGGTGGGCGATGGCGATGCCGGCCGAGGCGGTGGTACCGACCGTACGTTGGAACTCGCTGGCCAGTCTCTGAGCCAGGCCGAGCGCCTCAGCCAGAGGCGACAGCACAAGCACATCATCGCCGCCGTTGTAGATCGATTGGGCGTGGTAGCCCCATTGACCCGCGCCCTTGCACTCCAGGCCCTCGTCGACGAGCCGGGCGAACAAGTTCATCTTCTCGCTCAGCTCAAGGTGCTCCTCCACGCGCGAGCAATTGCTGATACGTTCTCCCATGTCATCGCCATCCAGAACGATGATGGCGTAGTAGGGCGAAGGTTTGCGGTGGGTGGCCTCGAACAACCTTCGCAGAGTCCGTTTGGCCCCGTCCAGTCGGCTCTGGTCGATGGTCTGAGGGCCATAGTCCTCCATCAGCCGTTCGCGGGTAAAGGTCTCCTCGTAGAGCAAGTCGCCGTCGTAGGGCCAGATGGCGGAGGTGTTCACCTCATAGAGGTTGTCGCCCAAGAGATCCTCCACGGCGCGTTGGTGGGCCATCACCTCCTGCGGCGCGCGGTCCAGTACAGCAACATAATCGGCAGCAGCCACGCTGCTGGTGGAGGCAAAGCGCTGTTCGCGCGCCAGCCTGCAGAAGCGCTTGACCGCGCCGATGGCGTCCAGCCGCTCTCTCCCCTCAGGGCGCAGCCGCGCGGGTTCGACTTGCCCGGCAATCTGGCTCCAATACCAGCGAGCATCTTGCCTCTTGCCGCCCAGGCGGAGGGCTGTGCGCCGCCCACTGAGGGAGTCTTTGTGGTCGTGTTCCTCGCCGGGGTCGAAGGTGCGTGTGCGCTTGGCTGCATCCAGGCCGCGGCTGGCCAGTTGGTAGGCGTGGGCGTAGTCGCCATCCCAGAGGGCTGCCGACCAGTATATCTCCCAATGGTGCTTGATCTGTCTCTCCCAAATCTCCGACCACGTCTGATCCGGCGGTGGCTCTTTTTCCCTGAGCCAATCGCAGGCCGTCGCCGCGATCTCCTTCCACTTGTCGAGGAGGGCGTCCTGGGCTATCTCGGCGATTTCTTCGGCTCTTTCCCAGGCCACCCGAGCCACCAGCTTATTCGGCACGTCGTTGGCCTCCAGAATGGCTGGAAAGATCAATGGGCTGTCCTCGCGCCCGCCGCCGCAACTTTCGACAACGGCTTGGCCGGCAGCTCTGGCCAATTCCACCAGGATGCGACTGCCCACGTACAGGTCCGCGGCTCGCCGCGCCTCGCTGATGAAGGATTGGACGGGACCGAAGGTAAAGATGAGGATGGCATCATCAGGCATAGGTTACCTCCTCGCAACCGCGAAAAGCATCGGCGACCCACCGTTCGATAAGGCTGTAGTCGGATGGTGGATCGACAGGAGGAGACGAGCCTCTTGTTTTGGCCTGCAGTTTGGTGCCCTGAGCGAGGAAGCGTGACTTGAACAGTGTTGCCACCCCGACGTACTGTCCGCTACCGATTCTCGATATATGTAGCCAGAGAGGCGATGCTCGGCGATCGATGCCTGTAGCCTGAATCGTCCCGAAGGGACCGCCACCAGAATACCGGTACGGAATCGGCAGTCCAAAGGCTGCACGCTCCACCGATGGGATCTTTTCCCCTTGCAGCCAGCGCGCTACATTGGCATGATCCGGCTCGCGACGGGAGCGGAAGACGCGCAACGCCGTACCAATCTCCTCCACTGCCAAATCCGGTTTTGGCCATACTCCCAGGACCCAGATGCGGCATACCTTGGGATGGAGCACATCAAACTCACTAGGCACTCCTACGCCATTGGCCTGCGCGGGCAGAAAACGGCTGCGAATGAGGCCCAGTGCCAGGCCCATCTGTTCGGTCGCTTCTTTGATGGTTCGCGCTGACAGAACGAAGCCGAGATCGTCGACCTTTTCGGGTTTACTGACGCTCAAGCTTCCTGCGGTGCGTCTTGAGCGGGAGCCCACACCGCCCAGATGCACCAACAGCCACAGGGCTGCCACTGCTTGCCGCATAGCCTGCGCGCCATCAGTGGCCCCTGGACGCAGACTCAGGGTCAAATCAAAGCGGGTCCCAGCAGGCAGGAACTTTTTGGCATCCTGGAAGTTGCCTCTCTCTTGGCTGCCGCTGCTTGTCATGGACCAGTACAGATAGTCGCGCCCTGTCGGCGACTTGGACCTGTCATACGGCTGAGGTGTGTAGGACGCCTTCGGGACTATCTGCAGCGCTACCGCCGAGGCCCCACCCAGTTTTGCCTCGGTGCTCCCGAACACCGCTGCTTCCGCCTTGCGCACTTGCTCCAATCCATCGGCGCTATCCCCGTATACCCCGCCCAACGCCGCTCGCAGCCAGTAGCGCAAGGCGCCGCGAAAGGCTGGCGGGCGCAGCTCTGGCGTTCCCCGCGGCTGCGCGCCGGCTATGAAAAGGGGGGTCACCGTCTCCAGGGTTATCGTGAGTTTGGGCATATCGTCCTCCTTTGGCTGCCTGCTACCCAGCATAGCGCCTCACGGATGCCAATGCATCGGCGTTGGCTCCTATTGTAGATAGTAATGGCTTCCTATTCTGGAGGGGCATCCTGATGGAGATAATAGGGAGCAAACTCGGCGATCAGTACGCTGCGGTCCGGCGGCTGCTCGGGGAAGCCGAGCCATTCCTCCAGCTTGGCGTAGACCTGGGTCAACTGGTTGGCCACCGTCCGTTCGCTCTTGTGCAGGTGGCGGGCGATGGCGGCGTTATCCAACCCGGTACATGCCGCCTGCACCACCTCCCGCTCGGCCCGGCTCAGCCAACGCTCCAGGAACTCTTTCCGGCGGCGCATGGCCTGGCTACGGGCCAGCATCTCCTGGCGGCGGATAGCCTCGTCGGGGTCATCCAAATTGTCCAGGGCCAGACGGATGGCCACATCGTCGGTCCAGCGCAGTACCGGCACGGGCACCAGCCATACCCGCTCCTCCAGGGGCAGGTGCAGCCGCTGCTCGCTGCCTGGCTGCCAACCCTCGCTGATCAGGTGCCACACCCGATCGTCCTTGTCGAAAAGGAGCTGTGCCGCAACCATGCCCGCGATGGCCATGACCTTTCGACCCCCGGCGATGGCCATATGGGCGATCCTGCCTTCCCGCTTTACCATCCGCAGTTCATGGTAGAGCGTCCTCAGGAGTGCCCGCATGTCGTCCTCGTCCTGCAGGTCTGCTACGGCAAAGCCATGCCTCAGCACCGGGGCTTCGCGCAACGTCATGCCAGGGTACACAGCCCTCCCGAACTCGGCTCGCAGGCAATCCATGGCCTTCTGTACGATCTGTGCGGCCGTGTACACCACGACGACCTGATCGATGGCGTGGCCTTGGGTCAACAATCGATCGAGCGCCAGCGTCACTACTTGGGGCTCGCTGCCCAGGGTGGCGATCAAGGTTTCCGCGCGTTGCCTGTGGCCTCTCATGTGCTTTTCTCAACAATGCCAGCTGGCTTGCCCTGATGGGTGGTTAGCCTGGCCCACAGGCCAATTCCTGACCCTGATAGGCTCAAACCATGACTCATCAGAGACTGCAAGGTGGAGGGTGTGTAGATAGATGCCAGACAAAAGCAGCCTTTCGAGCCACCGGAGCGGCAGTATGTTGGTGGCGTGGTATCACTTATTGGGCACGATCTTCCTGGCCCATGGCCCTTGTAGTGAGTGCCAGCAAGATGATAAAGTTGTGGATATTATACGGTGATGGAACCAACGGGTCAAGGATATGGTCGATGCCCTGATCAACGACGGGGACATCGTGATCCTGCGCCGGCAAGGCCAGGCCGAGAACGGCGACGTGGTGGCGGCCAGGCCTTGAATGCCGGATGGTACTCGATGAAGAAGGGAGACATGTCAGCGGTCGAGAGGATTCGGCAGTACGTCCAAAGGCTACCACAACGGCTCCAGGCAGAGGTGCTTTGTCGAATACCTCCTGACAAAAATGGAGCGCGAGGCCGCTCAACCGGAAGAGATGGATTGGTTGCCCCTTTCCCTCGCCTTCGCATGCGGGGCATGGAGGACGAGGATGTTCCCGCCTACACCGTTGAAGATCTGCAGACGGAATGAAGACGGGTGGGCGCAAAGCATTGCCTTCATCCCCAAGCCATGCTATATAGATGTGTGGAATCAACGTGGAGGAAGGTGCAGACGAGTACTGTGACTCTCCCTGACGATCTCCCCGCGCAGCTGGGGCCCTATCGAGACAGCCTGGACGAACTGATCCGCATCGGCCTGCGGGAAGTCAAGAAGGACTTGTGCATTTGCCAAAAAGGGGTACAATCCGCACAGGGATGCCCACAAGAGCAGAGTCCTCGCCCCGGCCCGGCGGTGTTGCGGATTCGACACACGGAGGTGACAGCCATGCCCGCTTCGCGGCTCAAGTCCTTCAACTATGCCATCGGCATGTTCGGCACATCAATTCCCATCAACATGCTCAAGACCTATGCCGCCATCTTTTACGTGGACAAGTTGGGGCTGACGACGGTCCAGTTCTCCCTCATCCTCCTGGTGTACACCTTTATTGACGCCCTCGATAACCCGGTGTACGGCTTTTTGTCGGATCGTACGCGCACGCGCTGGGGGCGCCGGCGCCCCTGGCTGGTGATCGGCACGCCGCTCCTGGTGCTCTGCTTCATCGCTTTCTACAGCACCCCCGCCTTTCTGGCCGGCGAGTCGCTCCTGGCCTACGCCATGCTCTTCTACATCCTGACCGGCACGCTGGACTCGGTGATCAACGCCAACTATGGCGCGCTCTTCCCCGAGTTGTTCCGCACCGATGCCAGCCGGGCGACGGCCAACGCCATGCGGCAGGCTTTCCAGCTCGTGGCGATGATCATCAGCATCGCACTGACGCCCGTGGTGACCGGCGCGCTGGGCTACAGCCTGACGGCCGTCCTCTACGGCCTCTTGGGCGGCGGGGTGATCCTGTACATGAGCCTTTCCTGCAAGGAGACCGGGCCGGGGCCCGAGGAAGCCAAGCCTCAACTCTGGGATAGCATCAAGAGCCTGATCACTAACCGCAAGTTCTGGGTGGCCGGCCTGGCCAACGCCTTCTACAGCGCCGCCATGTCGCTGGTTCTGGCGTCGATGCCTTTCTTCGTCAAGTATGCCCTCGCCATCCCCGACAGCCAGTCTACCTTGCTCTTTGCCGCCGTCTTGCTCATCGCCATCGGCTGCGTCACCATCTGGGCCCGGCTGGTCCGCAGGCACTCGCTGATCCCCGTTTGGCGGGCGGCCCTGGCCACCCTGATGGTGGCCTTCATCCCGCTCTACTTTGCCAATTCCCTGGTCACGGCACTCATCGCCAGCGCGCTGGTCGGCTTTGGTTTTGCGGGCGTTATCACAACGATGGACCTCATCGGCGCGAGGATCATGGATGAGGACACGCAGAAGCACAACGTGCGTCGCGAGGGGATCATCTCCAACGCCATGGGGTTCATGAACCGGCTCAACGGCCTGTTTACCAGCGCCGCTTTCTACCTGGTGTTCGTGCTCTTTGGCTTTGAGAGCGGCCTGAACCCGGGGCCGCAGCCGGGCAGCGCCTCGCGCTTCCTCCTGACCGTGTTCCCGCCGCTGCTCATGCTCATCAGCCTGGGCTTCTCCCTCTTCATCGGCTTTGAGCCGGCCAAGGAACTGCGGGCCAAGGCGGGTGCTGACCTGGCGCACTAAAACTGGCCGGATTCACCGCCAAGTGTTCATGAGACCACCGCGCATGAAAACGGGCATCACCGCAGAGGGCGCCAAGAGCACAGAGGAAACCCTTCAGAGTCTCAGCGCACTCTGCGTTCTCTGCGGTGAACCACGGCCCCATTTTCAAATCAGGCCGCAAAGAGACGCCAAAGGGCGTCCGTCGTTGCGATGCTTCATCCCCGGCAAATGGAGTTCGTCTCGGCTGGCAGCGGGGCAGCCGTGGATGCCGAGGTCCAGCCCCTTGTCCATCAGCGCCAGTTGCCTGCGCATGGCCTGCTCGTACTCCATGTTAGGACGCCCGCATCCATCTCGAATACAGCGTCACACAATGCCGCGATACCGAGAGGATCATTGGCGTTGGAGACATACCATCGGCAGTAGCTTATAGACATCGCAACTGGAACCCGTACAATCGCCGACCTGGAAAACGGTGCCTAGAACACCGGTTGCCGCCCGCAAAGCTGTCTTTCGGCCGCGAAATGGCTCAGAATAACCCGTTTGGGCGTGCAAAAGACAACTGCTGGAATGCTTGACCGATGTTCTAGGC
>DAOUGZ010000208.1:0-4227 GCA_034428955.1 Anaerolineae bacterium | reverse complement strand
GCGCTGTACCAGGACGGCCAACCTCTCGCCGAGGCCGCCGGAGAGATCGAGGGCCGCGGCGACCTGAACCTGGCCGTGCCCGACCTGGCCGAGGGCGATTATGAGCTCCGCCTACAGGGCGAGGGCTTTCAGGCCAAGTCCGCCGTCAAGGTGGAATCGAGCACCCTGGTCTTTGTCGAGACGGACAAGCCCATCTACAAGCCCGGGCAGCTCGTGCACCTGCGCATCCTCACCCTGAACAGCGAGCTCAAGCCGGTCAGCCGGCCGGTTACCGTGGAGGTCTCGGACGCCAAGGGGCTCAAGGTCTTCAAGAAGGAGGCCGAGACCGACGAGTATGGCCTGGCCAACGTCGACCTGCCCCTCTCCGCCGAGCCCAACCTGGGCGTGTGGAAGGCCCTGGCCCAGGTGGGCAAGCAGCAGGCCCAGCTCGATTTCCGCGTCGAACGCTACGTGTTGCCCAAGTACGAGGTTCAGGTGAGCCTGGCCAAAGAGTGGGTCCTGGCCTCGGAGCCCATCAAAGGCACTATCGGCGCCGAATACAGCTACGGCAAGCCCGTCAAGGGCGAGGTCGAAATCGTGGCCACGCGCTATGTCGGCGTGTGGGAAGAGTTCGCCCGCCTCACTCGCGACCTCGACGGCCACATCGACTTTGAGCTGCCCGCCGTGCAGTATGTGAGCGGCGTGCCCGAGGCCAAGGGCATGGGCAACGTGCAACTCGAGATCACCGTGCGCGAGCGGTCCACCGGCTATGAGGAAAAGACGACCCGCCTGCTCACCGTCGCCGCAACCCCGGTCATCCTTTCCGTCATCCCCGAGAGCGTCGGCTTCAAGCCGGGGCTGCCCCTCTCACTCCTGCTCGTCGCCGAAACGCCGGACCATCAGCCGGCCGATGCCCAGGTCTCCGTGGACCTGCGTTACATGGACGAGGACCTGAACTATACCTCCGAAACGCGGGAGGTGCGGGTGCAGGGCGGCAAGGCTATCCTCACCGTCACCCCGCCGGCCAACGCCATCTCCCTTTCCCTCGGCGCCGGCGATGGGTCCACCTACACCTCGCTGCAGATGCGGGCCGGCTACTCGCCCAGCGGCTCCTTCATCCACCTGGAGCAGGCCGGCGATGCCACCCTCAAGGTCGGCGATACGGCCCGCTTCCGCGTATCGGCGACCAAAGAAGCGCGCCATTTCTATTACGAGGTGGTGGCGCGCGGCAAGGTCGTTTTCTCCGGCGTGTCCGACTCTGCAGATATCGCCTTCACCGTGGCGCCGCAGATGGCCCCCGGCGGGCGCCTCCTGGTCTACCAGATCCTGCCCAACTCGGAGGTGGCCGCCGATTACCTGCCGTTCTCCGTCGAGGGGAGCTACCCCCTGGATGTGCAGGCCGGCTTTGGCGCCGAGGAGGTCCGGCCCGGTGATGCGGTTGACGTGAATGTGCAGACCGACGGCCCGGCCCGTGTGGGGTTGGCCGCGGTCGACCGCTCGGTGTTCATCCTGGCCGAGAACCGGCTGAACCTGCAACAGGTCTTTGCCGAGCTGGAGCGGCTGTACCAAAAGCCGCAGGCCGAGCTGCACGAGGCCGTGCCCCTCGCCAGCATCACCACCCGCGGCGCCAACGAGGTGTTCCAAGATGCGGGCGTGGTGGTCCTCTCCAATCGCAACGTCCCCTCGGGCAAGGAGTACGAGTTGCCGGTTTGGGAGGCCGGGATGGCCGCCGATGGCGCCATGCCCAAGGCCCTCCCCGCACGCGGGATGGCCCAGGCCGAGGAGGCCGCCTCGTCGCCCATGGCTGCCCCTGCGCCCGCCGCAGGCGAGCTGGCCGAGGTGCAGCGCGTGCGCCAGTTCTTCCCCGAGACCTGGCTCTGGCTGACCCTGGATACGGACGCCACCGGCCGGGCGACGGAGCGGGTCGAGGCACCGGATAGCATCACCACCTGGATGCTGCGCGCCGTGGCCCTCTCCAAAGAAAAGGGGCTGGGCGTATCGGAGGCGGAGCTGCGCGTGCTCCAGCCCTTCTTCGTGCAGGTGGACCTGCCCTACGCCGTCATCCGCGGCGAGGAATTCCCCGTGCGCGTGGCGCTCTACAACTATACCGACGAGCCGCAAGAGTTCACCGTAGACCTGGAAGAGGCCGACTGGTTCGACCTCTCCGGCCCGGCGACCCAGCAGGTGCAGGTGGGGGCGAACGACGTGGCCGGCGCCCAGTTCACCATCCGCCCGCACGTCTTAGGCACGCGCCAGGTCAAGGTCACGGCCCGCTCGCAGGCCGAGGCCGACGCGATCATCAAGGACCTGATCGTCGAGCCCGAAGGCGTGGCCCGCGAGCTGGTGGAGAACCTGATCGTCTCCGCCGGGGCAGCGCAGGATGTGGCCATGGACGTCCCCCAGGGGATCATCGCCGGCTCGGCCCGCGCCTACCTGGCCCTCACCGGCAGCTACCTGACCCAGGCCATCGAGGGGCTGGAGGGGCTCTTGCAGATGCCCTTTGGCTGCGGCGAGCAGAATATGGTCCTCTTTGCGCCCAACGTCTTTGTCACCCGCTACCTGCGCGAGACGAACCAGCTCAAGCCCGAGGTCATGGCCAAGGCCGAGAGCCTCATGATCACCGGCTACCAGCGCGAGCTGACCTACCGGCGCAACGACAATTCCTTCTCGGCCTTTGGCAACAGCGATGCGGAGGGCAGCCTCTGGCTGACGGCCTTTGTGCTCAAGACCTTTGCCCAGGCCAGGGATATCATCTACATCGACGAGGCAGTGCTCAACTCGGCGCGGGATTGGGTCATCGCCCACCAGAACAGCGACGGCTCCTTCGACCCGGTGGGCTTTCTCCATCACCAGGAGTTGCTGGGCGGCTTGCAGGGCAAGACGGCCCTCACCGCCTTTACGGCTGTGGCGCTGCACGAGGCCGGCGACGACGCGGCCTTCCGCCGCGCCGTGGGCTACCTGGAGGAAGCGATCGAGGAGAGCGACGACGCCTACACCCTGGCCCTGGGTGCCTATGCCCTGGAGCTGGCGGATAGCCCCCAGGCCGGCGCCGTCTACGAGCGGCTGATGGCCGAGGCCCACGAAGCGGATGGCGGGCTCTACTGGGGCGACGTCCCCATCGCCGGCCCCGAGCCGCTGCCCGGCACACCCAGGGCCGAGGGGATCGTGCCGCCGGAGCCGCGCCAGAGCGCGCTGGTGGAGACGACCGGCTACGCCCTGCTGGCTATCCTCGAGCACGGCGACCGGCTCAACGCCTCGCGCGCGGCGCGCTGGCTCGTGTCGCAGCGCAACGCCTACGGCGGCTATGGCTCCACGCAGGACACGGTCGTGGGCCTGCAGGCACTGACTGCCTTTGCCGCCGGTTCCAAGGCCGATGTGGATGCCACGGTCACCCTGCGCTCGGGCGACTGGTCCAAGCAAGTGCGCATCTCGCCGGAGAATGTCGACGTGCTGCAGATGATCGACGTGCCCGTGGGCGGCGAGGTGAGCGTAGAGGTCGAGGGCCAGGGGCAGGTCGTGCTGCAGAGCGTGCGCCGCTTCAACCTCCCCACGCCCGCAGCGAAAGACAGCTCGGCATTCAAGATCGACGTGCAGTACGGCACCGAGGAGGTCGCCGTCAACGACCTGATCACCGTAGACGTCAGCGTGCGCTTTACCCCGCCCAAGCCGATGCAGGCGGGCATGGTCGTGCTGGATATCGCCGTGCCCACCGGCTTTAGCGCAGAGACGGAAACCCTCGACACGTTGGTCGAAAAGACCGCCAAGATCAAGCGCTACGAACTCGCCGGGCGCAAGGTCATCTTTTACATCGAGGACATGGCACCCAACGAGGAAATCACCTTCGCCTTCCAGGCCCGCGCCCTCTACCCCGTGCGCGCCCAGGCCGTCACGTCGCAGGCCTACGCGTACTATAACCCCGAGATGAAGGGCGAGAGCCTGGGCGGAGCGCTCATCGTCAGCCAGTAAGCCCGGCAGAGCTCAACCACTCGCGGAGGACTCCCTCGCTTGGCACCGGGGGAGTCCTCCGCGAGCGACTCCGGCCGCCAAGCCACACAAGCGGCCAAACAAGCGAGCTGAGGACCTTGACGCGCCTGTGCGGAGCTTGGCGCCAGGGGCTCGCTCTTCGCCAACCAGAGGAGTCCTCCGCGAGCGACTCGAACCGCCAAGCCACACAAACGGCCAAGCAAGCGAGCTGAGGACCGTGGCGCGCCTGTACGAGACCCGGCGCCGGGCGAAGCACGTCCCGAG
>DAOUGZ010000207.1:0-5654 GCA_034428955.1 Anaerolineae bacterium | reverse complement strand
GCCCTATAGTGCGAAACACCTTGACTCAAGAGCACTCACCGCCCAATCGGTGATATGATGTCCGCCGTACCGGAACGATCTGCTCGGGGCGAATGCGCGAGCGGGGGCCGCAATGGAGGGAGAATGATGCGCTTCTGGCACCATGTAATCGATACAGACCTGCCCAGCGGCCGCTATGCCCAGACGGCCCTCGCCGACCTCGATAACGACGGGCGGCTGGAGTACATCGTCGGGCAGCAGTACGGCGACATCTTTTGGTACAAGATGCACACGCCGGAGCGGTGGACGCGCCACCTGCTGGGCACGGCTTCCCCTTCGGATGTGGGGGCCGTGGCTCTGGATGTGGATGGGGACGGCTACATCGATCTGGTGACGGGCGGTGCCTGGTACCGCAACGCGCGCGATGCGGATAGGCCCTTTACCCGCTTTGCCTTCGACCCCGACCTCAGGGGGGCGCACGATGTGGCGGCTGCGGATATAAACGGGGACGACGCCCTGGAAATCCTGACCATGTCGGACCAGAACAGTCTCCGCTGGTACCGGATCCCCGCCGACCCCACCCAACCCTGGGAGCGTCACGAGGTCGGCCCGGCGGTGCATGCAGGGTTGGCTGTCGGCGATATCGACGGCGACGGAGACCTGGATATCGTGCGCACCAACGTCTGGTTCGAGAACGTCCGGGGAGACGGCACGGTGTGGCAAGTGCGCCCCATCGGCCCCAACACCCCGCCGCCGGCTGATTTCCAACCCTACTTTGCCTTCGATGCGACCCATTGTGTCGTCTGCGACATGAACGGCAACGGCTGGGCAGACATTGTCTTTGTGGATGCCGAGATCCCCGGCGGCCAGGTGTGGTGGATGGAAAACCTGGATGGTCAGGGCCGCGCCTGGCAGCGCCACGATGTCTACACCTGGGACCCGGCGCGCGAGCCCCGGCGAGGGGCCTATCACAGCCTCTATGTCGGCGACCTGGACGGCGACGGCGACCTGGATATCTTTAGTTGCGAGATGGAAGATGTGGGTGGCGATGCGCCGCCGCGTTACTACATCTGGGAGAATGTGGACGGCAAGGGCAGTGTGTGGCAAGAGCACATTATCCTAGATGTGAACCTGGGTGGGCACGCTGCGGTCGTAGGCGACGTGACGGGGAACGGCCTGCTCGATATCGTCGCCAAGCCGTGGAACCCTCGGCCGGATAATGCCTTGGGCGGCAAGATGCACGTGCTGTTTCTGGAGAACATCGGTTAGCGAGCGGGTGCAGGACGGCTGCCGCCCGCAAATGGCCGGGCGGGAATGCGCCCATGAAAGGGCTGTCATGCCGGTCACATTGCGCAACTATCAGGGCCAGGCGGATTTCTATGCCATCAGCGACTTTTTGACGCGGCTCTACCAGCCCGACAACCGCGACGGCAACTGGTTTCAGCCCGTCTGGGAGTACGCCTACACCCACCCCTGGTTCGATGAGGAGTCCCTCGGCCGGATCGGCATCTGGGAGGACGGCAGCCGTATCGTCGCCGTGGCCACCTACGAGCTGCGCCTGGGAGAGGCCTTTTTCAACACGGACCCCGCCTATGCTCACCTCAAGCCGGAGATGCTCGCCTACGCCGAGGGGAACCTCTGCGGCACCGACGACAAGGACCGGCGCTACCTGCGAGCGTATGTCAACGATTTCGATACGGCCTTTGAGGAGGTCGTCGCGGCGCAGGGCTACGAGCAGGACCCCTCAGAGCAGCGGCCCATGTCTCAATTCGAGATCCCCAATCCCTTCCCGCCCATCCTCCTCCCCGAGGGATTCCGTTTGCAGAGCCTGGCCGATGAGAACGACCTGCGCAAGGTCGACCGCGTCCTCCATCGCGGCTTTAACCACCCCGGCGAGCCGCCGGCAGACGGCATCGAGGGTCGCAAGAAGATGCAGTCGGGGCCGCACTTTCGCCACGACCTGACCATTGTCGTACGCGCGCCCAATGGCGACTATGTCGCCTTCTGCGGCATCTGGTACGACGCGGTCAACAAGTTCGGCTATGTAGAGCCGGTGGCCACCGACCCCAACTATCGCCGCCGGGGGCTGGGCCGCGCCGCCGTCCTCGAGGCCATCCGCCGCTGCGGGCAAGAGGGCGCCACCGTCGCCTACGTCGGCACCGACAAGCCCTTCTACCTCTCCTTCGGCTTTCGCAGGCTGTACACGCAGAATTGCTGGCACAAGCACCTGAGCTAAATCAGTCTACGGAAATCCTGTGGGAAGCCGGCGTCGGATGCCAGACCATTGCCACCTGAGAACCTTTGTTGGCCCATAGCGAAAGAGGCACGGCGATGGGCACAGAAGCCGAGTATGGGAACTGGGTATCTGCAAAATCGCTCTACCTGCCGGGTCTGCTATGCCTGCTCTTCGGCGGCCTGGCCATCCTGCTGCCCCTACTGAGCGTCGTGGCGGTCGCCTTCTTCCTGGTCTTTCTCTACTCCGCCTACGCCCGGCATCTCTTTTCGCACCGCGGAGGGCGTATACAGGCCCGAGTTCAGGAGCTGCTGCTGGGATACCTGGACTGGGATGGTCGGGGGCAAGTGCTGGATATCGGCTGCGGGGGCGGCCTGCTGTCCATCGAGATCGCCAAACGATACCCCGAGGCCCAAGTCACCGGCATAGACTGCTGGGGCGAACCGTGGGGGTATTCCAAGAGCGTCTGCGAGAGGAACGCTCAGCTCGAGGGGGTAGCCGGGCGAGTCGCCTTCAGAAACGCGAGCGCCGCAGCGCTGCCCTTCGCCGACGAGACCTTTGACCTTGTCGTCAGCAACCTGGTATTCCATGAAGTGCGCGACATCGCGGACAAGAGGGAAGCAGTCCGCGAGGCCCTGCGCGTGGTCAAGAAGGGCGGCCGCTTCGTGCTCCAGGACCTGTTCCTCTGGCAGAGGGTGTACGGCGACGCGGATAGCCTGCTTGAGACGATCAAAAGTTGGGGTATCGATAGCGTCGAACTCGTGAACACGAGCGAGGCCGAGTTCATCCCCCGGGCGCTCAAACTGCCGTTCATGCTGGGGACAATCAGCATTCTCCGGGGCAGGAAGTGACTCCTCAAATGACGGCCCGGTTGAGCTGGTGGGCCAGAAACTGGCTCGCCCCGCCAGGCAGCAGCCAACTCGCACTCTGCACACATCCGGGCCTACGCTCCGCATAGGCCCGGACGCCGTTGTCGCCCCGGCGTTAGGTGAGGTTCCTGTGCCGCAAGGGCACAGGGCTACAGCTCCCGCCGGATCTCGTCTAGCGTGACCTTGGCGCTGGGCACCATGCCGAAAAAGCGCGCCAGCTTGGCACAGCCCTCATAGTCGGCACAGTGGGCGCAGTTGGCCACCCCTTGTTCGATGCCGCAGGCGCGGATGTCGCATTCGCCGCAGTGGCCGCCTGGGTGCCCCGCGAGGTTCGTGCAGCCGTCGCAGGTCACATAGGCTGCCGTAATCCCCGGGTTGCCGTACTCCTTGCGCCACTCCTCGGCAATGCGCTCCTTGGCCGCCTCGTCGTGGGCCTGAGTGGCGATGTAGGCCTCGCAGCTCGCGCAATCGAGGCCGCAGAAGGCAATCAGGTTCCCCATGGTGTAGCTCCTTTCTGGCTGTTGGCTGAACACGATGCGGAACAATAACCGGATTATAGCACGGATGTTCTATTTGCGCAAGTTGCCCAGTCGCCGGATGGTGAGCGGGTTGCGCTCCGTGCCCGTGCGTGGCATACTGCAATGAAATGGGGCCTGACGGGGTTCGGAAACCCATCAGGCCTGGCCCCCACAGAATGGAGAAACCCATGCCCACAAGCGATCGGCCCAACATCCTCTGGATTTCCTTTGAGGACTGCAACCCTTCCTACGGCTGCTACGGCGACCCGGTAGCGCGGACGCCCAACCTGGACCGCTTGGCCGCCGAGGGCTGCCGCTGGACCAACGCCTACTCGACAGCCGGTGTCTGCGCGCCGGCGCGCTCGGCGGTGATCACCGGCATGTACCCTATCTCCATCGGCACGCACCACATGCGCACGGCGCACACCAACCCCTACACGCCCGAGCTGCCCACGCCCTACTCGGCGGTCATCCCCCACTATGCCAAGTGCTTTAGCGAGTATCTGCGGGCGGCGGGCTACTATTGCACCAACAACGTCAAGACGGACTACCAGTTCGACCCGCCCCTCACCGCCTGGGATGAGCTGAGCACCGAGGCCCACTGGCGCCATCGCCCGGACCCCGACCAGCCCTTCTTCGCTGTGTTCAACCCCACACGCACCCACGAGAGCGGCATGTGGCCCGAGAATTGCCCCGAGCCCGCCTTTGACCCGCAGGATATGGTGCTGCCGCCCTACTTCCCCGATACGCCCAAGGTGCGCGAGGCGCTGGCCCGCATGTACACCCACATCGAGGAGAACGACCGCACCCTCGGCGAGCTGCTGCGCCAGCTCGAGGAAGACGGCCTGGCGGAGAACACCATCGTCTTCCACTGGAGCGACCACGGCCCCCTGCCCCGCGGCAAACGCTGGCCCTACGATGCCGGCATCCACGTGCCCCTCATCGTGCGCTGGCCGGGCGGCCTCGAGCCGGGGAGCGTCTCGGAGCAACTCGTCAGCACCGTCGACCTGGGTCCGACCGTGCTCTCCCTGGCCGGCGTGCCCATCCCGGCGCACATGCAGGGCTGTCCCTTCCTCGGCCCCGAGGCCGGGCCGCCGCGCGAATACGTCTTTGCCTCGCGCGACCGCTACGACGAGGCCTACGACATGGTCCGCGCCGCGCGCGACCGCCGCTTCAAATACATCCGCCACTACCACCCCGAGCTGCCCTACCTGCTCTGGGTGCCCTACCGTAACCGGCATCCCATCGTGCAAGAGATGTGGCGGCTGTACATGGCCGGCGAACTCTCCGGGCCGCAGTTGCTCCTGTTCCAGGAAAGCCGCCCCATCGAGGAACTCTACGACACCCAGGCCGACCCCTTTGAAATCCGCAACCTGGCCGGCGACCCGGCGTACCAGGGGGAACTGGAGCGCCTGCGCCGGGCCCTCGACGGCTGGCGGCAAGAGGTCGGCGACCTGGGCGAGGAGCCGGAGGCGGAGATGGTCCGCCGCTGGTATCCGGATGGCGTGCAACCGCAGACGGCCCCACCTGTCTTTATCCCTATCTGCGAGGCGAACCCGGGTATCGACGCCGCGCCGGAGGGGGGCATTTTCAGCGGGCCGCTGCTCTTGCAGTTGCACTGTGCCACCCAGGGCGCATCCATCGCCTACACCTTCGAGCCCGGCGGCGCGCCCCACTGGCGGCTGTACACCGGCCCCCTGCACCTGCCCCCAGGCCGCAGCACCGTGCGCGCCCGGGCCATCCGCATCGGCTACAAAGAGAGCCGAGAGAGCGTAGCTACGTTCGAGGTGAAATAGGGGTATACCGGACGGTCACACAACCTTGCGAAAGCTCCAAGTCGATTGCCAATGACGCACAGTTTGGCAGAGCAGGTTGCTTACGAGCCGGCGGGTCTTGGAGCTTTCGCACCTTATTTTTGCGCAAAAATTCCAGGAATCTAATCGAGCACGTTAACAACTTACTGCCATAGCCTCGGTAGCACCTCGGCAAGGATGGGCGCGTACGGATGGGTGTCTGCCAGGTGCATCTCCCGCAGGTCTCCGTTGTCGATGATCG
>DAOUGZ010000206.1:0-31332 GCA_034428955.1 Anaerolineae bacterium | reverse complement strand
ATCTATGGCCTGGTGGGCCTCGCCGGGCTGGATCTGGCCTGGTTGACCGCTCGCTTTATCACCGGAGGGTATCAGACGCCGGCGCCTCAACCATCGCGTATGATGGAGCGGATCGGCGAGCGCGCGCAGCAACTGGGGCAGCAGGTGCAGATAGGGGCGGAGCAGGCCGGCCGCGAAGTGCAGAGGGCGGGCCGTGGCATCCAACAGACCGGACAGGAGATTCAGCGCGGCACGTACCCGCAGGTCGGCCCATACGAACAGCCCGGCATGCGGCCCTAGAGCCTATCCGTAGAGTAGCCGAGGCGGCTCCCACCCTTGCCCGGAGCGTAGCGGAGGGGCCCGCCGGTTTTGGCCCAAGAGGTGCCACCCTCAGGACGCTCGCCGGGCGTGGGAGCCCGGCCCGCTGGCTTTTCGGATAGGCTCTCTGCGAAAGCGTTCAGGTGGGCGTAGAGCCTGCGGGAGCCTCCGATTATGCCTGCTTCCGCAGGCTTCCGGTTACAGGCCTGGCGGGTTTCCGAAACCCGCCAGGCCTGAGGTCTGCAGCCCGCCACGAATACTTGACGCTCTAGGCCCCGGATTCCACCAGGCGATAGATGTCGTCCAGCCTGGCCTCAGCCATGCGCTCGCCGGCCGCGATAGCCTCCGGCAGGCGTTCCAGCTCCATCACGGCCATGGCGCCCAGATCCGGCCGGAGCAGCAGGTCCGGCGGGTACTCTTGCAGGCGCCGGGCTGTGAACTCGGCCGAGAGGATGGCTATGGACTTGCTGATGGCCAGAATGGCACGCCGGTGCCGGGTGAGGGCGAGCATTCGCTGCAAAAGGCGTGGCAGGGGGCCGGGCGGTACGCTCAGGGAAGAGACCTCCAACGGAAAATCTGCCGGGATGCCCACGTCTACAGCCAGCACCCTATCGGCGCCCAGCTTGCGGCAGGCGTTCACCGGCACATTGTTCAACAATCCCCCATCGACCAGCAGGCACTCCTCACGCTGCACGGGGCAGAGGACGCCGGGGAAGGCAATGGTGGCCTGGATGGCCTGCGCCAGCGGCCCCGAGGCCAAGAGGACCTCTTCGGACGTCTGCAGATTGACGGCCACGGCGGCGAATGGGTGCGGCATGTCTTCGATGCGCACATCGTGCAGGCGACGGCGGATGATTTGGATAAAGCGCTCGGCGCTCAGGAATGCCCAGCCGCTCAGATCGGGCTCAAGGATGCCCGTAGGGTCAATGCTCATCAGCAGGCGCTCGATCTGGAGGCCCGACATGCCTGCGGCGTACAGGCCGCCCACAATCCCCCCGGCACTCGTGCCGGCGATGGGGCCGACTGGGATCCCTGCGCGGTCCAGCACCTTGAGCAGCCCGATGTGAGCGCCCCCGCGCGCGCCGCCGCCGCCCAACGCCAGGCCCAGACGAACACCCGGACTCATGGATGCCTCCTCAGTTGAACCAATCGGTACCGCTACCAGGGCACGAAGGCAACCAACCTCCGTTAGCGGGCGAGCCTCTTCTCGAGCACGGGCAGTTCGTCGCCAGTGTGCCGGAAGCCGAACTTGTTGTAGAGCTTTTGTGCGGGCAGGTTGTCGCTCTGAGTGCTGAGCGAGACGCGGCGAATGCGACAACGCGCAATGGCGCTGAGCGCCTCGGCCATGAGCCGCGAGCCGATGGCCTGCTGCCGGTACTCCGGCAGCACAGCCAGGCGAACGATCTGGGCGCTGTTCCCATCCAGCGTGCTCAACTCGTAGCCGACGGGGCGGCGGTCCAGCTCGGCGACGACCAGGCGGGCGCCGGACTTGAGGGTGTTCTCGATCATGGGGCGCGTGTAGCGCCACACGACTGGGAAGGATACGGCGTCGATCGCCTCTACCTGCGACACATCCTCCAGTCGAGCGGGTCGGATGCGCACACTGTGGTTGCCGGCCAGCATCGAGCCGCCCGGCGTCTTTTCGTAGGTAACGAGGGTATTGACCTGGGCAAAGCCCTGTTGCTGGAGCAGATCCAGCAGCCAGGGCGCCTCACCCACATAGTAGGCTATCTCGGCGCCCCGCTCGTGCAGGTACCCCTCGGCGGCGGGCCAGAGTTCCCCCCAGACGCCCTCAACCTGCTCGCCATCGGCGATGGCCACCGCGCTCAAACGAGCTACGGGCAGCGCCCGCAGATCGAGCAGGACAAAGCCGATAGCACGCCCATCGCGGCAGGTGAGCAGTGCCCCGCATCCCAATTCTATCGCATCGATCTGTTCCCAGCGCACCCCTCCCGCAGAGTGCCAGGCCTGCTGCAACAGTGTGCAAATGGCCAACCGGTCGGTGCGGTTGGCGGCTCGGATTGTCAGTTCGCCTGTTGTCTGATGCATCCCTTCACCTAAAAGCGCTCAATTCACAGCTTTGACGAGACTTGCGCTTCGGACTAGTATGATTGCGCCAATCAACACACACTCATAGAAGCGGATGTGACCGATGCCGTCCAGATCAGCACATCGTATGGAGTTCAGCCGTTCAAGCCCTCGCCGGCGCACACCACAGCGCCGGCGAGGCTGCAGTTGTCTGGCGTTGGCCCTGCTGCTTGTCCTGGGTATAGCGCTCTGGTGGCGGCTCTTCCCTCCGTTTCCCACGTCCCGGTCGCGCACGGTGGGCATCATCGCCGGCCACTGGCAGAACGACTCGGGCGCCACGTGCAGCGATGGCCTCCGTGAGGTGGATATCACCCTTCCCGTGGCCCAGAGGGTGGCGGCGGAACTCGAGCGCCAGGGCTACAAGGCTGAAGTGCTGGGCGAGTTTGCGGATAGCTTGGACGGCTACCGTGGTCTGGCGCTGGTTTCTCTACATGCCGATTCTTGCGTGCCGGAGCTTTCCGGGTTCAAGATTGCCGGCCGCAGCAATGGGTTCACGGGCGACGCTTCAGCACGGCTGGTTGATTGCCTCACGCGCAACTATGCGGCGGTCACGGGCTTGGCGTTCCACAGCAACACGATTACCGCCGATATGATCCACTACCATGCGTTCTACAAAATAGCCCCGGGCACGCCCGCCGCGATTGTCGAGCTGGGGTTCATGGGCGGCGACCGTACCCTGCTGACGGCCCAACAGGACTTGATAGCCCAGGCCATCGCTCAGGGGCTGCTCGAGTTCCTGAGCGCCGAGGCACCCGGGCTGCTCACCCCCTCTGCAGACCGGCCCTGAGGGGCCGGCGCATCTTGTTGGGCTTGGGGCGCGGATTATAGCACCGGCTTTCGGAGCAGACAAGTCCACTTCTGGCGACAGCGGCTCAGGCCCGCCCCAGGCGCCACATGGCCTTGGCCTCGGCCAGTGTGGGCTGCGAACCGGTTCCGCCGGCGGCGCGCGTAGACAGGCCACCGCAGATAATGCCCATCTCTACGCACTCGGCCAGCGCCAGCCCCTGCAGGTAGCCGTAGACAAAGCCGGCGTCAAAGCTGTCTCCGGCGCCGGTTGTGTCGCTGACCTCGACCGGGATGGTGGGAATGCGCACCGTCTCTTGGCCGCGCCGGGCGATGGCGCCATCCGCCCCCAGCTTGATCACCACAACCGGGATGCGCGCGGCGAGTTCGTCGAGCGCCTCTTCGATTGTTCCTTTGCCCGTGATGCTGAGCGCCTCGACCTCGTTGGGCATAAAGATGTCTACCTGAGCCAACGCCTCCTCGAGCCCCTGGCCCCAGGTGTTGGCCGGGTCCCATCCTGTATCCAAAGACACAGTGGCACCGGCGCGGCGAGCCTCCGCCAGGATCGCCGGCAGGCCGGGTGCCAGCCTGGGCAGCAGGAAGTAGCTGGCGCTGTGGACGTGACGCACTCTGTGTAGGCGCTGCCGCTCGACCATGCTGCTATCGAGCATGGCAATGGTGCCCGGATAGGTTACCAGTGCACGGTCGTGCGGGGCGCTCAGGCTGATCGTGGCGCCGGTCTTGGCCTGGCCGGTGCGGCGGATGTACTGCGTGTCTACGCCGCAGGCACCCAGGGCCTGGATCATAAAAGCGCCGAATTCGTCTTCGCCCACGATTCCGGCCAGGGCCGTGCTCAAGCCGAGCCTGGCTGCCTGGCAAGCAAAGATGCTGGCGGAGCCACCCACGGTCAGGAGCAGGTCGTCTACCAGGATCTCCTGACCAAATACCGGCGCCGGGTTCTCGGCGCGCACGATCAGGTCCACATTGACATCGCCCAACACCAGGAGGTCCAGTGGTTCCACCTCTACCTCTTTTCCGAGTTGATCGGCCATCGCTCCTATTACGACGCTACCATGATACAAAGCCCTGGCGGGCCTGTCAACACCAGTTGAGAAAGAGGCCAGGGAGGGGTGCGCCTTTTCCTCTGCCCTGCCTCTTGCGGCCCATATCAGCCCGCAAGAGCCGCCGGCTCCGTGCGGGAACCGAGTTTGCCGCCTGAGCAGCCCTGACATATAATCGCCCCCATTGATGTGAGGCCGGGCATAGAGCTGCGTTGGCCGGTCTTGCGCCGGCATGCCGGGCCGTTTGCGGCGGACCATATCGTCAGAACCGGTCTGAAGCACTGGCGTCCCACGCAGTCGCCTGTCCGTCTTGGCCATGTTCGGTATACAGTGGCCCGGATCGCAGAATGTGGAGAGAGAGCTGCTGATTATGATAAAGTATCTGGTCCTGGTGCTCAAGGGTATGGCCTATGGGCTGACGCATGTGGTGCCGGGGCTTGGCGGCGCCCTGGTCCTGATCATCCTGGGCATCTATCAGCCGTTCGTTGAGGCTGTGGGCAACGTCTTTGTGCGGCTGGATCGCTGGCGGGTGTACGTGCCTTTCCTCGCGGCCCTCGGCGTCGGCACTGTAGTTGCTGTGTTGGCCTTTGCCAAGCTCGTCAGCCAGTTGATGGAGAGCTATCCGGCCCCTACGATGCTTCTCTTCCTGGGGCTCTTGCTGGGCTGCATACCCAGCATCCTCAGGATGCACAGCGATATGCGCTTCACCTGGGGTAGAGGGCTTGCGCTGGTCGTGGGGCTGGCTTTTGTTGCCCTGTTGCGAGGCTTGCAGGAGGGGCGCCTGAATGCACTCCTGGGCCCGAATGTGGCCACGGCGAACAATTTCGCCTACAATCTCACTACCAGCACTATCGCCGGCGCGGCCAGTGTGACGCCCGGCCTGGACGGCTCTTACATCTTTTTGCTGGCCGGCACCTACAAGCCGATCATGGAAGCTCTCGACGGCCTCAGCCGGCTCACCATCGAGTGGCAGATTCTGATCCCGACGATCATCGGTTCGCTGGTGGGGATTGTCGGGTTTTCCAAGCTGGTGGATATCGCCATCAAGCGCCGGCCCTCCCTGACCTACTATATCGTGCTCGGCCTGGTGGGCGGCTCGGTTATCGGCCTGTGGCCGCGCGAGCTGAACCTTCAGAACCTGGCCGTGTCGCTGGTCTGCTTTGCTGTGGGCCTGGCCATTGCCTTCTACACAAGCCGGCCCAGCGAGGCGGCTGGGGCCACGCCGGGGCCGACGGATGCGGAATAGCGCGGGGATGCCCCTTCCGGGCCAAGAACCGCTCCGGGCTTGACGGCCCCCTGCCCTTCATGTAACCTGAGAGTAGCCCGCTACGCCTAATGGCGTGCGGGCGAATAGACCCCTGGGACCCCTTTGGCGGAGCACCATTGGCGCGGCCCGTGCGAATGGCCGCAACAACCATCGGGAACTCGCATCCGTTAGGAGGTTGCAGCGTGGCTGACGAATCGCTGGTTCTGCAGGAGATACTCAGTCAGCCCGAGGTCTGGACGACCACCTGGCAGCGGCTGCTCGATCGCCGCGAGGAGCTGAACGGCATTCTGTTCTCGCAGTGCTGGGATGCCGTCTACTTTACCGGCTGCGGTTCGACGCACTATTTGGCGTTGGCCGCAGCCAATCTGCATCAGCAGCTCACTGGCCAGCGCGCGCACGCCTTTCCGGCTTCGGAGGCCGTCTTTTTTCCGGCCGGCATCTACCCCGATAACCCTCTGCAGCAGATACTCCTCTTTGCCATATCCCGCTCGGGATGGACCACGGAAACCCTGCGTGCGGTACAGCGGCACCGCGAACGGGGCTTGCCGGTGATCGCGCTCACCTGTGATGCGGACAGCCAGTTGGCGCATGATTGCGACGTGGCCATCGTGCTCCCCGAAGCGCGAGAGCAGAGCGTGCCGCAGACGCGCTCCTTCACCAGCCTGTATCTGGCGGCCCAGTACATCGCAGGGGTCGTGGCCGATGACGGCGCCTTCCTGGCGGCCCTTGAGCAATTGCCGGCACAGGGGCGGCGGCTGCTGGGCGAAGTGGCCCCTATCGCGGCGGAGGCCGGCGGCGTGGGCTGGGAGCGGGTCTTTTACCTGGGCTCCGGCCCCTACTATGGCCTGGCCTGTGAGGGCATGCTCAAGCTCAAGGAAATGGCGCTGAGCTGGTCGGAGGCCTACCAGGCGCCCGAGTTTCGTCATGGGCCCATCTCGCTGGTCGACGATAGCTCTCTGATTGTGAGCTTGCTCTCGGATACGGAAGCCGAGGCCGAGCGGGCGTTGCTGGCCGACGTGCGCGAGCTGGGCGGCCAGACCCTGGTTATCGGCGAGAGCCTTCCCGAGGCGGAGGCGGACTCGTATGTCGTTCCGCTCGCCTCCGGCCTGCCCGAGTTGGCGCGGGGGGCGCTCTATATGCTCCCATTGCAGCTCGTCGCCTATCACCATGCCCTCTTGCGGGGTGCTGACCCCGACCGGCCGCGCCATCTGCAGCAGACGGTGATGCTGGAGGGCATCTGAGTTCGCAAAGGAGAGGCTACCCCATGCCAGAGAGGAAGGCCAAGATACTTCCGTTCCCTGCAGGGCGCCGGTCGGAACCTGCGGTTCTCGAGCCCGAGGAAAAGCTCTCCAATCTCGTCGATTATGCCGACCTCGTGGCCGGGTACGACGAATTGGTTGCTGCCCTGGGCGAGGAGCGCGCCCGCGATGGTCTGGACCGCTTTCACTATCTGCTGGTCACAAGTGGCGAGTTGGTAAGCGAGCGCGAGTTCGCCGATCTTGGCTGGCAGCTCGACCCCTACGACTATATCGTCTACGGCTTTTACGACCGCTATACCCGGATGTGGCAGGAGGAAGGCACAGCGCTCGAGCGCGCCTTTGGGCCGTCCCTGGAGGATGTGGACGTGTGGCATATGGTCGCCGATGCGCTGCGGCGGTATCTCACCTCCAGGATGCGGCGCGAGGTGGGCCGGCGCGCACGCGTCTTGGCCAAGCGGCAGCCGGAGACAATCGCCGCCGCCCAGGCGGATGCGGTGAGGATGGCGCTCAATGACCCCAGGACGGAACCGGAGGCTATCGGCATCCTGGTTGAGACTATGCGTCGATCCCTGCTGTTCGCCCTGATGGAGCTTCCCGAGCGGATCGAGCAGGACTGGCAGGCCCGAGACCGCTCCCTGGATCGCTCAATGGAGGCATTGAGGCAGGCCGATGCCGAGCATCCGGCGGAGGAGGCGGTGGAGGAGCTGCGGCGCGCCGGCGCGGCGGCTCTTCCCCACCTGATGAGGCTCTACCACGACGAAGCCCTGCGCTGCGGCGACTATCCGTTGCGCACGGCGCTGGAACTCTTGGGGTCTGTACCCTCCGGCCAGTCGCTGTTCGCGTTGACGGAGGCGATGGCGGACTGCCCAGAGGATACGCGCTGGATCGCAGGGAGGCTGGCCGCGAACATGCCCGATCGTGCCTGCGACTATTACCACTACCTGCTCAGCGCACCGTCGCTGCCGGCACCGTACCTGATCATCGTTGGCCAATGGGTGCTGGTGACGGCGCGCTGCCCGCAGGCATTCCCGGTTGTGGCCGGGCTGCTGCACTACCGCTCTGCAGATGTAGAGGCCGAGGAGGCGGTGCAGGTGGTTGCCTGGGAGGCGCTCCTGGCCATCAAGGACCGCGAGGCCATCCCGCTCTTGCGCGAATACCTCCGCGATGAGCAGGCCAACGCCCGGTCTCGCGAGTTGCTCCGCGAGGCCCTCAACGACGAGCGCGGGCGCATGTGGCGCGACGAGGTGCTGCCCGCCTAATAGTGCACCGCAGAGATTCTGATGGGTGCGGCTCGCTCCATGCGAGCCATGTTACTCATCAGAACTTTTGGCGCAGCGCTAGACTCCTTCGGCCAACCGTAGATTGGCGATCATCTCGTCGGGGGTCAGTTCCCGTATCTGCCGGGCGAAGGTGATGTGGTAACCGTTGAGGTCGGCGATGGTAAAGTCGCGCGCGCCCCAGTATTCGTCCTGAAGCGGCTTGACCACGCGCACACCTCGGGCGCTCAACTCGCGGTGATAGCTATCGACGTCGCTGTCGCCGATATCGATGTAGAGGGTCACCCCAGCCCCGAGGTGGGGGCGTCGCTCCGGCGGTACGCTGTCGATGCGGTTGAACATGATGGTGGCCTCGCCGTTCCACACGGTAGCATAGCGGGGGCGGCCGTCAATATCGGGGATGTGCAGCCCCTCGCTAAAGCCGAGGGTATCGCGATAAAAGGCGACTGCAGCATCGATATCCGGCACGTTCAGGTTCACCGCAATGCAGTGCATGGCCATACCTCCTCTGACAGCCTGCCGAGGGCATGGCTCCAACAGGCCGCGCTTCAACCTGGCCATTGGGGAGCACAGATCGTGCCAACCGCAAGAGGTAGCTCTAGCGAGAGGAGCAGGCTCTAGCGCTGCAGGGCGGCTTTGCGGGCGTTGCGCCTCTGGCGCCAGAGGATGAACGCGAGGAGGAGCAGCAGGAGCAGGATGATGGCCAGAAAGATGGGCAGGGCCAGCGCCAGAACCGACATGACGGTGGCTGTCACGTCCTCCGCTACGCTGATCACGGGGTTCACGGTGCCGCCGGTAGTTGCCGTGACGATGGGCCTGGCGGTCGCCTTGATGACGTGAACGCTACCGGCTACGATGACACCGCAGACCATGGCCAGGATGGGGTGTATTTCGCTGATGGCGTTGCTGGCGGCGGCAAAGAGGATGGCCCCCGCCACCGGGCGGATGACCGTCTGGATGACGTCGTTGATCGAGTCGACCACGGCGACCTTGTCTGCCACCTCTTCAACGGCCAGCAGTACGATCAGGGCGAGGATGACCCAGCCGCTGGTCAGCGCGTCAAAGGGCGGGTTGAGGCGGATAAGTGAGGTGTAGCGCGCCGTGAGCGCCACAACCAGCACGGGCAGGTAGGCGTTTAGCCCCGCTGAGGTCGAGAGGCCAAAGGCGGAGGCCAGGTTAGAAATGGCTTCGATCAAGGCGTGAAACCTCCTGCCAGCAGCGTGCCGGGGTCGGATTGGGGCGGTTCTGCTGGTCTGCCTGCCCCCTTGCGGCATTTCTGCAGAGTTGCCAAGTACTGGGCCATTTTAACACGCCGTCGGCCAAGCTGTCAACTGCCGCTGCATTGTTCTTTGACGCCCCCCAACCCCCGTTGTATAATCGAGACACGCTTCATCCCTACCCGATTCGCACCGTTCAAGAGGGAATGCCATGCAGAAAGCCACCCGCCGGAATCTGTTCTACCTGGCGCTGGGTGTCCTGTTCCTGTTTGCGCTCTGGCAGATTCCGGGGCGGCGAGCACAGTCATCCGGACCTGTGCAGGGGCTGGGGACGCCCCAGCCGACGCCTACGGTAGAGAGCCATTGGCAGGTGCTCTATACGCTGGAGGCCGAGGGCGCACGCGACCTCTGCCAGGAGGGGCAACAGATCACCGTGCCCGGCCCCTGGCGCATCCGCGCGCTGCCCGCCGACCGCACGGTTCAAGTGCACATCTATGAGCAGCGGGATGGGCGGCTGTTCGCTCGGGTCTGGGCCTCAGGTTCGGGTCACGGCGAGGTGGCTACCCTACCCCAGGGCAACGGCACCTATTGCTTGCAGGTAGAGGCCGAGGGCGACTATACGCTCCTGGTCGAAGCCTGGGAGGCCCCGCGGGGCTGACGAGTAGGAGTGGCGATTGAGTACAAGCGGCGAGCCCGTGGGCGCTGATGTCTTTCTCCGCGTTCGCGCGGCCTTGAGCGACCTGTTTGAGCTGCACGACGTGACGATCAGTAAAGGCGGGGCGTTGCAGTTGCGTGGGCGGCTCCTGCGCCCGGCAGAAGAGGCCTACGCGCCGGCGGCCAAGCGTCTGCAGCCGCTGGGTTACACACTCCTCTTCCGTCGCCGGGGAGAGGACGACATCATACTGGCTGTGCCCGGCCTGCTGCAGGTCAACGGCTCTCGTAACGGCCTCGGCGTGCTGCTCTTTCTCCTCACAGCCGCCTCGATGGTTGTGACGAACTGGAACCCCTATCAGGGCCTCGCGGCGAACCTGCTGGCCGGTGGGCAGTTTATGGCCAGCCTGCTGGCCATCCTCACCGCTCACGAACTGGGGCACTTTTTCGTCGGCCGGCATTTCGGCGTGCCCCTCAGCTTGCCCTATTTCATCCCCATGCCCTTCCTTAGCCCCTTCGGCACGATGGGTGCCTTTATCCGCCTGAAGGCGCCGCCGACGAACCGGCGTGTGCTGCTGGCCATCGCCGTCGCCGGGCCGCTGGCCGGGTTGGCGCTGGCGCTGCCGCTCTTGTTTGTGGGGCTCAAGCTCTCAGACCTCGGTCCCATCCTGACCGGCCAGGGCGCCGTGCAGGAGGGCAACTCGCTGCTCTATGCGGCGGCCAAGTTCCTCGTCTTCGGGCGCTGGCTGCCGGGCGGCGGGGTCGACGTCTACCTGCATCCGGTGGCCTTTGCCGCCTGGGCCGGCCTGTTCGTGACGGGCCTCAACCTGATCCCGGCGGGTCAGCTCGACGGCGGGCACGTGGCCTATGCGCTTATCGGCGAGCGCGCCCGGCACCTGACTCTGGCCATCATCGTGAGCTTGCTGCTCATGGGGCTGGTGTGGCCGGGGTGGCTGCTGTGGTCGGCGCTGCTCTTCTTCCTCGGGCGCAGCTTTGCCACTCCACTGGACGATATCACCCGGCTCGACCGCAGGCGGCTGGTGCTGGCCGTGGCCATGCTGGTCGTCTTTGTGCTCATCTTTACGCCCATACCCCTGGTAGAGCTATAGCTTGCCGGCAGGCTGCTCCAGCCCAGGCACGGGCGTCGGCAGGCGGCCGGGTGCACCGGCCCGCCCGAGCAGGTGGGCGAAGGCGGCCTCGAGGTACTCCGGCCCATCCCCGGGCAGATAGAGCAGGAGGTCGGCCGCGGGGAAGCGGGCCAACGCTTGCGCGTCGCCCAGCACGACGACCCCCACCGCCGGCCCCATGCGCTTGATGGCCTGAGCCATGGCCACCAGCGCCTCCACAGATGCCCCCGCTGCCTCATCAGAGGGCAAAGACAGAAAGATGAGCACCACATCGACCGAGCCGGCGGCAGCCAGCAGGGCGTCGATCTGCTCGGGCGAGGGGTGGGCGTCCAGTGCGTAGAAGGGCGCGGCGCCCAGGTAGCGCGCGGCCAGGCGCTTCAGGTTGCCGTCTATGGCGCTCTTGTCGCTGCGCCGGACGGCGTTGGTGAGCAGGCAGGCTTTGCGCCCCAGGACCAGCTCCGGGCTCTGGCGCACGGCGACCAGAGATGCCTGGGCCAGCGCGCAGGTCAGATCTCGCACCCCCGCGGTCTGGGGCGCATTGGGCTCTACATAACGCCTTTCGATCAGGCCCAGCCTCTCCTTCAGCGCCCATACGCGGCGCACCGCCTCATCCAGCCGCGTATTGGGGACGTCGCCGTGCAGCACCACTTCATAGATAGTGCGGTAGACCGCCTCGGGCTCAGTGGTGGTCAGCATGTCGTGCCCAGCGGCAAAGGCCAAGACCGCAGCCTGGCCGGAATTGTAGTGCTGTGCGACCTCGGGGTCCTCGAGCCGGTCGCTGAGCAGCAGGCCGTCAAAGCCCAGGGTGCCGCGCAAGAGCCCCTCGACTACGAAGGAAGAGTGGGTAGCCAGGCGATTGGGCAGGTTATCCACCGCCGTTACGTGTAGGTGCCCGCTCATGATGGCTGCGAGGCCCGCGTGTTGCGCCTCGATGTAGGGCACGAGGTCGATCTTTTCCAGCGTCTGGCGGCTCTGCGGCAGGATGGGCAGCCTGCGGGCCACGTCGTAGACGGCAGCCCCACGGCCCGGGAAGTGGCGCCCGACTGCGGCAGTGCCGCTATCCCAGCAGCCGGCTACAAAGGCTGCGGCCAGGGTGCCCGCCAGGGATGGGTTGCCGGAGAGGGCACACGCGGCGCCCTGGCTGCGGGCCGGGGTACGGGGCACGTCGAAAGTAGGGCCGAGCAGGAGGTGGATGCCCTGGGCGCGTGCCAACTCGCCGGCGGCCCGGCCTGCCCTGTGGCTGAACTTGGGCATTTGCGCGGCGCCCAGAGCGGGGCCTGTGGGATTCCACAGCCCGGGGCCGGCCAGGTCGGCAGCGCAGAGAAGGGGATAGCTGCTCAGGCGCTGCAGGCGGTTCAGCAGCGTGGCCAAGCCGCCCGCCGCGGGCGTTGCCCCTGCCGGGAAGAGCACGCCCCCAACCTGGCCCTGGGCCACCAGCGGGGCGAGGCGCTCCCAGTCGCCCTGCCAGACGGCTAGGATCACCTGGCCTACCTGTTCGCCCAACGAAAGAGCGGGCAGAGACTGGCTCATGAATGCGCAACCTCGCGTTGAAAAGATGCCGAGCAAAGGCTCGAGGGGCCGCTGCCCTCCTATCGGGCAAAGGCGATGCGCCGCACGAGCAGTGCAAGGCCCAGAATGATGATCAGTACCGGCCAGTAGGGGCCGAGAACGCTGACCCCGCCCAGGAACGAGGCAAGGGCCGTGTAGAGCAGCAGGCTGACCAAGACCGTCCACGCACCGTCGACGACTTGCTTCCCCCGCCGCTGGATGAGCCCACAGAGGATGACACCGACGCCGGCGAACCCCGGAATCAGCGCCCAAACGTAGGCCCAGCTTGCCCAGTCGCCCGTGGCGTTTTGCCAGTAGAGGATGCCGCCGATGCCGCCGGCAATGCAGGCCGGGACGGCCATCCCCGGAGTGCGGGTGGCCAGCCCAGCGACCAGCAGAAGCAGCCCTGCAACGACGATGGTCAGCGGCCAGCCCCGCTCACCCGAGATCCAGACCTGCCAACCGGGCACGAGCTGGACGGCCAGCGCCACGATGCCGGCCAGGATGAGCAACAGCGCGCCCACGATGCCAGAGACCGGTTTCTTGTCCATGGATACCCTCCCTTTGTTGAGCCCCATATCCATTACGACTCTGCATCGCATATAGTTGCGGTTCGGCGCGCATCGCCTACGTGGGCAAGCGCCCATAGATGGCCGTGAGTTCGCGCAGGCGAGCAACGATTCCCTCGTGCAGCCAGCCCGGCTGCAGGCGCCAGCACCAATTAGGGGCGCCGTAGGTGCCTGGGGTGTTCAGGCGGTGTTCGTGCCCCAGGCTGAGGAGGTCCTGCACGGGGGTTATGGCCGTGTCGGCCACCGAGGCCCAGGCCAGGCGAATGAGGTCCCAGGCGATATCGGAGCCGTCGCGCGCCAGGTAGCGGCGGGCATAGTCGCGCTCGGCCTCCGTCGAAGTGACCTGGTACCAGCCGAGGGTGGTGTCGTTGTCGTGGGTGCCGGTGTAGACGACGCACTCGCGGCGATAGTTGTGCGGCAGGAAGGGATCGGCGGGGTTGCCGCCAAAGGCGAACTGGAGCACCTTCATACCGGGGAAGCCGAATTCCTCCTGCAGGGCGTCGAGCCCGGCCCGCGACGGGAGGTCGAAATCGCCCAGGTCCTCGGCGATGATGGCCACCTGGCCCAGGGCATCGGTCACGGCGCGAAAGAGGCCGGCGCCCGGGCCGTAGACCCAATGGCCGTTGATGGCCGTCTCTTCGCCGGCAGGCACCTCCCAATAGTTGTAAAAGCCGCGGAAATGGTCGATACGCACCACGTCGGCCAGGGTAAAGGCGGCGCGGAAGCGCGAGATCCACCAGGCGTAACCGCGCTCGGCCATGACATCCCAGCGGTAGAGGGGGTGGCCCCAGAGCTGGCCGGTGTCGCTGAAATAGTCGGGGGGAACGCCCGAGACGACGGTGGGCTGGAGATTCCGGTCGAAATGGAAGAGGTGCGGGTTGGCCCACACATCCGCCGAGTCGCGGGCGACAAAGATGGGGATGTCGCCGATGAGGCGGATGCCGCGTTCGTTGGCATAGTGCTTGAGGGCCAGCCACTGCTCAAAGAAAAGCCACTGGCGGCACTTTTGGCTCTCGATCTTTTCCGCCAACACCTCGCGCCAATGGGCCAGCGCCGCCGGTTGCCGCGAGGCCGCCTCCCACTCCCACTCGTACCAGGGAGCCAGGTCGTGGGCCTCTTTCAGCGCCATGAACAGGGCCAAGTCGTCGAGCCAGGCGGCCTGCTCACGGCAAAAGCGCTCAAAGGACGTGCGCTGCTCCGGGCGGGCCTGCCGGAGGAACGTGGCTATGGCTCGCTCCAGCAGGGCCGCTTTGTAGCGGATCACCGGGCCATAGTCGACCCGGTCGGCGGGGAAGGGTGGCACATCCTCCACGTCCGCCGGGGCCAGCAGGCCCATCTCCACCAGCTTTTCCGGGCTGATGAGCATCGGGTTGCCGGCAAAGGCGGAAAGGCCCTGGTAGGGAGAGTCGGCATAGCCGGTTGGGCTGAGGGGCAGGACCTGCCAATAGGACTGGCCGGCGGCGGCCAGCGTGTCGACGAACCAATAGGCAGACGGCCCGAGGTCGCCGATGCCGAAACGACCTGGGAGCGACGTGGGATGCAACAAGACGCCGGAGCGGCGCGGGAAACTCATTGGGGAACCTCCACAGATGCCAAAACCAATAGCGGTGTGGACGCACCCCTATTATACCATGTCGGCGGGAAACGTGCGCGCCGCAGGCAAAGCGCATCGCAGGATCGTCGGTGTATTCAGGCCCGAGTCTACCCTTGTCTTCCACTCATGCCGAGCCAAGCCCACCCTTGCGAAAGCTCCAGGACTCGTTCCGCTGGGGGACTCCCTGGCTCAGCCGGTTGCTCACAGGTCTGCGAGTCCTGGAGCTTTCGCAAGGCTCCTGCATGGGGGCGTTAGAGATCCGAACGGGGCTCTTTGGGGAACGTGGTCAGCATTGAGTTACTGCCAGAGAGAACCTGGAGTTGCTCATCAGGGAAAGCGGTGTGACGGATCTGTGGAAGCGCTGGCAGGGGGTGGGGCCTGACGGTTGCTGACCCAAAGCTGTTTGTGGCTGAGCTAGCGCGGCTATCTCGTGCTATTTCAGGCGAATCTCAAGGTGTACGAGGCTGGGCACCGAGTTTGCGACTGATGCGAGTCTGTCCCGGCTCCACAACGACAAAGGCGCCCGTGAGCTTGTCGCCCTGTTCCTGTACAAGTCGCACTACAGCCTTGGCCAGCGTTTGGCGTGCGTTGCCGGGAAAGCGCAACAGGATGACACCAGGAGAGTCGGCATGACTGGCGAAGACCAACCAGCCGAAATCCTTGTCTTCCGTCAGAAGGATGCGCTGCTCTCGCCCAGCCTGCTCGATAAGCTCGCGGTCTATTGAGCGGGTCATCACCTCGCTCACGGCAAGCACGTCGTAGCCCTCCGCGCGCAGGGCGCGCACGGCGGCAAAGTCGCAACTCTCGTCGGCAAGGAAGCGCAAGCCCAATGCGTCCATCAAGCTGTCTGTGACAGTATGATCTCGTGGGCGACCGAGTCGGCCGCGTAAGCCAAAGCTGCCTTGATATCGGCCGGCTCCAGACGCGGGTAAGCGTCGAGGAGATCGACCTCGGTAGCACCTTCGCTTAGCTTGCGCAGGATGATCTCTACCGGGATGCGCGTCCCGCGGATCACCGGTTTGCCCAGCATGACAGCCGGGTTGATCTCAATGCGTTCTCTGATCATTGTCACTCCTGTCGCATCGAGTTGTTCTCCGAGCCAGATCGGTACAATCATTATAGCGCCGGTTGATGCTTTGCGCAACAAGTGGGCGATTCCTGTGCTAGAGCGCCCGCAGCGCCTCGGCCAAGATGGTGATGGCCCGCTCGTACTCCTCCAGGCTTAGCCGCTCCTCGGGGGTGTGGTCGAGGGTGGAATCGCCGGGGCCGTAGGCGGCGATGGGGCAGCTCCACACGGGTGCGACGACGTTCATGTCGCTGGTGCCCGTCTTGTAGGAAAAGGCGGGCCGGCCGCCGGCCGCGCGGATGGCGGTGAGGAGGGCGGCGACCAGGCGCGTGTTCTTGGGGGCGCGGTAGGCGACCTCGGCGCCGTAGAAGCGCAGGTTCGCCTCGGGGCCGGCCAGGGCGGTGAGGGCCTGCTGCAGGGCCGCCGGCTCCAGGCCCAGGGGGATGCGCAGGGCCACGGTGACCTGCGCCTCGTCGTGTAACCCGTCGCTTGTCGAGTGCATGCGGCGCAGCGACGGGTCCAGGGTCTCGAATCGTCGCTCGCGGCCCCGGTTGTACTCGGCGGCATACCCGCGCACCGCCCCCCAGAAGGCGACGGCGCGCTCACAGGGCCCCGCCTCCGGCCCGGCAGTATGGCCCATGGGCTGCTTCACATGGAACTCGGCCAGCAGCCGCCCCTTGTAGCCCAGGGTGATACGCTCCCAGCCGCTGGGCTCGCCGATGATGACCATGCTGGGCCGGCGCTGAGATAGGATATGGCGTGCACCCTTGGATGTGGCGGCTTCCTCCTCCACGGCGCCCGCGACGACGAACCGCTTGCCCGGCAGCGGGCCGGTGCGGGTGACGGCGGCGATAAAGGCGGCCAGCGGGCCTTTGGCGTCTACCGCGCCGCGGCCCCAGAGCTCCCCCCCCTGCACCTGCACCGGGACGGCGCCCGGCACCGTGTCCATGTGCCCCAGGAGCAGAATCTCCTGCGGACCGTCTCCCAGTTCGCCGATGGCGTTGCCGGCCTCGTCCACATAGGCTCGAAAGCCGCGCGCGGCCATCTCGCGCACCAGGAATCCCGCCAGCTCTTCCTCCTGCCCCGAAAGGCTGGGGATCCCGACCATGCGGTGTAGGAGGCGAATGTCGCTTCCGTGATCGGTCATCTCCCTGGTTCCTTGCTTTCCTCAGCCCTCCAACACGTCCCTGATGCTCGCCACAACCTCTCCCAGGTCCCCCTGCTCGATGACCAGGGGCGGCAGAAGGCGTAGGACGGTGGGGCCGGCGGGCAGGGCGAGGATGCCCCGATCCTGCAGGGCCAGGAGGTAGGGCTGCACCTTTTCGCGCAGCTCGATGCCCACCATCAGGCCCAGCCCGCGCACCTCGCGGATTCGCCGGCTCTCGATGGCCCTCAGCTCGCCCAGCAGCCAATTGCCCAGGCGAGCGGCGCGGCCGGGCAGGTCCTCCTTCCGGACATAGTCTATCGCGGCCAGGGCGGCGGCGCAAGCCAGGGGGTTGCCGCCAAAGGTGGAGCCATGCACGCCGTTGGGCAGCTCGGGCACCTGTGGCCCGAGGAGGACGGCGCCCATGGGCACGCCGCCGGCGATGCCCTTGCCCAGGCAGAGGAGGTCGGGGGCGATGCCGTGGTGCTCGCAGGCGAAAAAGCGCCCCGTGCGGCCCAAGCCGGTCTGCACTTCGTCGACGATGAGCAGGGCGCCGTGCCGGCGGCAGATTTCCTGCGCGCCCGCCAGGTAACCCGCGCTCGCCGGGCGTACGCCGCCCTCGCCCTGCACCGCCTCCACCAGCACGGCTGCCGTCTCGGCGCTCACCGCCTGGGCCAGCTTTTCCAGGTTGTCGTAGGGCACGTGGCCAAAGCCGGGCACGAGGGGCGCGAAAGGCTCTCGATACTTGCGCTCCCAGGTGGCGGAGAGGGCGCCGAGGGTGCGGCCGTGAAAGCCACGCATGGTGGCGACGATCCCCGCCCGGCCGGTGCTGTAACGGGCGAACTTGATGGCGGCCTCCACCGCTTCGGCCCCCGAGTTGCAGAGGAAGGCCCGTGTGAGCCCCGCCGGCGCCACTTCGGCCAGGCAGGCCAGGAGCTGGGCGCGCCGGTCGTTGTAATAGATCTCGGGGCAGGTGATCAGCTCGCCGGCCTGGCGGCGGATGGCCTCCACCACCGCCGGGTTGCAGTGCCCGACGACGGCTACCCCGTGGCCGCTGACGCAGTCGATGTACTCGCGGCCCGCCGAATCCCACACGCGCGCCCCCAAGCCGCGCACGATTTCCACATCACGCTTGGGGTAAACGCCGGAGGTGTGGGCGCGTTCCAGTTCTATCTGTGACATGAGTCGGCTCCTTGAATGACCGTCCCCTCCCCCGCCAACGCCCTCCCGACCGGCGCCTCGACCCGGCCGTCGGCAAAGATGACGCGGCTGACGCCGGCGGCGACGGCTTCGGCGGCGCCGAGGACCTTCATCTTCATCCGGCCCTGGGCGAACTGCATGAATTCCTCCACGCGCCCGCGGGGTATCTCGCGGATGAGCGAGCCCTCGTCGGGATAGTCGCGCAATAGCCCGGGTATGTTGGAGAGGATGACCAGCGCCTCGGCCTGCAGGGCGGTGGCGATGGCCGCGGATGCGCGGTCGCCGTCGACGTTGATGGCCTCGCCCGCATAGCTCGCAGCGGGCGGCGAGACGACCGGCAGGTAGCCCGCGCCGAGGAGGGTTTCCAGCAGGGCGGTGTTGACCTTTTCCACCTTGCCCGTATAGTCGTCGCGCAGGACCAGGCGCCGGCCGTTCTCGACGATGCGCAGCGTCTCCTTGCGCGGCCCCTCCAGCAAGCGCCCGTCCAGGCCCGAAAGGCCGAGGGCGTTCACGCCCAGCCGCTGCAGGCGCTCCACGATGCCCTTGTTCACCTGGCCGCAGTAGACCATCTCGAATATCTCCAGCGTGCGGCGGTCGGTGCGCCGGCTGGTATAGCCCGAGACCGAGGTGACAAAGCGGGGCGGATGGCCCAGAGCTTCGGCGACCCGGTTGGTCTGGTGCGAGCCGCCGTGCACCAGTACCAGCCTCTGCCCCGATTGCCACAGCGCAGCGACGTCGGCACAGACGTGGTCCAGGTTGATGCCCTCGCTGCCGCCGACTTTGATCACAATCATGCGTGTGCCTCCGTTGGGCCTACTGCGTAATGCGTAAGGGCTGGCCGCTGGCTACCGGTTAGCGCGCTTTCCGCAAGGGATACCGTCACCCAGTTCGCTTGCCTCCTGATGAGCCCCCGACCACATATCTTACGCAGTACGCATTACGTATCATTCGCTATACCGGGTGCAACCCCACAAACTCGAGCCCCGTCGTCTCCTCCCAACCGCACATGAGGTTCATGGCCTGGACGGCGGAGCCGGCGGCGCCCTTCATCAGGTTGTCGATGGCGCAGATGGCGACGATGCGGCCGGTTTCCTCGTCCAGGGCAAAGCCGACGTCGGCGAAATTGCTGCCGGCGAGGATTTTGGGCTCGGGGTAGCGATAGACGCCCTGCCGCTCGGTGACCAGGCGCACGAACGGCTCGCCCCCGTAGGCCCGGCGGTAGGCGCGCCAGAGGTCCTTGAGGGCCAGCGGACGGTTGGCGAATAGATGGGCCGTGGCGACAGCGCCGCGCACCATCTCGATCGACGTGCCGCTCATGTGCACGGCGGGGGGCACGCCGCCCAGGGCCAGCTCCTGGCGCACCTCGGCGGCGTGCCGGTGGCCGGTGGGGGCGAAGGAGCGCACGGCGCCGCTGCGCTCGGGGTGGTGCGAGCCGGCGCTCTCCTTGTTCCCACCCTCCGATGAGCCGACCTTGACCTCGACGACGATGCCCCGCTCCCGGTCGACCAGGTCGGCGCGGAGCAGGGGGTAGCAGGCCAGGTTGATGGCCGTGGCGTTGCAGCCCACGCCGCTGACGTAGCGGGCCGAGCGCAGTTCCTCGCGGTGCAACTCGGGCAGGCCGTAGCAAAAACGGGCCAGCCACTCGGGCGCGGCGTGCTCGTGGCCGTACCAGCGCGGATAGTCCGCCGGGTTGCGCAGGCGAAAGTCGGCGCTGAGGTCGATGATGCGCGGCGCCAGGGCCGCGAACTGCTCGATGCGCCGCATGGCCTCGCCGTGGGGCAGGGCCAGGAAGAGCAGGTCGCAGGGCTCGACATCGGCGGCCCGGCTGAAGGTCAGGCTGGTGCGCCCCCGCAGGTTGGGGTGCACGGCGTAGACGTACTTGCCGAAATGGCTCTCCGAGGTTGCCTGGGCCACCTCCACCTGCGGGTGGCCCAGGAAGAGCCGCAGCAGCTCGCCGCCGGCATAGCCGGAGGCGCCGATGATCGAGGCGCGCAGGCGCGTCATGAGGCCACCTCCACCAAATAGTCCACGATGCGCGAGGGGATATCGACCCCCGTGGGCGCGATCGAGTTGCGGAACTCCATGGTATAGTTCACCTCGTTCACCAGCAGGCCGCGCTCGGCATCCTCCAGTACGTCCACCGCCAACACCCCGCCGCCGACGGCCTGGGCGGCGCGCACGCAGAGTGCGTTCAGTTCCGGGGTGATGGGGCAGTTGCTGGCCTGGCCGCCGCGCGCCGTGTTGGTAATCCAGTGCTCGGAGCGGCGATAGATGGCGGCGACCGTCTGGTTACCGATGACAAAGGCGCGGATGTCGCGCTGCGGCTTGGCGATGTACTCCTGGACGTAAAAGATAGAGTGATGATAGGTGCCCAGGACCTGCTTGTGCTCCAGCACGGCCTCGGCGGCCTCGCGGTCGTTGATCTTGGAGAGGAGCCGCCCCCAGGAGCCGATGGCCGGCTTGAGGACGGCCGGATAGCCCAGCTCCTCAATGGCCTCCAGGGCCGACTCGGGTGTAAAGGCGACTAGCGTGCGCGGGCTGGGCACGCCGGCTCGCAGCAGGGCACTGGTGGTCAGCAGCTTGTTGCCGCAGGTATCCGCGGCGCAATAGCTGTTCACGCAGCGCAGGCCCCAGTCCTCGAGGATGCGCAAGGCGTAGAGAGCGCGGGAGTGATTGATGCAGCGCTCGAGGATGACGTCATAGTCGAAAGCCTGGCGCCCCATGTCCAGCACCAGCTTGCGGTCGTCGAGCAGGTCGAACGTCAGGCCGCGGCGCTCCAGGGCCTCGAAGAGCAGCTTTTCCTCCACGCGGATGCGCGAACACAGGACGCCTACTCTCATCGTCTCTACTCTCCCCAGTCCTCTTCTTCTTCGGGGGCCAGCTCCAGGGTCAGCGGCTCGAGTTCGATGACCTCCAGCTCGGCGCCGCAGTCCGGGCAGGTGACAATCTCGCCCTGCATCGGGTCCTGCAGCTCGATACGGGCATCACATTCGGGGCAGTTGGCGTACATGGCAATCTCCTTCTTCGCGTTTGTGCAGAGATACGTTCTGCTACGTACTGTGTAACTCGTACTGCGTAACCTCTCCTATAGCCACGCCCGTCGCTCCAGGCGACGTTACGCATTACGCGGTACGCATCACGTTCCCATCCCTCACATCTCACTCACAATCGCCCTAACCACTTCCTCCGTCCCCGCCTCTCCCCCCAAGTCCGGAGTGTGGGGGCCGTGGGCGAGGACGTGGCGCACGGCGCGGCGCACGCGCCCGGCGGCGGCCACTGCGCCGATGTGCTCCAACAGCATGGCCGCCGCCAGGATGGCGGCGAGTGGGTTGGCGATGCCGCGGCCGGCGATATCCGGCGCGGAGCCGTGTACCGGCTCAAAGACGGCGGCCTCGTCGCCGATGTTGCCCGAGGGCGCTAGGCCCAGGCCGCCGACGAGCCCCGCCGCCTCATCGGACAGGATGTCGCCAAAGAGGTTGCTGGTGACGACCACGTCAAAGGCCTCCGGCGCCTGCACGAGGCGCAGAGCCATGGTATCGACCAGGCACTCTTCGACGGTGACGGCCGGGAACTCTTCGGCCACAGCGCGCACGTTGTCGCGAAAGAGGCCACAGCTCTCGGGCAGGATGTTGGCCTTGTGCACGATGGTCAGCCGGCCTCTACGTTGGGCGGCCAGCCGGCAGGCGAGGCGGCCGATCCGCTCCGAGGCCCGGCGCGTGATGACCCGCTCGGCGACGGCCGTGTCGCCCTCGCGCCGCTCGCGCCCGGCGTAGAGGCCCTCCGTGTTCTCACGCACCAGGAGCAGGTCGACCCCCTGCCGCGTGCCGGCCACCGGCACCGAGACGGCCGGCCGCAGGTTGGCGTAGAGGCCCAGTTCGCGTCGCAGCGCCACGATGGGGCTGCGATAGCCGGGCACCTTGTGCGCCGGCGACGAGACGGCGCCAAAAAGAGCCAGGCCGCAGGCGCGCACGGCGGCCACGGTCTCCGCCGGCAGGGCCGTGCCGCAGTGCTCAAAGGTGGCCCAGCCGGCCTCGGCGGGCACAAACTCGAAGGGCAGGCCCGTGGCCTCCAGCACCCGCACCGCTGCGGGGATGACCTCCTGCCCGATGCCGTCGCCGGGGATGGTGGCGATTGAGTAGGTCAATGCATCCTCCTCTCCCCCGGAAACCGCCCGTGCTTGCGATAGTAGGCGACGATGCTCCCCTCGCGCCAGATCTCTTGCAGGAAATCGGGCGGGGCGGGGAGGCGGTAGGCGCCGTGCGCGGTTACGAGTTGCGAGCCGGGCACGTCGAGGGTGACCGTCTCACCGTCGGCGATCTCGTCGGTCCAGGGCGCTTCAAAGAGCGGGATGCCCAGGTTGAGAGCGTTGCGGAAAAAGATGCGCGCAAAGCTGGGCGCGATGATGGCGCCCACGCCCACCACCTTGAGGGCCTTGGGCGCGTACTCGCGCGACGAGCCGCAGCCAAAGTTGCGGCCGGCGACGATGATATCGCCGGGCCGCACCTCGGCGGCGAACTCGGGTCGCGCCTCGATAAAGGGATAGCGCCCCAGCTCGGCCTCGGAAGTCATATAGGGCGCATAGCGGCCGGGCACGATCTGATCGGTATCGACATCCGAGCCGAATTTCCATACTCTTGCCATGATGGAGTCCCTTTCTCCTGAGTAGGCTACGTACTACGTAATGCGTAACCTATCTCATAGCCATGTTTGCTGCTCTGAGCGACCTTACGCATTACGCAGTAGCCATTACTTCCCGCGGATCCGCAATCCGCCCCGCCACCGCCGTAGCGGCCGCGACCTCGGGCGAGGCGACATAGATGCGCGCCTCCGGCGAGCCCATGCGCCCACGGAAATTGCGGTTGCCGGCGGAGAGGCAGACCTCGCCGGCGCCGATGACGCCCATGTGCCGGCCGATGCAGGGCCCGCAGCCGGGGGTGCCGATGGTGGCGCCGGCGGCGAGGAGCGTGGCCAGAGTGCCGTCGGCGACGGCGGCCTGGAGCACGCGGCTGGAGGCGGGGACGATGAGCATGCGCACGCCCTCGGCGACCTTGCGCCCGGCGAGGATGCGCGCCGCGGCCTGCAGGTCTCTCAGGCGGCCGTTGGTGCAGGTGCCGATAAAGACGGCGTCTACCCGCACATCGCTCAGATCGGCGGCGGGGGCTACCGTGTCCAGCGCCGGCGGGATGGCCACCAAGGGCGGCAACGCCCCCAGGTCGACCTCGATCTCGCGGCTGCAGGGTGCGTCGGGGTCCACGGTCAGCCAATCCGGTACCTGGAAGAGCCGGGCGACCTCGCCCGAGGGCGGGATCAGCCCGACCTTGGCCCCCACTTCGGTGCTCATGCAGGCCAGGGTCTGCCGGTCGGCCAGGGGCAGGTCGTCGAGGCCCAGGTACTCGACAGCGGCATAGCGGGCGCCGCCGGTGCCCAGGGTGCGGGCCACATGTAGCGAGAGGTCCTTGGCGCCCACCCCTGGGGAAAAGCGCCCGCGGCAGCGTACACGGATCGTCTCGGGCACGCGCAGCCAGGTGCGGCCCGAGGCCCAGGCTAGGGCCGTGTCGGAGGCGCCCATGCCCGTGCCGAAGGCGCCCACGGCGCCATAGCTGGTCGAGTGGGAGTCGGAGCCGATGACGATCTGCCCCGGCTGCGCCAGGCCCTCTTCTACCATGATCTGGTGGCAGATGCCGCGGCCCACGTCGTAGAGGCGGCGGATGCCCTCCTCGGCAGCAAAGCGGCGGATGCGCACCTGAGCGTCGGCAGTGGCCACATTGGCCGCCGGCGCCACGTGATCGATAAAGATCGCCGCCCGCTCCGGGTCGCGCACGCGGCTGCCCAGCTCCTCGCGCAGCACGCTGATCACGCTGGGCGCGATAGAGTCCACGGCCATGGCCATATCCACCGGGACCACGACCAGATCGCCCGGGCGCACCGGCCGGCCCGCGGCGTGGGAGAGGATACGTTCGGCGAGAGTCTGTTTTGCGCTCATGTTGTTCTCCTGTGATAGGCGGTCTAGTGCGCAGGAGGAAATGCGTACTACGTACTGCGTAAGGTCGTTTCGAGCGGTAGGCGTAGCCAGAAGAGAGGTTACGCAGTACGCATTACGCCTCCCGGCTCACTCCGCTCGCTCAATAGACCCGGTAATCCAGGCCCGCAGGATGGCGTCGACGTCCTCCAGGGCCAGGGGTTTCTGATCGGCCAGGGCCTTGATGTGGGCGGTGGCCTCCTTCAGGTCCTGGTCGCTCAGGGCCAGGTCGAGCTGCTCCGCGCGGGCCTTGATGGCGTTCCAACCGGTCAGCCGGTGGGCGATGGAGACATAACGAGTCAGGCCGAAATCGTGGGGGTCGAGGATCTCATAGGTCTCGGGGTTGTTGAGCACGGCCTTGGCGTGGATGCCGGCTTTGTGGGTAAAGGCGGTGATGCCGGTGATATAGTTGTTGAAGGGGATGTCGATGCCGACGATGCCGGCGACGAGGTTCTCCAGGTCGCGCAGGGCGGCCAGGTTGTAGTGGCTCACCAGGGCGTGGTCGATGCTGTACAGGCGGGCGATTAGGCCGCCCAGGGGGGTGATGCCGTTGCGCTCGCCGATGCCCAGGACGCTGGTATCGACGTGGGTGGCCCCGGCCTCCAGCGCGGCGAAGGAATTGGCGATGGCGCAGCCGGTGTCGTTGTGGCCGTGGAACTCGATGTCGGCCCGGATGCGCTGCCGCAGTGAGCTCACCAGGTCGTAGACCTGCTGGGGCGTGGCCACGCCGACGGTATCCGCCAGCCCGACGCGGTTGATGCCCAGCTCGTCCACCGCTTCGTAGACCCGGTAAAGGTCCTCGCGGTTGCTGCGGAACGAGTCCTCGCTGGAGAAGCGTACCTCGCAGCCCTGGTTCTTGACGAAAGAGACCACCTCAAGGGCGGCGTCAATGATCTCGGGGATCTCTTTGCCGTGACTAAAGCGGCGCAGGTACGAGGAGGTGCCAAAAAGGACGTCCACGCCGTCTACGCCCGTATCGACGGCTCGCTTGGCGTCGTCCATGTGGCAGCGGGTGTGGGTCAGGAGCTTGGCCTTGAGGCCGAGCCGGGCGATGCGCCGCACGTCGGCCTCGCTCTGCGGCGAGGCGGAGGGCGAGGTCAGCTCGATATAGTCGACGCCGAAAGCGTCGAGGGCGCGGGCTATCTCTTCCTTCTCGTCGGGCGTATAGTTGGCGCCGACGAACTGCTCACCCTCGCGCAGGGTCGATTCGATAATCTGCACTCTCTCGATGGGCATGCGCTTGCTCCTTGGTTTCGATTTGTCTGCAATCGGCTATCGGCGGCCAATTGCCGGGCACCTGCGCTGTGTGCCGGGCTTGGAGCGACGCTGCTCAACTGGAGGCGAGGGGCGCTGCGTCTGAGAAAGAGACACCGCGCGCCAACGCTTGGGATGCCTTGCGTCAGTGCACGGCGTGCTGGGGCCGCCTCGGCCCCTCAAGACCGCTTACCCCCGTTTTCGGGGGACAAAAAAAGCTCCCCAGACCTCGTTGGCCTGGGAAGCTGCCTCTGCTCTACCTCGTCGCAGGAAGCACAACTATCCAGACCAAAGGTCCGGCTTCTTGCTGCGCTTGCTCTGCTTATAGGTGAACAGAATGTCGTTCATCGGGAGATCGGCTCCGTCAACTCGGAATAACGTGCTCTTGCTAGTGAGTGCATTGTACCACCGCTATTTGCTGGAGTCAATTCGCGAGTATATCCCAGAATCGTCGGTGCATCTGCGACCCGAGTTGTTTTGCACATGATAGGGAATGTAGGCCGGTGTTTCCATACCCGGCCTACCGCACTAACGGTCGCTGTCGAGCGCGTCCTTTTCCTCACGCGTCGTCACCACATAGATCAGTACCAACCCCAGCCCAAAGAACAGGGGCAGCAGGCCGACGAGCATCCAGGGGCCGAAGTGTAGTGGGAACGTATGGCCAGAGTTGCCAATAAAGCCGACCGGGTACAGGCCGATGCACAGGGCCAGGCCGACGGCGGCGATGACGATTCCCCAGCGCAGGGCGTTACGGTCGGAATGCGCACGCTCGGCGCGCAGCAGGCCCTTTTCGGCCAGCACCACCGTCTCGCGATAGCGCAGGTAGCGTGCATAGGCGATGCAGCCAAAGATCGAGCCAAAGACCGCGAATACACAGGCGATCAATGCAATGGCGCTTGTAACTTCCATTTCCTTCTCCTCCTAAGGTTGTTGCAGCTCGATGATGATCCGGCTGCCGGAGCTATCGACTCTTGGCGCCATTCTCGCGGTCGTCCACAAGATCATGACAATGGCCGCACCGATGGCCAGCCAGACCAGGCAGAGCCCACCGGCCAGCACCCATTTCCGTGCCATCCTGGACCACCTCCTCTCATGGGTTGAGCACCTCCAGCGAGATGTCGCCGCTTTGGGTAGTGGCCTGTAGCTGCGCCCCCCCGCCGTTGAGATCGCCGGACCAGCGCCCACGGTCCAGAGTGCCGCTGACGGTGACCGGAAAGTCCGATTTGATCTGTCCGTACTGGGTGGCCAGCTTACAGCTCAGCCCAAGGCCCTCGGGCAGGGCCAGGAAGATCCCACCATAGCCCGAGTTGAGCGCATGTGGACCGGCGCCCAGCGTGCCGCTGAAACGTATCTGCCCGCTGGTCGTCTGCAAGTCGAGGTTGGCCTCTTCGGCGCCGCTCACAGTGATATTGCCATAGCCCGAGTGAGCTTTGAGCGGCCCACGGGCGCCGTCGAGGGTGATAGAGCCGCTGTCGGTATCCAGGTCGTAGGACTCGGCCAGCACCCTATCCAGGTTGACGGCCCCGTAGCTGCTCTTCACCACGAGTGGCCCGGCAACCTGCAACCCCGTCAGGCGCACCTCGCCGCTGCCCGAGTCGACGCTGAGCGAGGCCATGCTGCCCTCTTCCAACGTAATCTTGCCGTAGCGGCTGGTCAGTGAGACAGGCCCGTTACCCGCCTCGATCCCCCTGACCGAGACGGCTCCGCTGTCTGTGTTGGCCGTCAGTCCGCCGCCGGTCGCCGAGATGTCGATGGCCCCGTACTGGGTCTGCAGATCCGCATCGCCGGCAATCCCCGAGAGGCGCACATCGCCGAGGTTGGTGTTGGCGGTCACCTGCATCTGAGCCGGCACCTGGATGGTCAGGTCCACGGTGTTGGGGCGGCCATAGCTTGCACGCTCCTCCTGCTCAAAGATGACGGTGACCCGGCCGCCTTCCTGCCGCATCGCGATGTTCATTGCAGCGAGCTGACGCTCCGCCTCGTCGCGACTGAACCCCCAGGCGGTCTTTTGAGCGGTGATAATGACCTCGTTGCCCGTGCCGGCGGTTATGGTGATGCCGCCGGCAGCGTTGCGCACGGCCAGCTCACCCGGCCCATCGACGGCAAAGCGCTGCGTCTGCTCGCCTTTGGCCGAGTAGCCGGGCACCGAGCCGAGGAGCCGGCTCTGGCCGCCCATGCGAACAAGCGAGTAGGTGGAGAGCGCAATCCCACAGGCGACGGCCGCCAGGACCAGGCCCAGGATCCCGATGATTAGCCCTTTGTTTTTCATGGTCTCACCTCCTCAGATGGGCTCAACTGGTTAGAGAGGGGCGACAGGGAAAAGGTTACAGATGCGGAGCGTTAATTTGGCCCAGGTTGCGTTTGCATGTAACCTTTTCCGGCCAATCCCTCTCTAATCAGTTGGGAGGAACAAGCCCTTGGAACTGGCGCGCGAAAGGGCGCTGGTGCAGCGGGCGCAGCGGGGCGACACCGAGGCGTTCGCCGAGCTGGCGGCCGCACAACAACGCTTCATCTATAACTTGGCTCTGCGCGCCCTGGGCGATCCGCAGGAAGCGGAGGACGCGGCGCAGGAGGCATTGGTCAGTGCCTGGCTGGCCCTGCCGCGCTTCCGCGGCGAGGCGCAGTTTCGCACCTGGCTCTATCGCATCGTCACCCACGCCTGCTACAAACGTTTGCCCGCGCTGCGGCGCGAGCTGGCGGCGCTGGGTGAGGATGATGATGCGAGCCTCGGGGACCTGGCTGACCTGGCTGATGAGGGGATGGATCCCGCGACGTGGGTCGAGGACGGCGAGCGCCGGGCCTACCTGCACCGGCAAATCGCCGCTCTGCCGGCTGCGTCGAGGATGCTGATTACACTGTTCTACGGCCAGGGCCTGTCGTGTGAGGAGGTGGGCGCTGTGCTGGAGATGTCGCTGCCGGCCATCAAGACCGGGCTGCATCGGGCGCGCCGGCGGCTACGACAGGCCCTGTTGGCTTATGAAGGAGGAGGCCATGGCTGAGAACCCGGACCGTGAGCGCGAGTTGAACGCGGCGGTGGAGGATGCCCTGCGCACTTTTCCCCTGGCGCCCGAGCCGCCCACCCTGCTGCCCGGCGCCATGGCGCGCGTCCTCCGGCTGCCTCAGCGTCGATGGTATCACGTGAGTTGGTTAGAGTGGGCGTTGGGCCTGTTTGTGGTGTTGATGGCCGGAGTGATTGTGTGGGTGGCCTCGCTCTGGCTGCCCGGCGATTGGTCGGCGTGGGTGCAGAGGGAGGGCGCGATCCTCCGGCAGACCCTGGCCGCTAACCGGCTATGGGCCGCAGGCGCGGGCGGCGCGCTCCTGCTTCTGATGACGATGGTTTCGGCAGCCGCGTTGGCCTTTTCCGGGCCACGGCACTCGCCGCGCGCCGGATAGGCGGGCGCGCCTGTCGCTCCGCGCCTGCGGCAGCCCCTAAAGGAACCGCTCGATGATGGCCTCGTCGACGTACCTGCCGCCGAGCCTGGCCTGTCGCCGCGCCGTGCCGACGATGCTAAAGCCGAGCTTGAGGTAGAAGGCCAGGGCAGAGGGATTATCGGCGCGGACGTAGGTAAAGAGCTTTTCAAACCCCTACATTGGGTTCAACTCATCCACTGCACGCCGGTGTTTCCCTTGACCACCCAAGCGCCGTTCTCCTTCTGCAACACATAGGTCTGGCCGGCAGCGGCCAGATTGGCCACATAGATGCTGGCCGGGACGTGCACCGTACCGTCCGCCTGCGGGGCGATATTCCCCAGCGTAACGATTACGCCATGCCCCACGACCTCACCCGTCCCGGCATCCCTGAGCACATCGTCGGGCGAATCGACCCAGATTACACCGGCTAGGTCGTTGAGGGCGGCGGCGATACCGTTCTGCACTTCTTCGGGGAGCACCACCGGCACGCTCTGCGACGCCATGGGGTCGCCCGCCCGATCATCGGTCTGGCGCACCAGGTAGATGACGGCGGGGTCAAAGCTGCCGCCGAAGGAGTCGTCCTGCGTACACAGGCGGCGGATGACCGTCGCGTAGATGGCTACGGTGTCGGCGTCTGCGTTGTGCGCTCCGGGCGCTGCTGGGGATTGGCCGCAGCCGGCGAGCAGGAGAACCGATAGCAGGATCAGTATAGCGCGCATGACATATCTCCTCATCACATTACGCGGTGGCACCCTCCCGCAGGTTCCAGGAAGCTGCAGCTATGACGAGCCTACCTTGGGAGCAGCGATTCCGCCAACGGAACGGGTCTTGGAACCTGCTGGAGGGTCCGAGACGGTAAGCCATCTACCCGCCACACCACGATCGTCCCGTCCGTCGCCAGCGAGGCGAGGCTGCGCCCGTCGGGCGACCAACTGATACCGGTGATGTCGGCGCCGTGATGGACGGAACAGACCTGATCGCCGGTCTCCCAGTCTCGCACGTCGATCCCGCGCCCGGCGTGGGGGGGCTGGCTGCCGGCTGCATAGTAGACGCCGCCGGGGGCGTAGACGTTGCCGCCCAGGTCCCGCCCGCTGCCCACGACCTTTTCGCCGCTCCGCACGTTGTAGCGCGTGAGACGGGTGTCATACTGCTCCTCAGCGATCAGCAGGACCTCGTCGGAGGCCCAGGCAGCCAGCTCGTATTCGGCCAGAGTGAGGACGACTTGCCCGCTCTTGCGGTCAAAGACCGGGATGCTCACCTGGCCGGCCACGGGGCGTGGTAGGTCCTCGAACGCCGCCAGCGCGCCGCTGGGGCTAAAGAGCGCCACCGGCTTGCCGGCATAGCTCGTGCGTACCGACTGCGTGCGGAACGCTTCGCGGAAGGCGCCATCCGTGCCTCGCTCCCAGAGGATGACGACCCCCGCTTCTTCCGCGTAGGGCTTGCCGCTGGCGACCAGCAGGGCGCTCGAGTCCAGTACAGCGCTGAGCGACCCCGCCCTCATTCGCACCCCCGCTTCGCTCTCGCCGGATGGCATGCTTCAGCGCTTGCACGGCGGCGGCAGCGGCGGCTCGGGCAGGATGGTGCGCGCGTCGGTGGCGTGCGTCCAGATGGTGCTGTAGGGCCACTGCACCTTGCCCTCGTAGACCAGCGCCAGGAAGTGATAGCGCCGGCCAGGCTCGACGGGCACGTCGTTGAACACCCAGCGCGGGAAGGTTAGCCCGTTGGCGGTGTAGGTGACCTTCTCAGGCTGCAGCCCCAGTGCATACTCGCCCACCTGTGCCGGGCCGTCGTCCGTATAGACGCTGAGCGAAAGCCCGTCCGGCTCGAAATCCGGAGGCACGGAGAGTTGGGTGCCGTGGATAAAGATGTCCACAGCGATATTCACCCGGGTCGCCTGCTCCACCGGCGCGGCCTGCCCTTGCCCATCGTGGGGCCAGACGACCTGGATGTACGAGTCGTAGCCCCCACTTGCGCCCGGCTCGGCATGGCCGCTGGGCACGACCGGCTCCGGCTTGTGGGTGCGCCCGTCGGCAGCGTGCACCCAGATGCCCGAACTCCCGCCCGGCATGAGTCCAAGGGTAAAGCGATACTGGCTCTGGGGGTTGGCGACCAGGTCGGCCGGGACGTTGTTGTACTCGACTGTGGGAAAGCGCACGCCGTTCACCTCGCGTGTGCCGAGTTGGCCGGGGATCCTGACCTGCTGAGCCGGCTCATTGTCCTTGGCCACCCAGAGGTAGAACTCGCGCACCGTGCCGCCGGCGCGGGCCAGCGGGTTCTCGTCGCAGCCGACCCGGTTCTGCGGCCAGACGCCGATATTGACCACGGCCGATTCTTCGACGGGGATAGGGTGGCCCTGGCCGTCGTGGGGCCAGACGATGCTGATCCGGGGCTGCCACAAGCGGACCTCGCCGGGGTCCTCGGCGGCAGAGGCACTCGCCATCGAGAGCAGGGCAGAGAGAGCAGCCAGCAACGTCACCCAGAGCTTGCCTTTACTGAGCAT
>DAOUGZ010000205.1:0-2393 GCA_034428955.1 Anaerolineae bacterium | reverse complement strand
CCCAGGCACAGTAGCGGGCACCGTAACGGCTGCCGCCGCCCAGCAGACGGGGTTGCGGCCGGGCACGCCGGTAGTCGTCGGCGCCATGGACCAGGTCTGCGCAGCCATCGCCGCGGGCAATATCCGCCCCGGCATCGTCACCGAAAGCACCGGCAGCGTCCTCGCGCTTCTGGCCACCACCAGCCGGCCCGTCTTTGACCCCGTGACCAAGATATCCTGCTACCCCCACGCCGTCCCCGGCGCCTACTGCCTCATCCCCTGGAACCCCACAGGCGGGCTCGTCCTCAAGTGGTTCAAGGACCGCTTTGGCGAGGTCGAACAGGCGCGGGCGCAGGAAACGGGCCGGAGCGCCTACGACCTGCTCTGCGAAGCTGCCGCCGCCGTGCCGCCGGGTGCCGATGGCCTGACCATGCTGCCGCACCTGCAGGGCATGCTCTTCCCGGAGATCAACCCCGCCGCACGCGGCGCCTTCTTCGGCTTTTCGCTCTCCCACAGCCGCGCCCACTTTACCCGCGCCATTCTGGAATCCGTCGCCTTTATGCTGCGCGACGGCCTGGAGGCGCTCTCGGGCCTGGGCGTCGAAGTGGGGCAGGTCTGCGTCCTCGGCGGCGGGGCGCGCAGCCGCCTCTGGTCGCAGATCAAGGCCGACCTCTGCCAGGTGCCACTGACCGTTCCCGCTGCGCAGGAGGCGGCTCTGCAGGGCGCCGCGATGCTCGCGGCCGTCGGCGCCCGCATCTACCCCAATGTGCCGGCTGCCGCTCAGGCAATGGTCCGCATCACTGACTGCATCGAGCCGAACCCGGCACTGGCCGCGGCCTACGAGCAGGCCTACCGCCGGTACCGGCGGCTGTATGAGCAACTCAGGCCGCTGTTCGAGCAGTAGGGGCGTCTCAGCACGCATTGTGACGATATACAGGCATGTGGCTAGCCCTCACAGTCATCACTGACTCCCATCTGAGCCCTGTTCGACAGGCACTGAAGGGGCCGGCGTAGCACTGGCAGCCTCCCCTCAATGCCTGTCGACCGCCTGGCCCCTCTCGGTTCTTTTGCTCTCCACATCGGCCAGTCTATAATACGCCGGCAGGTGACCTACACCTTGGCATCAGACCTACCGAGCACGGAGGGGAAACGCCTTGTCTGTAGCCGATTCGCCCGCCGCCACGCCTTCGACCTCGACTATCCCGCCTCTCTACGATGATATCCGCGAGGAGACCCTACTCCTGACCCTGCCGGCCCTACTCATCCTCGGTGTCATCGTCACCCAGGCCGAGGAGGCCTACCAGATCACGCTGCCGGTCACCGTGCCCGGCCTGCTCCTCTTGACCCTGCCCGTTGCGGTGTGCCTGCTTGGCCGCACGCGCTACCTGGCCGGTGTGTGGGTGCTGGTCCTCGGCGGTGCGCTGGCCGACTTGCTCATCGTCAACTGGACGGGTGTGCCTGCGGCCCTGCACCTCCTCGCACTGCCCGTGGGCGCTGCTGCGGCCTTTGCGGGCTTGGGCGGAGGGCTACTGGCGGCAGGCGCTGTTACCCTGCTCCTGCTCATGGCCCCGCACTCACTCTTGCCCGTGGACCAGGCCCTGCGCGCCACGACCGTCATTGGCGTATGGGGCACGGTGGGGCTGATATGGCTCACCTCTCGCCCGCTCGTGGTCACTCTGGAGTGGGCGTGGACCGACTATCAGCAGAGCCGCCGGTTGCTGGAGCAGGCGCGCGACTACCAGATGCAGCTAAAGCAGACCCTGGCCGACCTGGCCGATGCCAACCTGCAGCTCACCCGGCTGAACCGCCTGGCCCAGGGCCTGCGCCAGGCTGCCGAGGAAGCCCGCATGGCGAAAGAGCAGTTCGTAGCGAATGTCAGCCACGAGCTGCGCACCCCCCTCAACATGATTGTCGGCTACACAGAGATGATCCTGCAGGCGCCCAAGACCTACGGCCGCAAGCTCCCCGCCGCGCTTCTAGCGGACCTGGCTGTCATTGCCCGCAACAGCCAACATCTCTCCAGCCTCATCGACGACGTGCTGGACCTCAGCCAGATCGAGGCCGGGCAGATGGCGCTGAGCAGGGAGTGGGTATCGCTCCGCGAGATTGTGGATGCCGCTGCCGTAGCTGTACGCCCACTCTTTGCGTCCAAGGGCCTGTACCTGGAGATCGATGTGCCCGAGGACTCGACCGTTTTCTGTGACCGCACCCGAATCCGCGAGGTACTGCTGAACCTCCTGAGCAACGCCGGGCGGTTCACCGAGCAGGGAGGGGTCCACGTTCGCGGCCGACGCGACGGCGATGATTTCACCATCTGTGTGGCCGATACGGGGCCGGGCATCGCCGATGGTGACAAGAACCGGCTCTTCCGACCCTTCCAGCAGCTCGATGGGTCGCTGCGCCGGCGCTATGGG
>DAOUGZ010000204.1:0-22913 GCA_034428955.1 Anaerolineae bacterium | reverse complement strand
CCATGCGCACGCTGCCCGCCGCCGCCGGCCCCGGCCGCCCGACTCGCACGAGGGGCCAGTCGCTGCGCACCTGCCCCATGCCGGTGACCGCCTCCACCTGGGCGGCCACGTCGCCGAGCAGGGCGACCGTCACCAGCCCGGCGCCGGTCTCGAAGCGATAGTCTCCGCTTCCCAAGGTCAGGGCGGCCTCAATATTCCCGGCTCCCGACGAGGCGTTGAGTCCGTCGAGGCGGCCGCCGGCGATGTGCACGTTGCCCTTGCCGGTAGAGGCCTCCAGCCGCCCGCCGCCGGCGCCCTCAATGCGCACATTGCCGCAGCCCGTGGTCACTGCAGAGAGGCCCTCAACGCCGGCCAACTCTACGTTGCCCATGCCCGTTGCCACGTTGCCGGCCAGCCGGCTCGCTACCAGGCGGATGTTTCCCTTGCCGCTGGCCAGCGACCCTTGCACATCCAGGCTGTGCCCGTTGATGTTCCCCAGACCCGTCTTGGCCTCCAGCCGGGCCAGTGCGGTGGGGATGGTCACGACCAGGTCCAGCCGTCGCGGGCCCCCAATACCGAGCCAGTCCAGAGGACCGTGGAGGCGCACCTGGCGGACCTGTATGGTGTCGCCGGAGCGCAGGGTCTCCAGGTCCTCCGGCCCTCTGCCGCGGCCGTGCAGCAGGATGTCCTCGCGCTCTTCCGCGCTGATCTCGATGTCACCCAGCCCCACCTCCAGCCTCAGGTTGGTGGCCTGCTCGAGGGGGATGTTGAGCGTAAACTCGCGCCTGCCGATATCGGTGGGGACGCTCTCTCCACCACAACGAGCCCACTCGGCTGCGCTGCGAGCCGCCTCGCTCGCCGCCCGGCTGACTTCGCTGGCGATCTCGTTGGCCGCAGCGCTCATCTCCTGGGCGAACTGGGCGCTGAAACCCCAGCCTGCGGCCGCGCCCTCTGTGCGGCTCGCGCCCTCCATGTTGGCGCCGGCGAGGTCCGCATCGGCCAGGTTGGCGCCGCGGAGGTTGGTCCCTTCCAGGTTGGCGTCGACCAGGCAGGCACCGCTCAGGTCGGCGTCGCAGAGCCGCGCCCCCTCCAGGTTCGCCGAGCGCAGGTTGGCTCGTGATAGGTTGGTGCGCTGCAGGTCTGCACCCTCGAAGGAAGCCTGCTCCAGGTTGGCCCCCGTCAGGCTGGCCTCGCGCAGGTTGGCGCCCTCCAGGCCGGCGCCGCGCATATCGGCTTGCTCCAGATTGGTGCGCTGCAGATGTGCCCCCTCGAGAGAGGCCCCGGCCAGGTTGGTCTCGCGGAGGTTGCTCTCGCACAGATTCACCCCATCCATGCTCGCCCTCGCCAAGTTGGCCTGCTCCAGGTTCACTCGCTGCAGATTCGTGCCTTCGAGCGAAGAGCTTGTCAGGTTCGCCCCGCGCAGGTCGGATTCGGCCAGCGCGACGCCCTCCAGGCTCGCCTCCTCTAGGTTGGCGCCTGCCAGCCGGCAGTGTTGCAGGTTCGCCCCCTCCAGATCGGCCTCCTGCAGGTTGGCGTGCTCCAGGTCCGCCTCCGCCAGGTTGGCGCGCTCCAGGTTGGCCTCTTGCAGGTTGGCCTCGCGCAGGTTCACTCTCTGCAGCACAGCCTTCTCCAGGTTGGCCTCGTGCAGGTTCGCGCCACGCAGGTTGGCCTCTGCTGCCTCAGCCCTCTCCAGATTGGCGCCCTGCAGGCTTGCGCCCTGCAGGCAGGCGACCACCAGTTGAGTCCGCTCCAGGTTGGCCTCGTTCAGGATGGCCCCGGCCAGGCGAGCCTCGTGCAGAGCCGCCCGCTCCAGGTTGGCCTCGCGCAGGTTTGCCCGGTCCAGCCGGCTACGCCTGAGGTCCGCCCGCGCCAGGTCCGCCTCCTGCAGGTTCAGGCCGCCCGTCTCCGCCCAGTACCAGCTCGGCGTAACACCGGGGCTCTCGGCACGGACGCGTGCCAACTCGCCCTCGATGGCCTCGGGGCCGGCGTCCAGCTCTGTGAGGTCTGCGCGCGCCAGGTTGAGGCCGGCCGGCCCGCCGTTCTGCTCGATGAGCTGCAAAAGGCTTTGAAGTGAATACGCGGACATGGTGTTGCTCCTCCTCAGCTCTGCGGCGAGGGTTCATCCTCGCCGGCGTGATCGCCCCCCTGCGCACGCAGGCGAGCCAGGCCCTCACGGACCGATAGTTTGCCCTCGGCGATCAGGCGTAGCACCTCGCGCCGCGCCTCGGCCTTGGCATCCGCCGCCGGCTCTGGGGCGACAGGCATCTCGGCCAGGCGCTCGGCGATCTCATCCAGCTTGCTGCGCACTGTAGGGTACGAGACGCCAAGGATCTTTTCCATCTCGCGCAGGTTGCCGCGTTTTTCGATGAACAACTTGACGAATGTGAGCTGGTCGGCGGTCAGCGTGCAAAAGGCGCAGGGCGCATACCGGCTGCGGATTACGGTTTGGCAGCGGGTACACTGCACCTCGCTAACGATGAGGGGGCCGCCGCATGTCGGGCATTGTTCGAGTATCTTGCGCATCGCTCCTCCTATTTATATATGATATATCATAATTGGTAAGATTTGTCAATGTTTTTCTCAAAATCTCTTAGCAATTCGCGGGCCTGCTGCGGGCCTTGTGGCCTGTCACGCTATCCTCTATAATACTGCCAGGCCCTGCCTTCTTGGGGCCGTCCATATCCTGGTTTTGGGCTGAGAGGAGGCATGATGCGTACGCTTGAACTGGGGCGGACCGGCCTGCGCGTGTCGGAGGTCGCCTTTGGCGGTATCCCCATCCAGCGTCTGACTCACGACGAGGCTGTGGCGGTCGTGCGAGGCTGCCTCGATTTGGGCGTCAACTTTATCGACACCGCCCACGGCTATACGACCAGCGAGGAGCGGATCGGCGCCGCCATCGCCGGCCGCCGCGAGGGGCTCGTGCTGGCGACCAAAACCCCGGCGCGCACGGGTGAGGAGGCGGAGGCCCACTTGCGGTTGAGTCTGCAGCGGCTAGGGGTGGAGTATATCGATCTGGTGCAGCTCCATGGGGTGAGCAGCGAGGAACAGTGGGCGCGCGTGACGGCCCCCAACGGCCCGTTGGACGTCCTCCGCCGCGCCAAGAGCGAGGGGATTATCGGGCACATCGGCATCACTTCGCACCTGGCCGATGTGGCCGTGAAAGAGGTCCGTTCCGGCTTTTTCGAGACGATGATGTTCCCCCTGAACTTTGTCGCTCGCGAGCCGGGCCTGCAGGTCCTGGAAGCCTGCCGCCAGGCCGGCGTGGCCTTTATTGCCATGAAGCCCATGGGCGGCGGCATGCTGGAGAATGCGGCCCCTGCCTTCCAATTCCTGCGCCAATACGAGGGCGTCTACCCCGTGGTCGGCATCGAGCGGGTGGCCGAGATGGAGGAGATTGTCCGCCTCTACGACCAGCCGCCGCAGATGAGCCAGGCCCTCGAGGCCGAGATGGAGCGCATTCGCCGCGAACTCGGCCCCGTCTTTTGCCGGCGTTGCGAGTATTGCCAGCCCTGCCCCGCCGATATCCGCATTTCCACTATCATGAACCTGCAGACGATGATCAAGCGTATGCCCGGAGAGAGCGTGTTCGGCCCCGGCGGGGTGAAGCAGGCCGTGGAGGCTGTGGCCGCCTGTCAGGACTGTGGCGAGTGCGAGAGCCGCTGCCCCTACAACCTGCCGATCCGCGAGCGCATGGCCGAACTGGTCAAGGTGTACGAGCAGAGCGAGAGAGCTTATTTTTCCTAGGAGGCCAAGTGATGACCGACCTCACACCCCAACAACGCCGCCTCGCTGCCCTGCGCGCCGGGCTGGACGCCCAAGGGCTCGCCGGCGCTCTCCTCTCGCAGCCCGAGCACCTCTTCTACTTCACCGGCGCCTGGCCCGAGGGCAGCCCAGCCTTTCTGATCGTGCGCCCGGAGCGCGCCATGGCCGTCGCTCAGGCGCCCCTCGGCGAGCTCGAGACGGTGACCTACTCCCCCCACGACTTGCAGGATGCCTGGTCGGTTGCCTCTGCCGCTTCGCAGGCCCTCAACGAGGGTCTGGCGCAGAGTGGGCTGCGCGACGGCGATCTCGGTATCGAGGCCGAGCACCTGCCTGCCGCCTTCCTGGCCGTTGCCCGCCGCTTCGGCGAGGCCCGCGGGATCGGTGACCTCCTCTGGCGATTGCGCTGCAGGAAGGACTCTGCCGAGCTGGCACAGATCGAGGCCAATGTGGCCGGCAACGACCGCGCCTTTGCCGCCTTGCAGCGGGCTATCCGGCCCGGCATGACCGATATCGAACTCTGGAGCCTTCTCTACGGTGAGATGTGCCGGAGCGCCGGTGGCCCCGTGGCCCTCGAGGCCGACCTTGGGGCCAACCCAAGCAACAGCAATCCCGACGCCAAGCCGACCGGCGCCGGGCTGGCGCAGGGCGATTTTGTCTTTGTCGATCTCTACTCCGCTACCCGCGGCTACTATGCGGATACGACGCGCGTCTTTTCGCTGGGCGAGCCGTCGGCGCGACAGCGGGAGGTCCACAGCATCCTCGAAGAGGCCCTGGCCGCGGGCGAAGCGGCCCTCCGCCCGGGTGTGGCGGCCTGCGAGGTCGATGCGGCCGTGCGCGGCCGCATCGAGCGGGCCGGCTATGGCCCTCACTTCCCCCACCACAGCGGGCATGCCTACGGCCTCTTTCAGCAAGAGCGGCCCTACATCATCCCTACGGAGACGATGCCGCTGGAGGAGGGGATGATCCTCACCCTGGAGCCCGGCCTCTACTTTGAGGGCTGGGGTGGCATGCGCCTGGAGGGCAACTGGGTCATCACCGCCTCCGGTGCCCGCCGACTGGACCGCTTCCCTTCCCAGTTGGCCGTCTGCGCCGGCTAACACTCGCCCTAAACCCTGCAAAAGCTCCGAGTTCCAATGGGGCACACGTTGGCCAAGCCAACTGCCTGTGCGCCGGCGAGTTTGGAGCTTTTGCAAGGTTATCTACCGTTGAAATGCACTTTTTGCTTGTTACGCCGGGCGTGGTACAATCTATGTGCTAATCCCCAAATTTCCCCGCATCTTGCTGCCCCTGCGCAACTGAGCAGGGGTGGGGACCGCGCCATCATCCCAGCGGCCGGCCCGGAGGCACCATGCCGGTTCGGGGTGGATAGCCGGAGCCTGGCCGGCTTTTGGGCCGGGTGTACGTCTCAGGGGGCTTGCCGCTGGGGGCCTTTGCTGTACCACTAGAGGAGCCTTATGATCACGCGACAGGAGATTGGGCGTCTGGAAAGGCTGGCCGCAGAGCTGCGCTTGAACATCGTGCGCATGATGGAGGCCGGCAAGGCACATCACTTTGGCGGCTCGTTATCGGCTGCTGATCTGGTCACTGCCCTCTACTTCTACAAGATGCGCTACGACCCAGCCAACCCTCGGTGGCCGGAGCGGGATCGTTTCATCATGAGCAAGGGCCATTCTGTGCCGGCGCAGTATGCGGCCCTGGCCATGTTGGGCGTCTTCCCCCCCGAGGAACTGGCGACTCTCAAGCGCCTGGGCAGTCGCTTGCAGGGGCACCCCGCCATGCACTACACGCCGGGCCTGGAGGGCTGCACCGGCTCTCTGGGGCAGGGGCTCTCCTATGCCATCGGCATGGCCCTGGCGGCACATGTGCAAAAGCTCACCTATTGCGTCTACTGCCTGATGGGCGACGGCGAACTGCATGAGGGGCAGATCTGGGAAGCGGCCATGACGGCGCCCAAGCATCGCCTCACCAACCTGGTGGCCATCGTCGACCAGAATGGCCTCAAGGCGATGGACGAGGTCGGCTGCGGCAAGCCGCTGGAGCCGCTGGCCAAGCGCTGGGCCGCCTTTGGCTGGGCCGTGCGCGAGATCGACGGTCACAACATGGCAGAGATCTGCAAGGCTCTGGACTGGGCTACGAACCGCACGGGGGCGCCTGGCGTCATTATCGCTCACACCGTCAAGGGCAAAGGCGTCTCGTTTATGGAGAATCAGGCCGGCTACCACAACTATGCCGCCACGCCCGAGCAGCGGGCTGAGGCCCTGGCCGAGCTGGAGGCGCGCCTGCAAACGATTGGGGAGGGCAAGTAATGACCGAGCGGTATGAGACCCGCGTCGCCTATGGTGAGGCATTGCTCGAGTTGGGGCAGGCCTGCCCCAATGTGGTCGTCTTGGATGCCGACCTGTACCGGTCGACGCGCACCGTCCTCTTTCGCGACGCCTTCCCCGAGCGCTTTTTCGACATGGGCATCGCCGAGCAGGATATGGTCAGCACCGCCGCCGGGCTGGCCGCCAGCGGCCTGATCGCCTATGCCAACTCGTTCGCCATGTTCATCACGGCGCGCTGCTACGACCAGATCCGCATCCAGATCGCCTACCCCGCACTGAACGTCAAGTTGGCCGGCTCGTCGGCGGGGCTGACCCAGGGGCCGGATGGCGCCAGCCACCAGTCTCTGGAAGACATCTCTCTCATGCGCAGCCTGCCGAACATGGCCGTTATCGTCCCTGCGGACGACATCGAGACCCGTCAGGCCACCCAGGCCATCGCCGCTCGGCCCGGTCCGGTCTACCTGCGCCTGGGCCGTTACCCCACGCCGCGCCTCTTTGGCCCCGACTATACCTTCCGCGTGGGGCAGCCGGTGCGCCTGCGCGAGGGCGGCGATGTGGTCCTCTTTGCCTGTGGCCACATGACGGCGATGGCTCTCGAGGCGGCGGAACTCTTGGCCCGCGAGCATGTCGAGGCGCGGGTGGTCAATGTGTCGACCATCAAGCCCCTCGCCCCCGAGACCATCCTGCAAGAGTGCGCCGGCGTTGGGTACGCCTTTACCGTGGAAGAGCACAGCATCCTGGGCGGCCTCGGTAGCGCCGTCGCCGAGGTGCTGGCGGAGGGTAGGGGCGGGGTCACCCCGCCAAATGGGGGCACTCCACCCCTGCGGCGCCTGGGCGTCTGCGACCAATTCGGCGAGTCCGGCCTGGCCGACGAACTGCTGGAGAAGCACGGGCTGCAACCCGCCGGCATACGGGCCAGCGTGATCGAGTCGCTCAGGCGGCCAACGCAATAGTGCTGCATCCCACAGGTTGCGACAGATGCCCTGGCGCCGTGCAAGGGCTATCTCGTTAGCCGTATCACGGAGGCGTCGCTCCGCCCCTACTCAGCAGTGTGTTCGCCTCCGGCCCGGCGCAGGAGGCTACAAGCCTTTGTCTCTATGGCCTCCCATCGTTTCCTGCGCCGAACAGCCTCCACGAAGCGTACGGCCCGGTTGCCGGCCCAGGGCAAGGTGTTGCACCCTAACGGTCTGCCAGAGGAGCGATTCATGCGAGCCTACGGCAGCGGGCATTTCGGCAGGTGGATCACCGATGAAGCCGGTCTGCCCGCTTACGAATACACCTGTAACCACCACCAGGATCCCGCGGCCGAGTACATGACCGGCCGCGGCCCCAGCCGCGACCACTATCATCTCTTGGGGAATGCCCACGCCAGCGCCATTGCCCATAATGAGGGCTATGTCGAACTCTTTCGCCCCGATACAGTCGGTTCCTGGCTGAACCGCTATGCGCCCAACCGGCGCGCCTACGCCGGTGGCTTTGGTTTCTTGCGCCTGGAGCATGGCGTCACCTCCACCCTCTACCGGCACCTGGGCGGCCCGCTCTACCGGCGCATCTGGGGCGTCGGCTACTTTCGCAAGCGCGCCGCCTGGGGCGACTTGGCCATCGACCAGCTCACCTTTATCCCCTACGGCAATGACCCGGTCCTGGTGAACCTGACTACCCTGAGCAATCGCGGGGAGCGCCCGCTCTCGCTGAGCTATTATGAGTATTGGGACGTGTTGCCCACCCCGGTGATCGCCGGGTATGGCGAGGGCCGGCGCATCGCTGCCGGGCTGCGCGTGCTGCGCACTACTCGTTTCGATCAAGAGCGCCGCCTGCTCATCTGCAGCCCTGCCGGTCGCTATCCGGGCTCGGGCTTGCCGGCGGGTGCCCGCGACCCCGACCCGCCGGTGGCCTTTCTGGCGGCTATCGACGGCCGGCCCGTGCCCGCTTTTGAGAGTTCCAAGGCGGCCTTTTTCGGCGAGGGTGGGCTCGACGGCCCCTCTGCCCTGCGCCTGCCTTTCTTGGGGCGCAGCGTCTACGCCCAGCGCACGCGCAGCGACCGTATCGTCCTCGTTTTGCAGCGCGATGTGGCTGTGCCGCCGGGCGAGCAGGTCCGACTGGCTCACCTCTTCGGCTACGGCTCTTGGGATTCAGGCCGCCCGGATGCTACAGGCTCGGAGACGCCCGCCGGGCTGGTAGAGCGCTATGCCGCCCGCCCGGCGCGCATTTGGCTGAATGAGAGCCTGGAAAAGTGGCGCGAGGCTCTGGTTCACCTGGAGGTGCCTGAGGATAGCTGGGTCTCGCGCGAGGTGGCCTGGAACTCGTACTATGGCCAGGCCCTGGCCGCCCTGGACGCTTACACCGGCGAGACCTACTTTGACCATGGCGGGCACTATACCTACGACCTGGGCCGGCGCACCCCACCCCGCGATATCTGTCGCCATGCTCTGGCGCTCTTGCCGAACAACCCGGCGCAGGTGCGCGGCACCATCCGCCACCTGACGCGCCTCTGCCGGCCCAACGGCTCGCTGCTCCCCGCCTGGGCGCCCCAGCGCCGCCACAGCCACACGCCCGAGCCCTCCGATCTGCACCTCTGGTTCCTCTGGCTGATCGCCGACTATATCCTTTACTTCCGCGACCGTGCCTTTGCCGAGCAGGAAGTGCCCCTCTACCCCCAAGCGGCCGGCAAGACCACCACCATCCGCCGGCAGGTGCGTCGCAGCCTCGATTATCTGCGCCGGGTCGTCGGCCTCGGCCGGCATGGGCTGCTGCGCTTGCTCGCCTCCGACGGCAACGATGCGTTACCGTCCCGCGCTGGGGTGCTCACCCGCTGGGCGCTGCAGCGGCACGGCGAATCGATTTTCAACAGCGGGCTGGCCGGCGTGGTGCTGCCGCGAGTGGCCGAGTTGTGTCGTTGGCTGGGGGAGGCAGAGTGGGCGGAGGAGGCTGAGGAGTGGGCTGAGGCCAACCGGCAGGCGCTGGCCGAGGCCTGGAACGGACACTGGTTCGACCGCATACTGGCGCCGGGTGGGCGCATTGGCCGGGACGAGCTCTTTCTCGATTGCCAGCCCTGGGTTGTGCTGGCCGGCGGCGCGACGGATACGCAAGAGTTCATCCTGTTCCACAAAATCCGCGAGCGGCTGGCGGCGCACCTGCCCGGCCTCCCGGCAGATACTCCCCCGCCCGACGGGCTCTGTAGCGGCGCATCCTTTGCGGCCTACGGTCCGCTCATCTGGGCCTGGGCCCAGTCGGACCCGGCGGCGGCGTGGGTCGTGCTCAAGGCGTGTACGTTGGCCAGCCATGCCGAGGCCGACGGCGAGCGCTGGTACGGCATTTGGAGCGGCCCGGATAGCCTGACCTCCCTGGCGCGCGACGCGCCGGCCGGCCCCCGCCCACGTTTCTCGCTGCGTGGGCTGCCCCTTTTCGGCAACAGCAGCAGCGGCTCGGAGCGCGACTTTCCCATCGCCAACGGGCATAGCGCGAACCAGTTGCTCTTTGCTGTGGCCCACCTGGCCGGCCTGCAACCCGATGCCCGCGGCTTTCAGGTGCGGCCGCGCTTGCCCTTTGAGCGCTTTAGCCTGGAAACCGTGCGCCTGGGGCTGCGCTGCCGCGAGAGGAGCATCTCCGGCCACATCGTGCCCCAGGGGAATGATGCCGTCGAAATCCGGGTCGAGTGCCCGGGCCGGTTCGCCGACCTGCCCGAGGTGCGCGTGGACGGCCGGCCCGTGCTCGCCCGCCTCTCTGCAGACCGCAAGCAGGTCTCCTTTCGGGCCTTTGTGCGCGGCGGCTTGCGTACCGAGTGGGAGGTGATTGGGGGAGCGGAGGGGAACTCGTAGGAACCTGAGGGAGCCAGGGAACCTTGCTTCCCCGATTCCCTGGCTCCCTCGTTTCTTTGCTATCCTCTGACCTGCGACGCTACCGCGTAGGTTACCTGCACCTGGTAGGTCACCTGCACCTCGCCCGGGCTGATGGGCGTGGCAACGTCGGCTGCGCGGCCCATACCACCCAAGCCGGCAGCTACCTTGCCCTCGAGCGGGCTGACCGCGCCCCCTTCTACCACCACGAGCACCTCACCCAGGGTGAGGTCCGAAAGCTCGGCCAAGGCCTTGGCCCGGCGGCGGGCATCTTCTACGGCCTTGCCGCGTGCCTCATCCTCCAGGTCGTCCTGATTCTCGATGGTAAAGCTCACGCCCCAGACCTGGTTGGCCCCGGCCTCGATGGCTGCATCGAGCACCTCGCTGACCTTGCTCAGGTCACGGACCTTGATCTGGACCATGTTGGTCACCCGGTACTTATAGTCCGTGCCCTCGGGGCCTTGGCGCTCCGAGTTGATGGAAAAGTTCGAGGTCTGGATGTCCTTGTCCGCGATCCCCAGGGATTTGAGCTTTTCGATCACGGCCTGCATGGTGGTGTTGTTGGCCTCGGTTGCCTCGCCCACCGTCTCGGCAAAGGTCTCCACGCCGACACTGGTCAACGCCAGTTCGGGGATGGCCGAAACGGAGCCGCGGCCAAGTACGGTGATGGTGCGTTCCAAGCCAGGGCTGCCCTCATCGGCGCGGACGCGCGGTGTGCTGCATCCGCTGACGACCAGCGCCAGGGCCAGCAGGCCCAGAATAAGAACTGGGAAAAAGCCTCGTCGGTTCGACTGCTTAGCCATGTCATTACCTCCGGGTGTACAAAGGATGTACGACTCTGCCCTCTAGACGTCGCTTCTGGGGGAATGGTTCCATCCGGAGGTAAAAAAGACTCTGCCCGCCATAACGGGCAGAGTCTGGATCTTTGCGCAGGCGGCCCCGGCCTTGGCAAGGATAGCCGGGAGGCGCAGGTTATCTCAGGTAGAGCGGCAGCAGACCGATGCCGGTGGCAACCAACGCGCCCACGAAGGAGGCGATAAAGTTCACCCAGTCGTTGTTCAGCCAGTGCCAGCCACGTACGTGGATGGGTTGCCGCCCGCAGGAGTGCATGGGCTGCTCCGTCTCTTTGCCGCAACTCGGGCAGTAATACGTGGCCTGTACCGTCGCCCCCATGAGGCTGTCGAAGAGCGACCCGCTGAGCCCGCCAAAGGCGGCTACCAGCGGCAGCCAGCCCAGTTGTGGGTTGTGGGCCAGGCCGCCCGTCCGGTTCTGCAAGAGTTGGAAGGCCAGCGCCAGAAAGCCGATCAGCCAGGCTCCCAGCAGCGACGCCATGGCGCCGAGGCCCGAAATCGCGCCCGACGTGCCCCGCTCTACCTCTTCACCGGAGGTAATCAGGTGGGGTGGGGTACGGCTGAGGACGCCAAGCTCCGTGGCCCAGGTATCCGCATTGACCGCCGCCATAGCCCCCGCAAAGCCAAAGAGGAAGAGCAGATTCGAGCGGCCGCTGAGCGCGTAGAGCAAGGCCAACATCACACCCACGCCGCCGTTCGCCAACACCTGCCCCAGGTCGCGGCGGCCGGTCTTGGCAAAGCAATCGGCCACGGCCCTTTTGCGCTCGGTCCGAAAGTGCGATAGCGCGCTAGAGGTGACAAAGAAGGCGATCAGCAAGAGCCCCCAGGGCCAGCCGCCCAGGCCAAAGATGAGCGTGCCGACCACGATGGCCCCATACATCCCCGAGCGGGAAAGAGAGCGGCGCCGGTGCCCGGCCCAGGCAATGGCGATGCTGAGGAGCAGGCCAGCGGCGAATTGCAGCGCCAAGGCCGGAAAGCCTTGTGCCGGGCCCACAATCCAATCGAACAACTGTCGAGCACTCACAGCTTCCAGGACCTTCCTTGAGTATGGGTAAGGATGCGCTAATACTAATGCAACTGAACGGCAAATGCAAATCGCGGCTATAACGTGTATACCTGTTGCTTGCAGCCCGGGCGAAGCAAGCATTTGGCACTCGTGGTATAATGACACCATACGGAATAGCGCTTCCTGACAGCACTTGCGCAGTCGGATTCTCCCGCAGGTTCCAAGGGGCTGCCACCGCGTAAGTGCTATTCCTGACCGGTGCATCGCAACTGCCGGCGCCGTCTCTGCGTATAGAGATCAGGTAAGCGTTTTCCGAAAGGGGATCATCATGGCACACAACCGTCGGGTCGAGGTCATTGGGGCGTTGGCGCTCATTGGCGCCGGGCTTCTCTTCCTGCTGGGCAACCTGGGGTTCCTGCACGATGTGCAACCGATAGTCTGGTCCGGGCTCTTTTTCCTGGGGGGGCTGCTCTTCCTCGTGGGGTATGCCGGCAATCGTTCCGAGTGGTGGCCCTTGATCCCGGGCAGCGGCTTGCTGGGCGTTGGGGCGATCATCCTCCTCAGCGGTGTCCTGCATGTCCCCGGCGAGCTGGCCGGCGCCGGGCTCTTCATCTGCCTGGCTGCCGGCTTTGGGGGCGTCTACCTGGCCCATCCGCGGGAGAATTGGTGGGCGCTGATTCCGGGTGGCGCCATGCTGGCGCTGACTGCTCTGGTCCTCTTGAGTGAGGTCGCCGGGGAACTGGGCGGCAGCGTTTTCTTTGCCGGGATGGGGCTCGTCTTTGTCGCCCTGTACTTTGCCGAGATCGACGGGCAGCGCTATCAGTGGTGGGCGCTGATCCCGGCGGGGGCGCTCCTCAGCCTGGCGGCAGTCGTCGCGCTGGCGGCCGCGGATCTGGGGGTCTTGTCCGGCAGCGCGCTCTTCCTGGGGCTTGGCCTGACCTTTGCCGTTCTCTACTTTATGCGCGGCCCGAACCGCCCGCTGGAGTGGGCCTGGATTCCTTCTCTGGCGCTTTTCGGGTTCGGGGGGCTCATTCTGTTGGTGTCTGGGGCTTCGATCTACGCCCGGCTCTTCTGGCCTGTGGCGTTCATCGGCGCCGGCGCGATCCTTTTCGTTCGCGCCTGGCAAGGGCGCAGTTGATGGTGACTAGAGAATGATACGTGCACAACGTTTGACCCGCCATTTCGCCGACCGGCCTGCTGTCGAGGATATCGATTTGCATGTCGAGCGGGGTGAGGTCTTTGGCTTGCTGGGCCCCAACGGGGCCGGAAAGACGACCACGGTGCGCATGCTGGCCTGCCTGATCAGCGCCACGAGCGGAACGGCCTGGGTCAACGGCCATCAGATTGGCGTAGACAGCGACGCCGTGCGCGCCAGTGTGGGCATCCTGACCGAATCGCCGGGCCTCTACGACCGCATGAGTGCCGAGCGGAATCTGGACATCTTTGGCCGCCTGCAGGGCCTTTCTGCGGGCGAGCGCGAGACGCAGATCAAGCGCTACCTGCAGTTCATGGAGTTGTGGGACCGCCGCCACGAGCCGGTGGGCAGCTTTTCCAAGGGCATGCGCCAAAAAGTCGCGCTCGCCCGCGCCCTGCTCCACGAGCCGCCTGTGCTCTTTCTCGACGAGCCGACCTCTGCGCTGGACCCGGAGGCGGCCAAAATGGTACGTGATTTCGTCGGCGAGCTGCGCCAGCAGGGCCGTACCGTCGTTCTGTGCACTCACAACCTCGACGAGGCGGAGCGCCTCTGTGACCGCATCGCCGTGCTGCGCACGCGGCTCATCGCCCTGGACACGCCGGAGAACCTCCGCCGCCGCCTCTTTGGCCGGCGTGTACTGGTCCAGGTCGCCAACCTGAGCCCCGCGATGGCCGACGCCACTCGCGCGCTGCCCGTTGTGGAAAACGTCGAGCGAGACGGGAACCGCCTGTTCGTCAACCTGGCCAACCCGGAGGCCGGGAACCCGCTCTTGATCCGCACGCTCGTGGGCCTGGGGGCCGAGATCCAGTTTGTCAGCGAAGTGCGGCATTCGCTGGAAGAGGTCTACCTCAGCCTGATTGAGGAGGAAAAGACGGCATGAGGGTGCGCGCGATCATTGACAAAGAGTGGGAAGATATCGTCAAGAACAGGTCGGTGTTCTGGAGCCTGATTCTCCTTCCCCTGATCCTGACGGTTGTCTTTCTGGGGGTCCTCTTTTTCATGCATCTGGAGGTCGTGCGCACCGGCGCGCTCTCGAGCAACGACCCGCTGCCCGGCTACCTGGCCATGATGGACCCGACAGATGCCATCCAGATCATGGTCATCAACCAGTTCCTCGTCTACTTTTTGATGGCGCCCCTGGCGCTGCCCATCTATATCGCCGCCTACAGCATCATCGGCGAGAAGCAGTCGCGTAGCCTGGAGCCGCTCCTGGCCACGCCCGTCCGCACCTGGGAATTGCTCCTGGGCAAGGCTGTGGCCGCTGTCGTCCCACCGGTTGTTGCCGCCTGGGTATCCTTTGGCCTCTTTGTCGTGGGGGCGCGCTTTTTGGTGACCGACGCAGCTTTTGCCGTGATCGTCAGCCCGGGCTGGATCCTGGCCATGCTCATCCTCGCCCCGCTCTTTGCCATGCTCTCGGTGCTGGCGGGGGTGATCGCTTCATCGCGGATGAATGACCCACGGGCCGCGCAGCAGTGGTCGGCGCTGTTCATCATCCCTGTGGTCGGCATGGGCATGGCGATGATGTTTGGCGTCATCTCGGCGAACCTCTGGACCCTGCTGCTGGGCGCCCTGTTCGTCCTGCTCCTCGATGCCGGCGCGCTCTATCTGGCCGTGCGCCTCTTTCAGCGAGAGGTCATCCTGACTCGCTGGAGGTAGAGCATAGCGCCCTGCCGGGTGCAGCCTCTTGGGCGGGAGGCATAGATAGGCAGCCTCCCGCACCAGTGCTGCGCTGCACTATCAGCCGGCCTTCTTTTCCCTTTCCCTCATACAACCCACAGCACATAAAACCCGCAATGGCACCATCGTGGCATGCTTCTTGCTAAAGTAGCGCGGGGAAAAGGCGCCCCAGCGCCGGCATCCGCCCTGTATAGCGGCTTGCCGGCGTGGAGGCCCCTCCGGTGCATACCGGATGTCCATGTGGAGACTGCTGGCTAGAGCCTCGCCCGCTCTTGCCAGGGTAGGGGCGCGCTTGCGTCCAACGAAAGGAGAGAAATGGAGAAGAAGTTCCTGGTAGCTACCGTTCTGGTGTTTGCCCTATCCCTTGTTCTGGCAGCTTGTGCGCCGGCGGCAACCCCAACGCCCGCTGAGGGCGTCGGCTTGGCCACGGCGACCCCCGAACTCGGCGCGGTCGGCACACCTACAGCCGAAGTGGTTGAAGAGACGCCTACCGTAGCCGGGGAGGAGACTCCCGCCGCGGATACCAGCCCAACGCCGCTGGTTGGCGAGGATACCACCCCTGAGGACGAAGCCGCGACGCCTGCCCCCTAACGGGTGAGGCAAATGGGGCGCGATTGCCCGGCCTGGCCGTTGCCGGCGCCGGCAACTCGCGGTCCAGCGGTCGAACCGGCTATGGAAGGATAACGTGACTGACCGGCCGGGTGGCACACCGGGCGCGGAAACGCGCCGGGCGCTGCTCCCGGCCGCTTGTTTTTCGTTTCCTCGCCGGCGCCTGTTCCGCATGATACCGATTTCCCCCAGTTCTTGACACGGGCTACCTGCTGCTCTATAATCGTGTTCAGTTGGGTGCCCTCAGGCCCGCCCCTTCGCCCGAAGGGCCGTGGTGCGGAGGTTCCCCCCGTTGTCTGTCTTGGAGGTCTAATGTCGGTTCGTTCAATTCTGACGGCAGAGGCGCCGGTTCTGCGGCGCAAGGCCGTGCGGGTCAAGGAGTATGACGCCAAGCTGCGCACTCTGATTGCCGATATGTGGGAGACGTTGCATGAGGCCAATGGCGTTGGCTTGGCCGCACCGCAGATTGGGGTTTCCCAGCGTGTCGTTGTGATCGAAATCCCGGCTGATGAGGAAGAAGGTCGCCCCGCCAAGTCCTTCGCTCTGTGCAATCCCGAGATTGTAAAGGCGAGCGGCGAGGAGGTCGGCGAGGAGGGCTGTTTGTCGGTACCTGGGTACTGGGGCGAGGTCAAGCGCGCCGCTACAGTCACTGTGAAGGGATTCACTCCACAGGGTAAGCCCATACGGGTCAAGGGACACGGCCTGTTGGCCCGGGCGTTGCAGCACGAGCTCGACCATCTGGACGGTATCCTGTTTATCGACCGCCTGGAAAGCCTGGACAAGTTGCACCATGTGAGCGATACGGACGAAGAGACGCCGCTCGAGTAGGTCCCCGGCGCCGGCCCGCATTCGCAAGCCCCCACCCGGCAACCGGGCGGGGGCTCGGTGATTAAGGAGAAAGGTCTATGCGCACCCTGGCGCAGAGTGTGTTGTGCGCCCTGGCTCTCATTCTCTCGGCTTGCACCCCGCCGCAGCGCGCGGCCGGGCCTGCAACCGCAACACCTCAGGCTCTGCCTGCAGCAACGGCCACCAGCCCGGTGCCCGCGAGCGGCATCGAGGGGCCACTGCTGGCCGGCAACCGGCTGCTGACGAAGGGCGTCGTGGCTACCGATTCTTCCTTGCGCTATGGCCTTCTGGCGCCCGGTCTGGCCCGCTCTGGCGACGAGGGCCGGACCTGGGAGCAGGTCAGCAGCGTCTCCATTCCGCTGCCGCTCGTTTCCCCGGGTGACCCCAACACCCTGTACGCCGGCGATATGCGCTCTTGCTACAAGGATGAGGAAGAGCCGCTCTTCTATCGCAGCCGCGACGGCGGGCAGACGTGGGAGGAATTGGCCGGTGGGCGCGGCATTCGCCCTGTGGCCGTCGTCTTTGGCGGTGAGGCCGACACGCTCTATGGCATCTCTTGCGCCGGCGTCAGCGTCAGCACCGATAGCGGCGAGACCTGGAACCTGACCGGGCGCACGCTCGATGCCGACATCACCAGCATTCTGCCGGTCACCGGCGACGGCCTGCGCTTGCTGGCCGTCATGACCTCGGAGGGTGGGGCGAGCCACCTGGCCTGGTTCGATTCGCAGGGCCGGCTCGAGCAGGACCTCACCCAGGGCTTTCTCTTTTGGGGCGCGGGTGCCCTCGCCCAGGCCGGCTCTACCCTGTACCTCGGCAATGCAACCGGCGTGTGGCGGCTGGACGAGACCACCGGCAACTGGGAACGTTTCAGCGCCGGGCTCGAGGACGTCGTGCTGGAGTATGACCCGTACGAGAAGGGGCTGACCGAGGAGGATGCGGCGCGCGGCTTTGGGCTCTTGGCGTTGGCTGCCGCCCCCTACAACCCCCGCCGCTTGGCCGTGGGCACGGTACGCGGCCTCTACCTCAGTGAGGACGGCGGCGAGCAGTGGCAGCCCGTCGAGGGCGAGCCGCTCACCGGCGAGCGGGTCAGCCAGGTTGTGTGGGAGCCTGCGGCCCAGGGAAGGCTCTACGCGACGACCCCGAGTGGGGTCTATGTGCTGCAACTGCCCTGAGTGGCCGCTCAGTTTGCTGTTTTCTTCCATCGGCGTCTATGGTATAATAGGGAACACACGGCTAAGGAGTCAAGAACTCGGCCGGGGAGGTAGGGTGAATGTCAGGACACTCCAAATGGTCCACAATCAAGCGCAAGAAAGGCGCTGCCGACGCCAAGCGCGGTCAGCTCTTTACCCGTTTGGGCCGCGAAATCATGATTGCGGCTCGCGAGGGCGGGGCTGATGTAGACGCAAACTTTCGTCTGCGCTTGGTGGTCGATAAGGCCCGGCAGGCCAACATGCCCAAAGAGAATATTGAGCGGGCAATCCAGCGCGGCGCCGGCACCGGCAAAGACAGCATCGCGCTCGAGTCCGTCCTCTACGAGGGGTATGGGCCGGGGGGCACGGCCTTTATGGTCGAAGTTCTCACAGATAACCGCAACCGCGCTGTGGCCGAGGTGCGCCGCGTATTCTCACGGGGCGGCGGGAACCTGGGCGAGACGGGTTGCGTAGGCTGGATGTTTGAGCGCAAGGGCGTGCTGTCCATCGATGCCAAGGGGCAGGATGGCGAGGCAATCGCCCTGGCCGCCATCGACGCCGGCGCAGAGGATGTCAAGGTCGATGGCGATACCGTCGAAGTCTATTCCCTGGTGGAGGACTTTCAGGCGGTGCGCGAGGCGCTGGCCGGCGAATTTACCGTCGAGGATGCTGAGCTGAGCTGGGTGCCCAAGACCCTCTTCCAGCCAGACGAGAAGACGACCATCCAGAACATGCGCCTCATCGAGGCGCTGGAAGAGCTGGATGACGTGCAGAACGTCTACTCGAATCTCGACATTACGGATGCAGCGCTTGACGAATTCGAAGCTGCCTAGAGCATGCTAGTGCTGGGGATCGATCCAGGCGTGGCTATCACCGGGTATGGCCTGTTGACAGGCCCAGCTGAGGGAGCCCGCCTGGTCGCCAGCGGCGTCATTACCACATCCCCCACCTTTTCGCTGTCTGAACGGCTTCTCGTGTTGCACCAAGAGCTTTCCGACCTCATTGCGCGCTACCGGCCCGAGGTAGCCGCCATCGAAGAGCTCTTTTTCGGCCGTAATGCGCGTACTGCGCTGGCGGTTGGCCATGGGCGCGGGGTCACCCTGCTTACGCTGGCCGAGGCCGGGCTGACCGTACACGAGTACACACCGATGCAGGTCAAGCAGGCGATTGTCGGCTATGGCCTGGCCGATAAGAAGCAGGTACAGGAAATGGTGCGCCTTCTCCTGCATCTGGAGGAGGTTCTTCGCCCCGATGATGCCGCCGATGCCGTTGCTGTGGCGCTCTGCCACCTCCAGTCTTTGCACCTGAACTCGCTGCTTTCCGCAGGAGAGAGCCAGACATGATTGCCCGCTTGCATGGCCGGGTGCTCTCAGTGGGGCAGGATTCGCTGGTCGTCGATGTGGCCGGCGTGGGCTACCGCGTGCGCGTCCCTCGCAGCCTGCTGCAAGAGGTGCAGGGCACCGGCGAGACCATCACTCTGCACACGCACCTGCACGTGCGCGAAAACGAAATCGCCCTCTTTGGTTGCGCCAGCGAAGAGCAGCTCTCGCTCTTTGAGGCTCTCCTTGGCGTCTCCGGCATCGGCCCCCGCTCGGCTTTGAACATCATTTCCGCCGTCCCCCATCAGGCCCTACGCGAATCCATTGCCCGAGGCGATGCGGTTGCCCTGGCGCGTATTCCCGGCATCGGCAAGCGCACCGCCGAGCGCATGATCGCCGACCTCAAAGACAAACTGGGCGGCGTGCAAGCCCCCGCGCAGGTCAGCCTGAGCGCCGGCGACGCGGAGGTCATCGCCGCTCTGACCGCTCTCGGCTACAGCGTGGCCGAGGCGCAGCAGGCCCTGCGCGCCCTGCCGCCCTCGGAGAATATACCGTTGGAAGAACGGATTCGGCTGGCACTCAAGAGCTTTGCAAGGGGGTGAGATGGTCCTGGACCTTTTCTTGGGCTTCTTTGTCATCGCCGTTGCACTCATGGGCCTGCGGTCCGGGCTCATCCATGAATCGGTGACCCTTCTGGGCCTGATCGTGGGGCTGGCCGTCGCCGGGCGGTTCAGCGGGCATTTTAGCGGTGTCTTTCTCCCCTACCTGCACACCCGCGGCGCAGCGAACCTCGCTGCCTTCCTCGTTCTCCTCGTCGGCGGCTGGGCGCTAATGCTCGTGCTGGGCGCCTTTGTGCGTGAACTCCTCGACGGGATCCATCTGGGCTGGGTAGACAACCTGGCCGGCGGGGTGCTCGGGCTGGCCAAGGGCCTTTTCTTGGCCGAGCTTGTGATTCTCATCCTCATGGCCGTTCCCGCTGAGAGCATCCGTGGCGCAGTGACGGACTCCTGGCTTGGCCGTCGCCTGGCCGCCCTAGCGCCCGAGTTATTGGACCTGGTGCCGCCGGTGCTGCGGTACTGGAATCCCTTCTAGCTGCGCCTCACAAGGACCCTGCCGGCCGCAAGCGGGACCCGTGGGACGCCGTGTTGACCAGTGATCAAGGAGTGCGGAATGAGCTTTCTCAAAAAGTTGAGCGCCCTCTTCTCCGGCCCCGCTTCGGCGGGCGACGCCTACTCGCACTATTACTATGTCCGCTGCCGGCGTTGCCGCGAGATCATCAAGGCGCGCATAGATCTGCGCAACGACCTGAGCAGCGAGTATGGCGAGGGTGCGGACGGCGTAAGCTACCGTTACCGCAAGGTGCTTATTGGTCGTGGCCGTTGCTTTGAGCAGATCGAGGTCACGATGACCTTTGACGCGCGTCGCAAGATCCTCTCGAAAGAGGTCACCGGCGGCGAATTCGTTACTGAGGAAGAGTATAACCAGCAGGCTGCCTCGTAGGGTCGTTCTCCACATCCCGCCAGGCCGGCAGCCCCACTAGCCCCTCCGCGGCGAGGATGCCGCGCACGATGGCCTCGGCCACCACTTCGGCGGCCAGGGCCATGACCAGGGTTACGGTGGCGCGTCGCCGGCCGGTGGCCAGGGCGAAGCAGGCGTCCCCATCAAAGAGCGTGTGGGCCGGGCGCACGGCGCGGGCGATCCCATCGTGCCCGCCGGCAGCGACCAGATTGGCCTCTTCCTTGCTCAGCCGGGCATTGGTGGCGATCACGCCGATGACGGTGTGCTCGGCAAAGGCCGTCACCGCCCTGCCGGCCAGGCCGGCGAGCGCTGTCGTCGTATCCAGAAAGCCGCCGCCCAGGGGATTCCGCGCCCCGGCCAGGATGCGCCCGCTCGTCGGGTCGACGACGTCGCCAAAGGCATTCACGGCCACGATCGCCCCCACTGTGACCCCGCCGGCTGAGCGGCTGGCCGTGCCCAGGCCGCCCTTCATGGCGCTCCGCAGGCCCAGCACCTTGCCTACCGATGCCCCCGTTCCGGCCCCTACGCTGCCTTCGGCGACGGGGCCGCTTGCCGCTGCCCGACAGGCGACCAGGCCCATAGCCGCATCGGGCCGTATGCGAGGATTGCCGACGCCCAGGTCGAAGAGGATGGCCGCCGGCACGATGGGCACGACCACTGCGCCGGCCCTGAAACCGCGCCCCTGCGCCTCCAGGTATTGCATTACTCCGTCGGCAGCGGCCAGGCCAAAGGCGCTGCCGCCCGCCAGGAGCACGGCCTGGGCCTTTTGCACGAGGTGGCCGGGCCGGGCCAGGTCCGTTTCGCGCGTGCCGGGCGCCGCGCCGCGCACATCGGCCCCCACCACCGCATCCCGTTCGCACAGAACGACGGTGCAGCCCGTCCAGGCCTCCCGGTCTGTGGCGTGCCCGACCCGAATGCCAGGCACATCGGTAATCGCGTTGTGCCTCTTCCGGGCCATTTCTGCCTCCCGGAGGGTTTAGCCTCCCCTCTACCCGCCACGCAGCAAGATCTCCACCACGCGATCCAGCACGCGCTCGGCCACCTCCGCTTTGCTCATCAGCGGCAGCGCCTCGACCGTGCCCTGTGCATCCAGGAGCGTCACCCGATTCGTGTCGGCGCAGAACCCGCTATCGGGCGCGCTGACATCGTTGGCCATGATCAGATCCAGGTGCTTGTGGCGCAGCTTTTCACCCGCCCGAGCCAGGAGGTCCTCGGTCTCGGCGGCAAAGCCGGCCAGTACACGGGGCCTGCCGCCGACGGTGCGCAGTTGCCCGATCTCGGCCAGAATATCCGGGTTGCGCACCAGGTGGACGACCGGCTCTTCCGCCTCTTCTTTCTTGATCTTGTGTGTCGCACGCTCGGCCGGCCGATAGTCGGCCACGGCGGCCGCCATGAGCAGGACGTCTGCATCGGTGACGAGGGGCAGAACAGCCTCGCGCATCTCTACGGCCGTCCCCACGGCCCTCACCTCAGCCCCATAGGGCGGGTGCAGGTTGCTTGGCCCTGTGACGAGGGTGACGCGCGCGCCGCGGTCGATGGCGGCTTGAGCCAGGGCGTAGCCCATCTTGCCCGAGGAACGGTTGCCCAGGTAGCGCACAGGGTCCAGGGGCTCCTGAGTGCCGCCGGCGGTCACCACGACCGTGCGCCCCCGCAGCGGCCCCCGGCTGCCCAGGACCTGGCGCAGCGCCCCCAGGATATCTGCGCTGGGCGCCAGTCGCCCCGCGCCCACAACCCCTGAGGCCAGGCGCCCATAGGTCGGGCCGACAAACGCCACGCCACGACGGCGCAGAGCATCCACATTCGCCTGCGTGGCCGGGTGGTTCCACATGTTCACGTTCATCGCCGGCGCCACGAGCACGGGCGCCGTAGTGGCCAGGTAAGTCGTCAGCAACAGATTGTCCGCCAGGCCCTGGACCATCTTGGCCAGGGTGTTGGCCGTGGCCGGCGCGATGAGCAGAGCATCGGCGCGCTCCCCCAGCGAGACGTGGCTGATCTCCATCGTCTCCAACAGGCGGTACATATCGGTCAGCACGGGGCGTTGCGTGAGGGTCTGCAGGGTCAGCGGGGGGACGAAGCGGGCGGCGTCGGGGGTCATGATCACGTCAACGGCTGCCCCATTGGCGGTCAGTTGCCGGGCTACCTCAATCAGCTTGTAGGCGGCGATGCCGCCGCACAAGCCCAGGACGATTCTCTTACCGTTCAGGATCATGCACGTGCTCCCTTCCCGGCCTCACCGAGCTTGGATTTGTCGATCATTATATGGCGATGCCTTGGCCCCGACAACCCCTTTCCGGCCGTCGGGCAATCCCAAAATCGCCGGCAACCGGAAGACCCTGTACCACCCAGTGTTCATGAGCGCGGCGCTCACCACTGCGCATGAAAACGGGCATCACCGCAGAGAGCGCCAAGAGCGCAGAGGAAACCCTTTAGAGTCTCGGCGCACTCTGCGTTCTCTGCGGTGAACCACGGCCCCGTTTTCAGAGCAGGCACAAAGACACCAAGGATCGTGGGGGGATGACGGGCCTGGCCGCCTGGGCAGGTTCGTGTCTACCCGGTAGGGGGATGCGCTTTGCATGCCGTTCGTGTATAATCTGGACGACCGGACTCACGCCGGCCTGCTCGCCGGTTACAATATGGGAAGGCCCATGTCGTCAGGCACATCAGCGCAAGTTGAACCCATCCGCCGCCGGGCGGGCGCTTTCAGCGCCCTGCGGATTGCCCTCAACCTGGCTTTTGGCGCCCTCGCCGCCGCTTTTTTGGCGTGGGGGCCGTTGGCTCTCCCTTGGCCTTGGATCATCGCC
>DAOUGZ010000203.1:0-15089 GCA_034428955.1 Anaerolineae bacterium | reverse complement strand
TTGGCGATCTACGATGGGTCCGAAGCGAGCGACCGGGCGCTGGAACTGGCGACAGACCTGGCGCACGGCAATGACTGGGGGTTGCACGTCCTCCTCCTGGCCGCTTCGCCGCAGGAGGCCGAGGGCCTGGCCGCGCAGGTGCGAGCATGCGTGGCGGGCTCGGAGGTCCCGCTGGCCCCGAGCTGCTGTTGGACCGACCCGGCAGTGGCTGAGCTCGTGGCGGCAAGGCGACAGCGGCCGGCGCTGCTGATGGTCGGCGGGGACCTCGCCGTGCGCCTGCTCGATGCCCTGAACTGCCCGCTGCTGGTTGTGCCCTAGCCATACGGGGTGCCAAAGCCTCCCATGGCTAGGTTCTCGGCTCAATGCATCACACCCTGACTGTTGTGGAGGAGAAAGATGGGGATCAGAATCGCAATCATCGGCGCCGGCAGCGTGACCTTTGCCCGGCGGCTCATTCAGGACGTCCTGTCGGTGCCCGAGCTTGCCGATACCACCCTGGCGCTCATGGACATCAACCCCCAGTATCTGGAACTGGTGGCGCGGCTGGTGGAGCGTGACATCAAGGCTAACAAGCTGCCGACTCAGGTCATCGCCACTACAGACCGGCGCGAGGCCGTCGAGGGCGCCGACTATGTGGTCAACACCACACGCATCGGCGGGTTGGAGGCGTTCCGGCTCGATGTCGAGATCCCTCTCAAGTACGGCGTAGACCAGTGCGTGGGCGATACCCTCTGCGCGGGCGGCATCATGTACGGCCAGCGGAACATCCCGCAGATTCTCGGCTTTTGCCGTGACATCCGCGAGCTGGCCAAGCCCGGCGCGCTCTTCCTCAACTATGCCAATCCCAACGCCATGAACACCTGGGCGGCCAACAAGTATGGTGGCGTGCAGACCATCGGCCTTTGCCACGGCGTGCAGGGCGGGCACAAGCAGATTGCCGATGTCATCGAACTCTTGGTGAATGAGGGGCGTCCGCTCGAGAGCCCCGGCTACAAGAAGGTTACCACGAAAGATGTGGACATAATCTGCGCCGGTATCAACCACCAGACCTGGTACATCCAGGTGCTCTATGAGGGCGAGGACTGGACGGGGCGGCTGCTGGAGGGTTTTGAGAAGCACCCGGTCTATAGCCGGACGGAGAAGGTGCGCATCGACATCCTGCGCCGCTTTGGCTACTATACCACTGAATCCAATGGGCACGTCTCCGAGTACCTACCGTGGTACCGCAAGCGGCCGGAAGAGATCCCCGGCTGGGTGGATCTCTCCTCCTGGATTCATGGCGAGACGGCCGGCTACTTGCGCTCCTGCAACGAGGCGCGAGACTGGTTCGTGACCGAGGCGCCCAAGATGCTGGAGGAGGAGCCGCCGGCGTATAGCTATGAGAGCCGCTCGCACGAGCACGGCAGTTGGATCATCGAGGCGCGGGAGACGGGGCGCGTCTATCGTGGGCACTTTAACGTCGTCAACAACGGCACCATCACCAACCTGCCCGCCGATGCTGTCGTCGAGGTGCCGGGGTATGTGGACCGCAATGGCGTCAGCATCCCGCGCGTCGGCGACCTGCCTCTGGGCTGCGCGGCTATCTGCAACGCCTCGATCAGCGTGCAGCGCCTGGCCGTCGAGGCGGCAGTGCACGGCGACGTGACGCTGCTCAAGCAGGCCATGATGATGGACCCGCTGGTGGGCGCCGTCTGCAACCCGTACGAGATCAGCCAGATGGTGGACGAGATGCTCATCGCCCAGGCCGAGTGGCTGCCCCAGTACGCGGGGGAGATCGAAAAGGCGAAAGAGCGATTCTATAGCGAAGAGCCGCTCGGTACCAAAGCTTGGCGCGGCGCGGCTAGAGAAGGAATAGAGGGCCTGTAGCGCGCATGAAATGCGCGCTACGAACCAACTGGCGCTGCTTCATGCGCTGCGGCGCCAGCATGGGATGCGGCGCATTTCATGCGCGCACTATGAGCCAAGTGATGCTGCTTCATGCGGTAGGCGCCTAGAGATAGAGAGAGGGGGGTGTGGCTTGCCACACCCCCCTCTCTCTATCTCTAGGCGCTACGCCTCAGGCTATTCCTCCGGATCGCTCCACTCGAGCGCCGCGAGTTGCTTGTACAGCCGCAGGCGCTGAGCGACGTCCTTCTTGGCCTCGGCCATGAGCTTGGCGGCCAGCTCGGGCTTGGACCGCTTGAGGATGCGATAGCGGTTCTCGCCGTAGGCATACTCTTCCAGGTCGATCTTGGGATCGCGCGAGTCGAGCTGGAGCGGGTTCTTGCCCTGCTCGGCCAACCGCGGGTCAAAGCGGTACAGCGGCCAGTAGCCGGACTCGACGGCCTTCTTTTGCTCGCCCAGGCCCTGGGTCATGTTGATTCCGTGCATGGCGCAGTGCGAGTAGGCGATGATCAGCGACGGCCCCTCGTACGCCTCGGCCTCGGTGAAGGCCTTGAGCGTCTGTGCAGGGTTGGCGCCGAGAGCGATGCGCGCTACGTACACATTGCCGTAGGTCATGGCCATCATGCCCAGGTCCTTCTTGCCGGAGGGCTTGCCGGCTGCTGCGAACTGGGCCACAGCCCCGCGCGGCGTGGACTTGGACATCTGGCCGCCGGTGTTCGAGTAGACCTCGGTATCCAGCACCAGGATGTTCACGTCCTTGCCCTGGGCGATGACATGGTCCAGGCCGCCGTAGCCGATGTCGTAGGCCCAACCGTCGCCGCCAAAGATCCACACGGACTTGCGGATCAGATAGTCGGTCAGGGTCAGCAGTTGCTTGGCATCTGCCGAGCCGCAGGCCTCAAGGACCTTCTTGAGTTCGTCGACGCGGGCACGCTGAGCCTCGATGCCCTCCTGGGTCGACTGGTCGGCGTTCTTGATGGCTGCAAAGAGTTCCTGGGCGCTGCGGCAGACCTCACAGTCGCAGCCGGCCACGCGGTCCAGCAGCTCACGCGCAAAGGTGCTCTGCCGCTCGACCGTCAGGCGCATGCCCAGACCGAACTCGGCGGCGTCCTCAAACAAAGAGTTGGACCAGGCCGGCCCACGCCCATCGGCGCGCTTGGCGTAGGGCGTCGTCGGCAGGTTGCCGCCATAGATCGATGAGCAGCCGGTAGCATTGGCGATCAGCGCCCGATCGCCAAAGAGCTGGGTCACCAGCTTGACGTAGGGCGTCTCACCACAGCCGGCGCAGGCGCCCGAGAACTCGAAGAGCGGGCGGATGAACTGCGCGCCCTTGACGGTGGCTCGGTTGTAGCGGGCCGGGTCCGTTTCGGGCAGGCTGAGGAAGAAGTTAAAGTTCTCCACCTCAGCATCGCGCAGCGGTGCCTGCGTGGCCATGGCCAGTGCGCGCTCGTCGGTGCGCTGACCGCTGGCGTCCTTCTTGCGTGCCGGGCAGTTGTAGACGCAGGCGCCGCAGCCGGTGCAGTCCTCCGGTGCCACCTGCAGAGTGAACTTGAGCCCGGCCAGGTCACGGCCCTTGGCATCGGTCGACTTGAACGTCGCCGGCGCATCCTTCAGCAGCGCCGGGTCATAGGCCTTCATGCGGATCGCTGCGTGCGGGCAGACCATCGAGCACTGGCCGCACTGGATACAGGTATCCGGATCCCAGACCGGGATCTCGACGGCGATGTTGCGCTTTTCGTACTGGGTTGTCGCCGTCGGGAAGGTGCCATCCACGGGCAGCGCCGAGACCGGGATGTTGTCGCCGCGGTAGGCGATCATCTCACCGGTGACCTTTTGCACGAACTCGGGCGCATCCGCCGGCACGGGCGGGCGCATCGGGATGGTGCTGGTGACCTGGCTCGGCACCGTGACCTGCTCGATGTTGGCTACTGCCGTGTCGATGGCGCGATAGTTCATCTCGACGACCTTGGGGCCCTTGGAGCCATAGGTGTCTTCCACGGCTGTCTTGATCAGTTCCAGCGCCTTCTCCTTGGGCACGATGCCGGAGATGAGGAAGAAGGCCGTCTGCATGATCGTGTTGATGCGGCCGCCGAGACCGATCTCCTTGGCCAGGCGAACGGCGTCGATGACGTAGAACTGGAGCTTTTTGTCGATGATCTGCTGCTGCACCATGGCCGGCAGGTGATCCCACACCTCGTCCTTGCCATACGGGCTGGCCAGGAGGAAGGTGGCGCCGGGCTCGGCGTAGCTGAGCATGTCGTACTTTTCAAGGAAAGAAAAGTTGTGGCAGGCCACAAAGCCGGCCTTTTGCACCAGGTATGTGCTGCGAATAGGCTGCTTCCCGAAGCGCAGGTGCGAGACGGTCACGCCGCCGGCCTTCTTCGAGTCGTAGCTAAAGTAGCCCTGGGCATAGTTGTCTGTAGCCTTGCCGATGATCTTGATCGAGTTTTTGTTGGCGCCGACGGTGCCGTCGGAACCCAGGCCAAAGAAGACGGCGCTGTGCACGCCCTCGGGCTCGGCGGAGAACTCGTTGTCGACCTCCAGGCTGGTGTGGGTCACGTCATCGTCGATGCCGACGGTAAAGTGGTTCTTGGGCCGCTCCGCCTTGAGGTTGTCCAGCACGGCCTTGGCCATGGCCGCCGTAAAGTCCTTCGAGCCGAGGCCATAGCGCCCGCCGACGATCTTGGGGAAGGTCGCGCATTCGAACAGACCTTCCGACATGGCCTCGCTGATGGCCGAACGCACGTCGGTGTACAGCGGCTCGCCCTGTGAGCCGGGCTCCTTGGTCCGGTCCAGGACGGCAATCGCCTTGACGGTGGCCGGCAGTGCCTTGATCAGGTGCTCGGTCGAGAACGGGCGATAGAGGCGGACCTTGATCAGGCCGACCTTTTCGCCGCGCGCAACCAGATGCTCGACGGTTTCGTGCATCGCTTCGGCGCCCGAGCCCATCATGACGACGACGCGCTCGGCATCCGGCGCACCTACATAGTCAAAGAGATGGTAGGAGCGGCCGACCAGCTCGGCGAAGCGATCCATGTACTTTTGCACGATCTCCGGCGTTGCCAGGTAGTAGGGGTTTGAAGTCTCCCGCCCCTGGAAGTAGACGTCCGGGTTCTGCGCGGTGCCGCGCATGACCGGGCGCTCCGGCGACAGACCCCGCGCGCGATGAGCGGCGACGAACTCGTCGTCGATCATGGCCCGCATGTCGTCGTAGGTCAGTTCCTCGACTTTTTGCACTTCGTGCGACGTCCGGAAGCCATCGAAAAAGTGCAGGAACGGCACCCGGCTGGCCAGGGTTGATGCCTGGGCAATAAGTGCAAGGTCCATGACCTCCTGCACGCTGTTGGAGGCCAAGAGCGCGAAACCGGTCTGTCGGACGGCCATCACGTCACCGTGATCACCGAAAATGGACAGGGCATGGGTAGCCAGAGCGCGCGCCGAGACGTTGAACACCGTCGGGATCAACTCGCCCGCGATCTTGTACATATTTGGGATCATGAGCAAGAGGCCCTGAGAGGCGGTGAATGTGGTCGTGAGTGCGCCCGTCGTGAGCGCGCCGTGGACGGCTCCGGCGGCTCCCGCTTCGGACTGCATCTCGGTGACGCTGGGTACTGTGCCCCAAATGTTGGGTTTGCCGTCGGCCGACAAAGCGTCCGCCATCTCCCCCATCGGTGATGAGGGCGTAATCGGGTAGATGGCGATCACTTCGTTGGTGGCGTAGGCAACATGGGCGGCGGCTGTGTTGCCGTCAATGGTGACCTTGTGGCGTTCCACCTAGTAGCTCCTTTCGAACTAGTCCTTGTGGCGCTGAACTGTCACAGTTCCTTATCCACGCCAGTTGTCTATTGTATCACAAACGAGGTGCAATCGCAATGTGACTGCTGGGATCGCTGGGATTACGCTAATTTACACTCATCCACCTTCGCGCTATAATGGACTGTGTCTGGTGCTACCATGCACGTGTTTACCAAGCGATAGGAGTAGTCGACCATGAAAGCGATGCTTGTGCATGGGCCGAAGGACCTCCGCCCGGCGGAGTGGCCCATACCCGAACCCGGACCCGGCGAGGTGTTGGTGCGTGTTCGAGCCTGTGGCGTCTGTGGCTCAGATATCCACAGCTATGTCTATGGTGAAATCGGCGGCACGGTCATTCAGGAATCTTTGGTGCTCGGCCACGAGTTTGCGGGGGTGGTGGAGGCGCTTGGGCCTGGCGTGAGCGGCCCCGCGGTTGGGACCCCCGTCGCCGTTGATCCGGCGATGCCCTGTGGCCGCTGCGAGTTCTGCCTCGAGGGAGACCCGCACATCTGCCCGGATATCAAGTTCTACGGCAACTGGCCCTATCACGGGGGCTTTCGCGAGTACCTCACCCATCCCGCCGACTTGGTCTTTCCCCTCCCCAAGGGCATGAGCTTTGCCGAGGGCGCCCTTTTGGAGCCAATGGGCGTGGGCCTGTACGTGGCCGGCCTGGCCGATATTCGCCTTGGCGACCGGGTTGCCGTGCTCGGCTCCGGGCCCATTGGGCTGCTCTGTGCGGATATGGTGCGCCTTTCCGGCGCGGCCGAGGTCCTGTGTACCGACCTGGTCGATGCCCGGCTCGAAGCTGCGCGGCAGCGAGGTGCGGCCAGGACCTGGAACGCCGCCTGCGACGATGTGGTGGCGGGCATCATGGACTATACCGGCGGCCGTGGCGTTGATGTGGCGATCGAGGCTGCAGGCGCCCCCGAGGCGGTAGAGCAGGCGATGGAGGTGGTCAAGCCCGGTGGGACGGTCGTCCTGGTCGGCATCCCCGCTGAGGACAGCATCTCCTTCAAGGCTTCTGTGGTTCGCCGCAAGGGCCTCACAATCAAGTACGACCGTCGCATGAAGCACACCTATCCGCGCAGCATCGCGCTGGTTCAGGCGGGCAAGGTCGATCTCAAGCCTCTGGCTACGCACTATTTCCCGTTGGAGCGACTTCAGGATGCCTTTGAGACCGTGATTGCGCGGAAGGATGGGGTGCTCAAGGCGGTGGTGCAGAGCTAGGGCCGTTTGTCTGGTGGTATTGGCCCTGGCTGTGGTCTCTAGTAGAGGAGTCTGTTGTGTCCACTCGTATCGTTGTGATTGGCGGCGGCCCTGGTGGCTACGTGGCGGCACTGCGCGCCTCTCAGTTGGGGGCGCAGGTGACTCTTGTCGAGGAAGGATCCCTCGGTGGGGTCTGCCTCAACGTAGGTTGCATCCCGACCAAGGCACTCTTGCGCAGTGCTGAGGTGTTTCATATGGTGAGCGAGGCCGCTCACTTTGGCGTCCGGGTCGGCAAACCCGAGGTCGACTGGCCCGCCGTGCAGGCGCGCAAGGCCAAGGTGGTAAAGAGACTGACCGGCGGCGTGCGCGTGCTTCTGAAGCGAGCGGGCGTCCAGGTTGTCCAGGGTCGCGGGTGCCTGGCTGGCCCTACACAGGTGACCGTCGCAGGCCCCGACGGCGAGCAGTCCCTCTCCGCCGAACGGGTTATCGTCGCCACCGGCTCCAGCCCCATGCAGTTGCCGATTCCCGGCGCCGATCTGCCTGGCGTGCTGGACAGCACCGGCGCCCTGGCGCTGGAGGCGCTGCCGGCAAGCATGCTCATTGTCGGCGGCGGGGCGGTGGGGCTCGAGTTCGCTACCCTCTTTGCCACTCTGGGCGTCGAGGTGACGGTGGTCGAAATGCTGCCCCGGCTGGCTCCATTGGCCGATGCGGACATTGGCGATGCGCTGCGCAAGGCCCTGACGGCGCAAGGGGTCAAGGTGCACCTGGACACGCGCATCACAGGCATCGAGAAGGGGCAGGGCGGCCTAGTTGCGCACCTGCAAGGCCCCGCGGGCGAGGTGAGCAGCGAGGCTGAGAAGGTGCTCCTGGCTGCCGGCCGGCGGGCCAATGTGGCGGACCTGGGTCTGGAGGCGGCGGGTGTCGCATTCGACCGCCGGGGCATCCAGGTGGACGAGCGCATGGCCACGAACGTGCCGGGGGTCTATGCCATCGGCGATGTGGTCGGTGGGACGATGCTGGCCCATGTGGCCATGCATCAGGGCGAGGTAGCCGCTGAAAACGCTATGGGGCAGGAGGCGCGGATGCGCTACAATGCCGTGCCCAGTTGCATCTTTTCACGGCCCGAGGCGGCTAGCGTCGGCCTGACTGAAGAGGCGGCGCGCGAGCAGGGCCATGACGTGCGCGTAGGGCGCTTCCCCTTTGGCGCCAACGGCAAGGCTATCGCTGCCGGGGAGAGCGACGGGTTCGTCAAGATCGTCGCGGAAGGCCGCTATGGCGCGGTGCTGGGCCTGCATATCGTCGGCCCACACGCCAGCGACCTGATCCTGGAGGGCGGCCTTGGGCTGACCCTGGAAAGCACGCTGGACGAAATCGCCGCCACGATCCACGCACATCCCACGCTGGGCGAGGCCCTGGCCGAGGCCAGCTTGGTGGCGCTGGACCGGGCACTACACCTGCCCAAGGCGTAAGGCCTCTTCAACCTTCGAAAGCTCCAGGGCTCGCCCATTGGGGCACAACTTGGCCCAGTACGTTGCCCGCAGGCCGGCGAGTCTTGGAGCTTTTGCAAAGTTTCCTCCCCGTTTCAGCGGGTGAACACCCCGCGTTTGGCCTGGCCGGCGCGGCGGCAGTAGATGGTGCCGTCGGGGGCTTGCTGTGCGTAGGCGCAGGGCAGGCTCTCGGCGCGCAGGCCATGCCACCAGGCCTCGATGCCACCGATGATTCTGCGCCATGCCCCCACAAACCGCTCGCCGAGCGTCGGGCGCGGGTAGAGGGCGGCGAGGTGGGCGATGGCCTCCTCCCAATCCATTTCGCCCCCTTGCTGCTGCGCCAGCGTGCGCTGCACCTGCAGCTCGAGGTATAGGTCGGCTTCGGTCTTGCCTGATTGCTCAGGCAGCCGGTGCTCCCGCAGTGCCTGCGCTACCGGCGCAAAGACGGTGCGCTGCCAGCTCTGCGCCGCTTCCACGAGCCCCACATCGTCCTCGCCCTGGGCGGGCAGCGTCTTGCGGTGCGCTTCGATCTCGTGGCGGAGCGTATCATAGCCGCCCAGGTGGCTGATGCGGATCCCATCGAGCCCGGTATCATGGGCAAAGGCGCGCTGCTCCAGGTAGAGGCGATCTTCGGCGCGCTCGCCGTCCGGCAGGAACTCGACGACGTGGGCATCAATAAAGACCTGGCCGTTCTCTTTGGCCACGGCGACGCGGTGGTTGCCGTCGACTACAAAGTACTCATCGCGAAGCTTGTAGAGTTCGATTGGAGGCAGGATGACGCCTTGCGCGGCCAGGCGGCGGATGTTCTCCAGACGGCGCACGCGTTCCTTGGTTAGCTGTAGAGGTCTGAAGAGCGCGTCCAGCTCCTGGCAGCGGCCCACACTGCCCACGATCCTATCCAGCAACACGACTTGGTAGCCCAGATCGGCGCTGCCGGCGAAGGAGCCTGCACTATACGTGGCGTTGAAGCACTTGACGCGCGGTTTGCGGCCGAACAAGGGCCTTACCTCCTGACCAAGGGGGAACGGTTTCGTCCCTGTAGCGTAGCCTCTGCGTTCCTCTGCGCCCCCGAAGCCCCGCCATTTGGAGTGTATTGGGCCGCCTCGGCCAAGCTGAGGTTACGGCAGCGAATACGCCCCCAGGTGCTGCAAGGCGGCCACCACGGCCGGGGCGACGACGATGGCCGGCAGGAAATTGGCCAGTCGGATGCGCTTGATCTCCAGCAGCAGGAGGCCGATGCCGATGATCAGGACTCCGCCGGTGGCCGTCATCTCGGCGATCATCGGCTCGGTGAGCAGTTGCTGCACCTGCCCTGCGGCAAGGGTCAGTCCCCCCTGGTAGACGATGATGGTGAGGATCGAGCAGACAACCCCAATGCCCAGGGTAGAGGCGAAGGCCAGGGCGGCAAAGCCGTCCAGCAACGACTTGATGGCCAGCAGGCTAAAGTCGCCGGTCAGCCCATCCTGGATGGAGCCCAGAATGGACATCGGTCCAACGCAGAAGACCAGGCTGGCCATCACAAAACCCTGCACAAAGTTGGTCGCTGGGCCGGCCTTTTCGCCTGCGCCGCCTGGTTCGTGAACGGGCGCCGCCTTGCCCTGGACGCGCGCCTGCAGCCATTCGCCCAGGCCCTGCAGCTTGTCCTCCAGGCGCCACCATTCCCCCACGATGGCGCCGACGAGGATGCTGCCCATGACGATGATGATGTTCTTTGTCTGCAGGGTAAGCTGTACGCCGATGGTCAGTGTCACCAGCCCCAGGCCGTGCAGGACGGTCTCCCGCACCCGTTCCGGCAGGCGGCCGCCGAGCGTTGTGCCCAGAACGCCGCCGACGATAACCGTTATCACATTGATCAGAGTACCAAGCAAGGATTGGGCCCCCCAGTTAGCCGTCTTTGCGTGCCCAGTCGTAGGGTACCTGGTCGGAATGGGCCGGCAGGCGGTACTCGTCGGGCTGGTCATAGTTGTACAGTTCGGTGGGCACGTTGACGATGAGGGTAATGTCGTCGCTGATGCCCTTAAAGCCGTGCAGAACGCCGGGCGGTATCTTGAGCAGCCGCGGCCTCTGCCAGCCCATAAAGAACTCGTTCACTTCGCCGCGTGTTTTGGAGCCCTCGCGGTCGTCGTAGAGGACCACCTTGGCCATGCCGTGCAGGCAGATAAAGTGGTCGGTCTGGATTTTGTGATAGTGCCAGCCTTTGACTACCCCCGGATAGACGGCGGTGACATAGACCTGGCCAAAGCGCTCGTATTCGGGCCAGTCGCTGCGCAGCATCTCCATGAGGTAGCCGCGTTCGTCGGGGATCATGCGCAGATCCTTGACCACCACGCCATCGATCATGATGCCTCCCATATGCATCGAATGAACCGAGCGGCTCCGTGCCTGACAGCCGCTCGTTGTTCGCCAAGAGAAAGCCGCAGTGAGTATAGGTAAACGGTGACGCTTTGCCAAGTGGCGGGGATAGTTCAGGCTGTCTCTCGTTGCACCAGGGTCAACGGCAGGCTCACACGTTGGACGATGCGGGAAGGATCGGCCAGTCTGGCGAGCAAGAGGTCGACCGCGGCGCGCCCCGATTCCTCGAGGGGCTGGCGTACCGTCGTTAGCCCGATGTACTCGGCGGCCTCGGAGTCGTCGAACCCCACGATAGCCAGGTCCTGCGGCACGACGAGGCCACGCTCCTGCGCCGCTTTCAGAACCCCCATGGCCTGCGTGTCGCTGGCCGTAAAGATGGCATCGGGCGGTTCGGGGAGGGAGAGGAGGTGGTGGGCCTGTTGTCGTGCCTGGTCCAAACCGTGGGGAGCGAGGGAGATATAGTGCTCCCGCACCGGCGCGCCGGCCTGTGCCAGGGTCCGGCAGTAGCCGTTCAGACGGCGCTCGCTGGTGCCGATGGCATAGTCGGGCAGGTCCGAATCGCCGATAAAGGCACAGCGCCGTTTGCCCTTGGAGAGCAGGTATTCGGCGGCCAGCCTGCCGCCGGCGGCATCGTCAATCTCGATGCTGCTAAAGGCCGGGTGGCTGAACTCGATGAGCACGGTCTCTAGCCCGTGGGCCAGGAGGCGGCAGGCGGCTTTGTCGCTGAAGGGGAGCGCCATCACGATCAGGCCGTCGAGGCGGCGGGTCACGGCCAGGCTCGAGAGGTAGCTCTCGCGGTCGGCCGCCGAATCTACACCGCAGATGACCACCTCGCAGGGCTGCTCGGCGAGCGCCATGGTCACGCCGCGCAGGCGCTGCATGAATGAGGGGTAGCTGAAGAAGGGAGCCAGCACCCCAATGCGTTGGTGGCTCCGGCGGGCGCGTGCGGCCGCCTCCGCCTTGGGCACGTAACCCAGTTCGTCGATGATCGCCAGAACGCGCTGCCGCGTCGCTTCCCTGACTCGGTCCGGCGCGTTCAACACACGAGAGACCGTGGCAATACTCACGCCGGCCTTCCGTGCGACGTCGTATACCGTCACCTCCGGCATCGCTGCCTCCTCGTAGCGCTTGGCTATGGTAAGGTTGGGACTCGTGCTGCTTTACGTGAAAGCTCTTACGCTGCCAGTCTAGCTCAGCGTCTTTGGATTGTCAAGGAAGTGTGTAAACTGGGCATCGGGTTGGGGAGCGTAGAGCATCATAGTTGGCCGCGAGCCGGAGCGTCCCGCCGCGCGTGGGAGCCCGGCCGGCTGATGGGGGACGCCGTGGCTCACGATGGCTGCGATGGAACGGTCTGTGGTTCAGCCTCGGACGGCGCGTTCTGGGCCAGGGCGCCCAGGATGACCCCAGCCAGAATCACAGCGCAGCCGGCCCAGCCGCGGGCGGTCAGCCGCTCGCCGGCAAAGGCTACGCCAAAGAGCCCAGCAAAGACCGGTTCGGCGGTAAGGATCAGCGCCGTATGGCTGGCCGTGGTAAAGCGTTGCGCGCCGGTTTGTATGAGAAAGGCCAGGGCCGTTGCCGCCACGCCGGTAAAGGCGGCGGCGCCCCAGACCATCTGCGATGCAGCCGGGAAAGGCCCGGCGAGCAGTACGAGGAGCGAACTCAGGGCGGCTACGGTGGCCGTCTGGGCCAGGGCCAGGACGCGAGCGTCGCGCCCCGGCGAGAGGATGCCCAGCGCCGTGATGTGCCCGGCAAAGCCAACGGTGCAGCCCAGCACGAGCAGGTCACCGTGGGTTGCCGTCAGGTCGGCGTTGAGGGAGAGGAGCCCCAGGCCCAGAACGGCCAATCCCGTGCCGGCCAGTGCCTGCCACGAAGGGAAGCGACGGCAGAGCACGGCGACAAAGATGGGCACCAGCACGACGGAGAGCCCCGTGATAAAGCCGGCTTTGCTGGCCGAAGTGTGCTGCAGGCCCCAGGTCTGCAGGGTGTAGCCGCTGAAGAGGAAGAGGCCGGCCACAGCGCCGGATAGGAGGTCGGAGAGGCGAATCCGGCAACGGTAGAGAGCTATCGGTGCGAGGGCCGCGGTGGCGATGATAAAGCGGATGGCCAGGAAGGGGAGTACCGGGTACTCTGTGACCGCGTTCTTGGTGAGTGCAAAGGTGCTGCCCCAAATGGCGGTGACCAGGAGCAGGGCCAGATCGGCGGCCAAGCGGCCGCGTGGTGAAACGGTGCGTTCGGACACGTGAATGGGATCTCCTAGGAATGATGAGCATCTATTCGGCGCGGCGGCTGCGCTGCCAGTTCGCGCCGCACCGTCTGGTACAGTTCGTGAGCCCGTAGATCGGCCAGGGTGTAGCAGGGCGCCCCCAGGGCGTCGGCCAGTTGGCCGGCCAGGCCACGGTCCAGCGAGACGTGCTCGGTATTGACGACCACCGAGCGGATGCCGCGCGACCGTATCTGCCCGGCCAGCACGCGCGCTTCTTCTTCCGGAGGCCGGCCGGAGTAGGACACGTTCCCCGCCCCATCGGTGAGGATGATCAGCAGCGGCTGCACCTCACGGTCCTTGTGGCGCTCGCGCATCGCCACATCGTAGGCCATGAGCAGGCCATGGCTGAGCGGCGTGCGCCCGCCGACCTGCAGTTCGCCCAGCATGCGCCGCGCCAGCTCGACCGAGTTGGTGGGCGGCAGAACCAGGCGTGCGCGGTCCTTCTGAAAGACGACCAGGGCGACGCGGTCGCGCTTTTGGTAGGCGTCGAGGAGCAGAGACAGGATGGCGCCCTTGGTGGCGACCATGCGCTCGGCTGCGGCCATGGACCAACTGGCGTCGAGCATAAAGACGACCAGGTTGGCGGCGCGGCGGACGCGCACCTTGCGGCGCAGGTCAGAACGCATCAGGATGACCGGCTCCCCGCTCAGCCGGCCTCGTTCGACCTGCAGGGGGGCGGCGGCGCGCAGCGTGGCGTCGATGGCCACGTCGTTGGCCTCTGACCCCTCGATAGGGCGGCTGGCGACATAACGCCCACGCCGGCGTTTGGTGTAGGTAAAGCTGCGGCGGCCGGCGGTGCGACGGGCCAGGCGGTCGAGGGGCGTCTGCAGCCGGCGCGGCCGGAAGGCGGCTCCCGTAGCCACGGGTAGGTCAGCCTGCCGAATGTAGGATAGGGGGGTGGGAGCGGCCTGGTGGCCGCGCAAAGGCATGCCGGCCCCCGGCACGACGGCCTCAGGCGCCCCAGACGGTGTTAGGTCTTTTTTTTTCCTGCGTCGGGCTGGGCAACGCCGGGCGGGGGCGTATGGGCGCGGGCCCGGACCTCTTCCAGCTTGGCCTCGAGTTGCTGCGGCTCGACATCGGCCTCTTGGAAGGGGCGGCGCTTGAGACGGTGCGGCAGGGCCAGCTCGGCGGCCTGCAGGATGTCCGAATCCGAGATGCCGGCGCACCCCTCCAGCGCGGCATTGGCGCGGGCCGCTTTGAGGATGACAATGTCGCCGCGGTGCCCGTCCACATCGAGGCCGGCCGTCAGCTCGGCGATGGTTCGCAGGTCGCGCGCGGTATGGCTGACCTGCGGCAGCCGCGCCCGCGCCGCGGCGATCTGGCGCGAGAGGGTGTCTTCCCCGGAGGACCAGGTTCGGGCAAAAGCCTCGGGGTTGGCCTCATAGGCCAGGCGGCGCTCCAGGATCTGCACGCGCTGGTCGGCATCGGCCAGGCTGCGGATTTCGACGCACAGGGCGAAGCGATCCAGCAGTTGGGGCCGGAGTTCACCCTCTTCGGGGTTCATCGTGCCGACGAGGATAAAGCGGGCCGGATGCACAAAGGAGATGCCCTCGCGCTCGACCACGTTCACGCCCATGGCCGCCGAATCGAGCAAGAGGTCGACTACGTGGTCGTCCAGGAGGTTCACCTCATCGACGTAGAGCAAGCCACGGTTGGCCGCCGCGAGGACGCCGGGCTCAAAGTGTCGCTCCCCCTCGCGCAGTGCGCGTTCGATATCCAGCGTGCCCACCACGCGGTCCTCAGTGGCCGAGACGGGCAGGTTGACAAAGGGCGTGCGGTGCAGAACGCTGCGCAGCGATTCGCCGCGTGCCAGCCGGCCCTGGCAGTTAGTGCAGAGCCGGTCCGGGTCGTCGGGGTCGCAGCCGAAAGGGCAGCCCTCGACGACCTCGATGGCCGGCAATAGGGCCGCCAGGGCGCGGGCCGCTGTGGACTTGGCCGTGCCGCGTTCGCCGCGGACGAGCACACCGCCGATCTCGGGGCTGATCGCATTCAGGATCAGCGCTTGCTTCATCTTCTCTTGCCCGACAATGGCGGTGAACGTGAATACAGGCCACATAATCGCATCTCCCCCTGGTGTCAGCGTGGAGAGTATAGCGAGGGGC
>DAOUGZ010000202.1:0-3780 GCA_034428955.1 Anaerolineae bacterium | reverse complement strand
TTGCAGCAACAACGATTGGTTCCAGTGCTGCGGCTCCGGCAGCCCCTGCTCCACAAACCACGCCTGCACCGGCGTCAGCGGCACCTCGCCCACCACCGGCCCCTGCTCCGCCTCCACCACGGCGCCCGTCCCCACCAGCGCCGCCAACCCCGCCACCGTCGGCGCCTGGAAGAGCTGCTTGGGCGTGATCGCCATCCCCACCTGCCCCGCCCGCGCCACCACCTGGATGGCCAGGATCGAGTCGCCACCGAGCGCAAAGAAATCGTCGTGCACACCAACCTGCTCCAGCCCCAGCACCCCCGCCCAGATCGTTGCCAGCGCCTCCTCCACCGCTGTGCGCGGGGCGACGTAGCCCTCCCCCAGCTCCGGCCGCTCCCCACTCAGCGCCGGCAGCGCCCGCCGGTCCACCTTGCCGTTGGCCGTCAGCGGCAGGGCATCGAGGGGGACAAAGGCCGCCGGCACCATATAATCCGGCAACCTCTCGCGCAGGAAGGCGCGCAGCTCGCCGACATCCGGCGCCCCCACGACGTAGGCCACCAGGCGCCGCACGCCGGGCGTATCCTCCCGCGCCAGGGCCACCGCATCCTCCACCGCCGGGTGCTGCCTCAGCGCCGCCTCGACCTCCCCCAGCTCGATGCGAAAGCCGCGAATCTTGACCTGGTGGTCGGTGCGCCCCAGGAACTCGACGTGCCCATCGGGCAGATAGCGCACCAGGTCGCCGCTGCGGTAAAGCCGCGCCCCCGGCTCGTTGCGGAAGGGATGGGGGATAAAGCGCTCGGCCGTCAGTTCGGGCCGGTGCAGATAGCCCCTTGCCAGCCCCGCCCCGCCGATGTACAGCTCGCCGGCCACCCCCACCGGCACCGGCCGGCGCCGAGCGTCGAGGATATAGAACTCGGCGTTGTTGACCGGCCGGCCGATTACCGGCCGCCCCGGCGCCGCGCGCACGCAGCAAGCGGTCGAATCCACCGCGCATTCGGTGGGGCCGTACATGTTGTAGAACTCGACCGTTCCGGCCCCAGCCAGGGCCTGCCAGGTGTCCGCATCGATGGCCTCGCCGCCGGGCAGGATCACCGCAGGCACCGGCCCCGGTCCGTCGAGCAGCCCCGCGGCGAGAAGGAGCTTGAGTTGCGACGGCACACAATCGAGCACATCAATTCGCTGCTCCCGCAAAAAGGCCAAGAGCGCCGCCCCGTCGGTACGCACCTCCGCCGGCACAATGCACAATGTGTGGCCCTGGAAGAGGGCCACCAGTTGCTGCACCGAGGCGTCAAAGGCCAGCGGCGCGTTGAGGCTCACGCGCAGCGAGCCCCGCGGAGCACGAGCATAGACGGCACGCTGCAGGCCGGCGGCCAGGTTGAGCACGGCTCGATGCTCGACCATGACCCCCTTCGGCTGGCCGGTGGAGCCGGAGGTGTAGATAACGTAGGCCAGGTTCCGTGCCGTCGCCCCACTCTGTGGGTTGGCATCGCTCTCACCGGCGATGGACGGCCAGTCGCGGTCCAGGTAGAGGATTTGGAGTGTTTCGCGCCTCTGCCCCCCCAATCCCCCCTTGTAGGGGGAACGGTGAGGGATCGGCCGCGAGACACTCTTCATCAGCGGCAGCAGCCGCTCCTGCGTGAGCAACACGAACACACCGGCATCCTCCAGCACAAAGGCCAGCCGGTCCGCCGGGTAGCTGGGGTCCAGCGGCAGGTAGGCACCGCCTGCCTTGAGAATGCCCAGCAGCCCCACCAGCGCCTCCAGAGAGCGCTCGACGCAGAGAGCCACGAGCACGTCCGGCCCGACACCCAGCCGCCGCAGATGATGCGCCAACTGGTTGGCGCGCCGGTTGAGTTCGCCGTAGGTCAGTTGCCCCTCGGTCGAGACGACGGCGAGCGCCTCGGGCGTGCACGCGGCCTGGGCCGCAAAGAGTTCCTGGCAGCAACAGCCATCGGGGTAGACCGCCTGCGTATCGTTCCACTCTACCAGCAACTGCCGGCTCTCGGCGGCGGTCAGCAGCGGGAGCGCAGACAGGCGCCGGTCCGGTTCGGCGACGATACCCTCCAGCAGGGTGCGGAAATGGCCGGCCATCCGCGCGATAGTCGCCGCGTCAAAGAGGTCGGTGCTATACTCGATGCTTCCCACCAGCCCCCCTGGGCGCTCTTCCATCAGCAGCGTCAGGTCGAACTTGGCCGTGCCCGTATCCGGCTCGAGCAAGCTCACCCGCACCGGGTCCAGGTCAGGGACCTCGTGTTGCGCGTTCTGCAGGGCGAACATGACCTGGAAGAGTGGGCTGTAGCTCAGATCCCGCTCGGGCTGCAGGGCGTCGACGAGCATCTCAAAAGGCAGGTCCTGATGGGCGTAGGCCTGCAGGGCGACCTCGCGCACGCGCCCCAGGAATTCGCGGAAGGTCGGGTCGCCTTGCAGGTCGGCGCGCAGCACCAGCGTGTTGGCGAAAAAGCCGACCAACCCCTCGACCTCGGGGCGCTGGCGGTTGGCCACGGGCGTGCCGACGGCGATATCCTCCTGGCCGGTATAGCGGAAGAGCAGGGTCTGGAAGGCGGCCAGCAGAGCAATAAAGAGCGTGGCCCCCTCCTCTCGGCTCAAGGCAGCCAGCGCTGTCGCCAGGCTACTGGGCAGGGCAAAGTCGTAGCGCGCACCCCGATGCGTCTGCACGGCAGGGCGCGGCCGGTCGGTGGGCAGTTCCAGCAGGTCGGGGCTGCCGGCGAGCCTGTCCTTCCAGTAAGCCAGTTGCGCCTCGAGCACCTCCCCCTGTAGCCACTCGCGCTGCCAATGGGCATAGTCGGCATACTGGATGGCTGGCTCGGGCAGCGGCGACGGGCGCCCGGCGGCGAAGGCCCGGTAGAGCGTGCCGAGTTCGCGCAGCAGAATGCCCGTGGACCAGCCGTCGCAGACGATGTGGTGCAGGGTCAGCAGAGCGATATGCTCCTCCGCGCCCAGGCAGAGCAGCGTGGCGCGCATAAGCGGGCCACGGTCCAGGTCAAGGGGGCGCCGAGCCTCCTCCCCGGCCAGGCGCAGGGCCTCTGCCTCGCGCTCGGCTGCCGGCAGGTGCTGCAGGTCAACGAGCGGCAGCTCCACCGCCGGCCGGGCGGAGATGACCTGCACCGCCCTGCCGTTCACGTTGGGGAATGCGGCGCGCAAGACCTGGTGGCGCCGGGCCAACTCTGCCAGAGCCTGGCGCAACGCCGGCACATTCAGCGGCCCCTCCAGGCGCAGCCCCGCAGCTACGTTGTAGAAGGCGCTCTCCGGCTCCATCTGCGCCAGAACCCAGAGGCGCTGCTGAGCGAAGGAGAGGGGCGGCTGAGCACCTGCCGGCAGGGGCAGCAGCGGCGGCGCCGGTCGTGTGCCCAGCCCCCTGACCTCAGCGATGTGCTGGGCGAGCCCCCGGGGTGTAGGGGCCTCGAACAGGCTGCGCACCGGCAGGCCCACCTGGAAGGTCTCGCGCAGGCGCGAGACGACCTGCGTCGCCAGGAGCGAGTTGCCCCCTAGCTCGAAAAAGCCCTCGTCGCGGCCGACATGCCCCAGCCCAAGCACGCGGGCCATTGTGCCGGCCACGATTTCCTCCGTGGGTGTCAGCGCCGCATCGCCGGCCATCAGGTCCGGCGGCGCGGCCTGGGGCGCTGGCAGAGCGCGGCGGTCCACCTTGCCGGTCGGGGTCAGCGGCAGCTCATCCAGAAACACAAAGACCGAGGGCACCATAAAGTCGGGCAGACGCGCCTGGGCAAAGGCGCGCAACTCCCCAGTCCCCGGCACCTCACCACCCCGCGGAACAACATAGGC
>DAOUGZ010000201.1:0-3550 GCA_034428955.1 Anaerolineae bacterium | reverse complement strand
GGGCGCTGGCAGAGCGCGGCGGTCCACCTTGCCGGTCGGGGTCAGCGGCAGCTCATCCAGAAACACAAAGACCGAGGGCACCATAAAGTCGGGCAGACGCGCCTGGGCAAAGGCGCGCAACTCCCCAGTCCCCGGCACCTCACCACCCCGCGGAACAACATAGGCCACCAAACGCTTGTCCCCCGGAATGTCTCCGTGGGCCACCACGGCTACAGCGCCCAGCCCCCCATGGCTCCCCAGGACCGCCTCGACCTCCCCCAACTCGACCCGATAACCGCGCACCTTGACCTGATCGTCGCCCCGCCCCAGAAACTCGATGGTGCCGTCCGGCCGGTAGCGCGCCCGGTCGCCGGTCCGGTACAACCGCCTCTCCGCCAACGGACCAGGCCCACCGACGACAAAGCGCTGTACCGTGAGGTCGGGCCGGTTCAGGTAGCCACTGGCCAGACCCTCCCCGCCAATGTACAGCTCCCCCGCTACGCCCACCGGAGCCGGGTTGCCGTAGCGATCGAGAATGTACATCCGCCGGCCCGCCAGCGGCCGCCCAATCGGCACCCGCTGCCCCAGCACATCGCCTGACCTAACCTCATGGGTCGCCGCCGTGATCGTGGCCTCGGTCGGCCCGTAGGCGTTCAGCAAACGCACCCCCTCCGGCCACCGCTGCACACTCTCCGGCGGCAGCACGTCGCCGCCGATGATGACCAAACGCAGCCGGCTCGCCAGCGGCAGCGTGCCCTTCCACTCCTGCGCCAACTGCACCCAATACGCCGGCGTCAGGTTGATGACCGTAATCCCGTCGCCGGCAATCCGCGCCGAGAGTTCGGCGGGCGTCCAGACCTCACCATCCCGCATGATCACCGTCGCCCCCACGGCAAGCGGCGCCAGTATCTGCTCCAGCGACGTGTCAAAGCTGAGCGACGAGAACTGCAGCACCCGGTCCGCCGGCCCCAACTGGTAGTGGGCCGCAATGCGCCGGCAGTGGGCCGATAGCGACCCGTAGGGCACCAGAACCCCCTTCGGCCCACCCGTAGAGCCGGAGGTGTAGATGGTGTAGGCCGGATCCTCTGCCCCCACAACACCCTGCGGATCGGCGTCGCTCTCCTCGGCAAGGGACGCCCAGTCGCCGTCCAAACACAGCACCCCAGGGGCTTCCCAAGCCTCCGGCGCTTCGGCCTCGCGAACGCCCCGCAGCAACGGCAGCAGGTGCTCCTGGGTCACCAGCAGGCGTACGTCGCCATCGGCCAGCATGTGCGCCAGCCGCTCCGTCGGGTAGCCGGGGTCGAGCGGCAGGTAGCAGGCCCCCGCCTTGAGCACACCCAGGAGGGCCACCACCGCCTCCGCACAGCGGCCCAGGCAGACGCCCACCTGCCTGCCCGGCCCGGCGCCCAGCTTCCGTAGATGGTGCGCCAACCGGTTGGCCTGCCGGTTCAACTCGGCATAGCTCAACGACTGCCGGCCGCAGGTCAAAGCAAGGGCCGCAGGCGTACGCGCCGCCTGCGCCGCGACGAGCTCGTGCACCGGCGCTCCCTCGTGCCCGCCGCTCTCCGTGTCGTTCCAATCCACAAGCAGACGACGCTCGGCGACGGTTAGCAGCGGGAGCGCAGACAGGCGCCGGCCCGGCTCGGCGACGATGCCCTCCAGCAAGCTGCGGAAATGGCCGGCCATCCGCGCGATGGTCGCCGCGTCAAAGAGGTCGGTGCTGTACTCGATGGTCCCCGTCAGGCCGCCGGCATTGTGGACCAGGGCAAAGACCAGATCGAACTTGGCCGTCCCACGCTCCACATCGAGCAGGCTCACCTCGAGCCCAGGCAGATCCAACCCCTCCAGAGGCGGCCCCTGCAGGTCGAACATAGCCTGGAAGAGGGGAGTACGGCTCATGTCCCGCTCGGGCTGCAGGGCATCGACGAGCATTTCGAAGGGCAGGTCCTGATGGGCGTAGGCGCCCAGGGCCGCCTCGTTCACACGAGCGAGGTGCTCGCGAAAGGTGGGGTCACCGTGCAGCCCGGCGCGCAACACCAGCGTATTAACGAAAAAGCCGACCAGCCCTTCCGTCTCGATGCGGTTGCGATTGGCGATGGGCGTGCCCACGCAGAGGTCGTCTTGACCGGTATAGCGGTGCAAGAGAGCCTGGAAGGCGGCCAGCAAGAGCACGAACAGCGTGACCCCTTCCTGCTGCGCCAGCGCCTCGAGCGCCACGGCGAGTTCCGTGGGCAGGGCAAAGGGATAGTGCGCGCCACGGTAGCTCTGCAGCGCGGGCCGCGGGCGGTCCGTCGGCAGGTCCAGGGTGGTGGTGGCGCCCTGGAGCCGCTTTTGCCAGTAGGCGAGTTGGCCCTGCAGGGCCTCTCCCTGCAACCATTCGCGCTGCCAGCAGGCATAGTCGGCGTATTGGATGGCCGGCTCGGGCAGAGGCGACGGGCACCCAGCCGCCAGGGCGGGGTAGAGGGCGGCCAGCTCTCGCAGCAAAACACCCATCGACCAGCCATCGGCGACGATGTGGTGCATGGTCACCAGCGCCACGTGCTCCTCATCGGCCAGCCGCAGCAGCCCGGCGCGCAGCAACGGCCCGTGGGCCAGGTCGAAGGGGTGCTGCGCCTCTTCGAGCGCCAGCCGGCGTGCCTCGTCCTCTCGCTCGCGGGCCGGCAGCCCGCTCAGGTCAGTGAGGGACAGCAACAGCGGCTCGGCCGCGGCGACGCTCTGTACCGGGTTGCCCCGAACGGAAGGGAAGGTCGTGCGCAGAACCTCGTGGCGGCGGACGATCTCGCTCAGAGAGGCCGCGAGGGCAGCGACGTCCAGATGCCCCTTCAGACGCAGAGCCGCGGGGATTGAATAGGCTGGGTTGCCAGGAGCCATCTGGTCCAGCAGCCACAGCCGCTGCTGGGCGAAGGAGAGAGGGGCGGGTCCGCTCTCCGCCCGTGGCACAATGCGCGGCCGCTCGTTAAGCGCCTTCCCTCTGAGGCGCAGGGTAAGCAGTGCCTGTCTCTCCGGAGATAGCCTGGCCAATCGATTACCGAGATCACTCAAGATGGACCCCTCCATCCGTCAGAAGCTGCCGTACCTGCTCGTCTGAGAGCCTCTCCAACTCGGCGAGGAGCATGCTCGCCTGGTCGGAGTCGGCCTGGATAACCTGTTGCTGCGCGATCGCCGCCGCCAGGCCGGCCACCGTGGGCGCCGCAAAGAAGGCCTGTAGCGGCACCTCCACCTGAAAGGCCTCGCGCACCCGTGAGACAATCTGCGTCGCCAGGAGCGAGTGCCCACCCAGCTCAAACAGGCTGTCGTGAATTCCGATGCGGTCCAGCCGCAACACCTGCCGCCAGATGGCCACCAGTTCCTTCTCCACCGGCGTGCGCGGCGCCTCGTAAGCGCGCGCCACATCCCGCTCCGTGCCGGGCGCTGGCAGAGCGCGGCGGTCCACCTTGCCGGTCGGGGTCAGCGGCAGCTCATCCAGAAACACAAAGACCGAGGGCACCATAAAGTCGGGCAGACGCGCCTGGGCAAAGGCGCGCAACTCCCCAGTCCCCGGCACCTCACCACCCCGCGGAACAACATAGGC
>DAOUGZ010000200.1:0-3667 GCA_034428955.1 Anaerolineae bacterium | reverse complement strand
CCGCTGCGCCTGGGTGTACAATAAAGTTGATGTGGGGGTTTGCGGTTTGACGCACCCTGCGCGCCATGCTAGCATGCGGGCGATGACCGGGCGGCCCGAGCGCCCGGGAAACTTGGTCCGGGGGTAGAGGGCTGCTATGCAGGACTGACGTACGTACGCTGCCGCACACAGGCGAGCTCGCCTGTGTGCGGCACGAATGGGCCGTTGCGCCTGCCTTCGCTGCGGGGGTGGGCGCTCACGAACCGGTTACAGGTGCTGCGCTGGGGCAGCCTGCTGTAGCGATTGGGGTTGCGGGTCTGAGGGGCACGTTCACTCCCTGGGGTGTGGGCGTGCTTTTGCGTACCCGCGCCGCTTTTTATAGACGGGTGCATCATTGTGCCAGAACGAGGCGCGAGGAGTTACGCTTCTCGCGCGTCTTTTCGAAACGCTTTATGCTTCGCCCAGGGTCCGGGAACCCTGGGGCACCGGCAATGACAGCGCGCTTGCACGGGTAGGCACAAGGGGGCTCGTATGCACAGGTGCAGGCTGATCTGGGAGCAATCGTGGGCGGTTTGGGTGCGCCTCACAGGCAGCGAGCGGCTGATTGCGCTGATGGCCCTGGTCCTGCTGCTTTTTGGCGTGGCCCTGGCCGTTGTATCGGGCGCGCAAGCGGATTTGCTGCTCCTGGCGGTGGCGCTGACCTGTGTCGTTGCCGGCGGGGCCATCGGCTATGAATGGCTCAAGATGGTCAGTGCTCTGCCGCGGGCCCGCGCCGGTTACCCCTATCTGATCAAGGAGAAGCGCCTCCTCTACGAATACTATGACGACCGGCGCATGCACCAGCGCAAAGAGTTTACCATCCAAGCGCGGCAGGATGGCCTGTGCCTCTTCCAGGATCGCTACAAGTGGAGCGGCGAGGGCAAGTGCGTGGTAACCCTCAGCTCACCGGGCGCGACGCTCTTGGCCAGCGACGACATGGGCCTCCTCAGCGACCTCTACGACCGGGTGGCCCCTTGGGACGGCTACCTGGTGCGCTTTGACCGCCCTCTCCGCCGTGGCGAGCAGCGGCGCATTGTCGTCGACTGGGATTTGGACGATTTGGCCGGCGCGGCGCTCCTCTTTTACGCCACAACGGTTCATGTGCCCACCGAGCGGCTCAGCATGCGCATTCGCTTCCACCGGCCGATTGTCGGCGCCAAGGGGATTGTCTTTGCCTTTACCACCAGCACCACCCCCGTCCTCGTCTTTGACTTGCCCGTCGAGGAGGGAACCAACGCCGTCTCTTGGCACATCGACCGGCCGGAACTCGGCTATCGCTATGTAATCACCTGGGACTGGCGCCAGTAGCATCCCCGAACCGCCGAGCATATCGCTATGGCGCCACAGCAATCCCCATGGGGGGGATGGAACCAATACCGTTACACACGCCGGCGCGGCGCGGCAAGCGCCCGCCAACAAAAGCCCAGCTCGCCGGCCTCGGCCTCGGCCGGCAGTGAAGGATGCGTTTCATGGCAGGCGCGCGAGGAATCGGTCAAAAGCTGATAGCTTATTGGCGGGGCTTTCCGGAGAGCATGCGCAGCATCGCCGCCCTTTCGGCCGTCTTGGCGCTGGCCAGCGTCGCCAGCGTGTTGTTCGGCCTGGCCCGGCCCCTGCCCTTCTGCCGCAATGTGGGCCTGGCCGGCTGCGCCATCAGCGCCGTATTGCTCTTTGGCGTTGTGGGCACGCGCCGGCCCCCGCGGCACCGCAGCCAGCCTGGCTATGCGGTGCGCCACTATGACCTCACTTGCACCTACCACGACGACCGGCGCATGCACGTGCACAGCCGCGCCGTCCTGCATATCCTCGCCGACGGCGTTATTTGCTTCGACGACCGCTACCGCTGGATCGGCCAGTTTCGGCGGCGCTACCGCGTCCTCCAGCCCGCGGGCGCCACCGTCTCCGCCCCCGGCCGGCGCCGCTCGGGCCGGGCACCCGCCGGCGCGGCTCGCGGGTCCGATGTATACCGCGTGCGCTTTCGCACTGCGCCGCCCAAGGGGATGGAGCTGGTCGTAGAGGTCGAATGGGAGCTGACGGCGGAGGAAGGCACGGTCACCAGCTATATCGCCCTGGCTGCCGATGCGCCTACGGAGCAGGTCAATGTGTGCGTCACCGCCCACCGGCCCATCCACAGCCCGCGGGTCATCGTCCAGCCCGGGCCGCGCGGCGAGCAGCCGCTCGTCTTGCAGCGCTTTACCCTCGACGAACCGCGCACGCTCAGCTTTCGCGCCCAGCCCCAGGCCGGCGAGCGTTACCTCATCCTCTGGCAGTGGCCCTCGCCCTCGCCGGAGCCGACGCCCGCCCGGCCCGCTGCGCGCTGGCAGGGCGAGGGCGCGCCGCGCCTCGTGCGCATCTTGCACCTCTCGGACCTGCACCTCGGCACCCCGAGCGATGCCCGCCGCTACCGCACGCAACTGGAGACGGACCTGCGCGCCGAGCTGGGCATCTCCCGGCTGGACTATCTCGTCATCTCGGGCGATGTAGCCAACCGCTGCACCCCCGCCGAATACGATGCCGCGCGCCTGTTTGTGGAGGGGCTCAGCCGGCGCCTGTCTATCGCTCCGCAGCGCATTATCGTCGCTCCGGGCAATCACGATCTGAGCTGGGAGATTTCGCGGCAGGCCTACCTCCCCGTCAGCCAGGCGGAGCTGCCGGACCCGCTGCCCACCGAGGCTTATATCCCGCAGGGGCCGGAGGGTGGCCTGCTGCGCGACGAGGCGCTCTACCGGCGGCGCTTTGAGCATTTTGGCCGCTGCTTTTACAAGCCGGTCTGCGGCCTGCCCTACCCCAGCGACTATGAGGCGCAGGGCCTGCTGCACCCTTTCAGCCGCGACCGCCTGCTCTTCCTCACCCTGAACTCGGCCTGGCAGGTCGACCATCACTTTCGCGCTCGCCAGGGCATCCATATGGACGCTCTGGCCGCCGCCCTGGACCAACTGCAGGGCCGCTACGAGGACTGGCTCAAGATCGCCGTCTTTCACCATCCCGTTGCGGGGCCGGAGATGATGGACGAGGCCTTTTTGCAGCTCCTCACCGTACACGGCTTTCGCCTCTGCCTGCACGGGCACATCCACGAGGCCGCGCAGGGGTTCTATCGCTACGACAGCGAGCGCGGGCTGCACATCGTCGGCGCCGGCACCTTTGGCGCCTGGACCCGCGAGCTCGCCCCCGGCATCCCCTGGCAATACAACCTCCTCGTCTACGACTTGGCTGCGGGCACCATCACTGTGGAAACGCGCAAACGCGAACGCGCCAACGGTGCCTGGATGGCTGACGCCCGCTGGGGCCGCTGAAGCCCCGAGCCCCGGTACGTCATCACCGTGCGGGAGGCGTGAAGCGGCGAGCGTAATGCGTAAGGCGTAAGCTTGCCTCTTGTGGCGAATCTTGCCCAGAGCGAGGTTACGCATTACGTTCGGCGCCCCCCTACTGTACCAAAATCCATACCTCTCCCCTATGCCTGTACCTATGGATCTGACGCGTTTTCTGTGCTATCTTTTAAACACAGATGGTAGAAAACGCGGATCATCCGCAGCCGGGCTCATGCTCATGACCCGAAAAGGCCCATGCCGGCGCGGCTGGCGGCCCCCGGCTTATGATAGGAGGCGGAGCATGAACGGAGGCTTTCGCATCGGTAGAGCCTTTGGCATCGACG
>DAOUGZ010000199.1:0-10988 GCA_034428955.1 Anaerolineae bacterium | reverse complement strand
GACGACGGCGCGACCCGATGGAAGTACCGGTTGCCAGGAGGAGCCCTACCCCACGCACTTTTTGCCGGCGCCGCCGGGCCGCTACTCGCGGGCATGGTGGCGGGAGAGCGTGCAGGCGTTTGCACGCCTGCACGCCCGCGAGCCCTTTGACGTTATCTGGAGCCAGAGTGCGGGCGCCCTGGGATACCTGGATAGCCTGCGCGCACAGCCCGCCGTGCCGGTTGTGGCCATGATGCACGGGTCCATTTCGGGCGAACTCAGGCGGCGGCGCTATGCCTGGCCATCGCCACGCAGCCTGGCACTCATCGCAACTTACTTGCCCGGCGCGGTCCGGTTGGCCCATCGTTGGTGCCGGCTGGGTCCCCGCTTGGCCGCTTGCATCGTCCCCAGCCGCGAGCTACTCGCAGAAAACCAGCGCGAGTTGCACCTGCCTGCCGCGCGGATGGAACTCGTTCCCTGGGGGGTAGATACCTCCCGCTTCAGGCCGGACGCGGCCGCTGGCCTGGCTGCTCGCGCCCGGCTGGACATCCCCGCTGAGGCCCACGTGCTTCTGTTCGCCGGGCGCCTCACGGCTCAGAAAGGCGGCGCTATAGCCCTGGCGGCCTTCCGGCGCCTGGCCCAAAAACACAATGACCTCTACTTGCTCTACGCAGGCACCGGTCGTCAGCAAGCAAGCCTGCAACGGGCAGTCAACAAGGCCGGCCTGGGCGAACGGGTGCGCTTTCTCGGTCGCGTCGCGCACGGGGAACTCGCCAGCTACTACAATGCCACGGATATCTGCATCTTTCCCTGGCTGGCCTGGGAAGCCTCGCCTCTGGTGTTGCCGGAAGCTCTGGCCTGCGGTCGCCCCGTGGTCGCTTCGACGGTCGGCTGGGCACCATCGGTCCTCGACATGGCCAGAGTAGGGTTGCTCGTCGACCCGGGTGATGCTGGTGCGCTGGCTGCAGCCGTTGAGCACTTGCTGGTGACACCGGATACCAGGCGAGAGATGGAACGCGCCGCCCGCAAACTGGCGGAGGCAGAGTTCGACCTCGAGACCATGGCGGCCCGCGTGGAGGCAGTCCTGGCGAGTTGCGCCTGCACGGCGGAGCATTCGGCGACGCATAGGGGCGCAGAGGAGCAGAGAAGCGCCGAGGCTGCGCGGGAGGAGCCGGGGGCAGCACTCTGCGCCCCCCCGCAGCTCTGGCCTGCCGGCAACGCATCGGATAGGCGGCCGGCTGCGCCCCACGGGCCAAGCGATGCCGGCGGAGTGGCCGTCATCGTACCCTCGCTGAACGGCCACGTCGCCCCCCTCATAGAATCCATACGCAAGCAGTCTCTGCAGCCCAAAGAGATCGAGATAGTGGTGGGTGTCTGCCCCAACGGGCGTGCGCGCAACGTCGGTGTAGAGCGCACCCAGGCCGAGTACCTGGTCTTTGTGGATGACGATGCCGTCCTCGGGCACCCGGCAGTCCTGGAGCGCCTGATCGCCACCCTGCAGGCCGACGCATCCATCGGCGTGGTCGGCGCCTCCAAGCTGCTGCCGCCTGATGCGCCCTGGTTTCAACGCTGGGTGGCGCGCGAGGTGCCGCGCATCACCCACCCGGTGGTCGCCGAGCCTTTGGAGACGAACCCCGAGCCCGCGAACCACTACTACAGCCAGGTGACCACCACCTGCTGCGCGATGCGCCGCGCCGCTTTCGAGCAGATAGGCGGCTTTGACGATGGGCTCGTGCGCGGGGTAGACACCGAGTTCCTGGTACGCATCCGCCGCAGTGGGCTCCGCATAGTCCTGGCACCCCAGGCGTGGGCCTACCACCCGGCGCCGGGCAGCCTGCGCGCGCTGCTGCGCAAGCAGTTTCTCTACGGCCTGGGCCATGCGCAAGAGGTGCGCCGCGATGCCGGCCGAGACCCGGGGCGCGCCTTCCGTTCGCCTCTGCAGGCCGCTGCCTACCTGGCCTTCCGCACGCTGATTCTGCTGCCCAATATCTTCCTGCCCTATACCTACGCCGACCCGAGCTGGCAACTGTCCTGCAAGCCCCTGCGGGCTCTGGCCAGCTACACCAGTGCGCTGGGTTATGTCTATGGCTGGTACCGGGGCCCCCGCTGAACCCGCCCGGTTGCCCTTGAATCCCCCTTCATTCTGTAGTATACTGCCTGCACCGTGACAGACTACCCTCCCGCAGGTTCCATGGCCTGTTCTGTCGGCGGAATCGCTGTTTCCGAGGCAGGTCCGTGGCCGCACAACTCCCGAAACCTGCAGGAGGGTCCGGCCGTATTCTCAACAAGGAGTGCTGCATGAGGGTCTCATGTCTGCAAGAAAACCTGGCCAAGGGGCTGTCCATCGTCGGGCGGGCCGTGGCCACTCGTAGCACGCTCCCCGTCCTCTCCAATGTGCTCGTGGCGACCGACAGCTCGCGCCTAAAGCTCTCGGCCACGAATCTGGAGCTGGGCATCAACTGCTGGATTGGCGCCAAGATTGAGCAGGAAGGCGCCGTGACCGTGCCGGCACGCCTGCTGATGGACTTTGTGAACTCGTTGCCGCCCGAGCGCATTGATATGGAGCTGCAAGTGCGAACGCAGACGCTGACCCTGCGCTGCGGCCGCTTTGAGGCGAGCATCAAGGGCATCGACGCGCAAGAGTTCCCTATCGTCTCGGCCCCCGATGAGGACCACGCCGTGCCCATCGATCCGGAAGTCCTGCGCGACATGATCAGCCAGGTCAGCATTGCGGCAGCCGCCGATGAGAGCCGGCCCGTTCTGACCGGCGTGCTGACCGAGCTGACCTCCTCAGGTATCATCATGGCGGCCGCCGACGGATATCGGCTCTCCGTCCGCTCATCCGAACTCTCCGGTGGGCCCGAGGCCGAGGCCAAGGTGATTATCCCGGCGCGCGCCCTGCAAGAGCTGGCCCGCGTCAGCGGCGAGGAGGAAGAGCTGGTGCGCTTGATCGTCTCGCCCCAGCGCAGCCAGGCCTTCTTCCGCCTCTCGAGCATCGACCTGATCACGCAGCTCGTCGACGGCACCTTCCCACCCTACCAGCAGATCATACCGCGCGAGCACAGTACGCGCACGGTGCTGAATACGAGCGAATTTCAGAAGGCCGTGCGCCTGGCATCGCTCTTTGCGCGGGACTCGAACAACGTCACTCGCCTGCGCATCGAGCCGGCGAACGAGCTGGGTCCGGGCAAGGTCGTCATCTCGGCCACCTCCTCCGAACTCGGCTCGAACGTTAGCGAACTCGAAGCTAGCGTCGAGGGTGAGGCGATTGAGATCGCCTTCAACGCCCGCTTCCTGAGCGACGCCTTGAACGTCATCCACTCGGCCGAGGTCGCGCTGGAGACGTCGAACCCATCAAGCCCCGGGGTGCTAAAGCCCGTCGGCGGGGAATCGTTCCTGCACGTGATCATGCCGATGCATATCGGGCGCTAGCGAGCTATCGGCTATCGGCTCCAGACCTGACAGCTTCCGTTACATATGTGGGCAGATCTGGAGCCAATAGCTGATAGTTGATGATTGATAGCTTGTGTACCTGAAACACCTCTCGCTAACCAATTACCGCAACTACCAGCGGCTGGAGCAGCCTTTCCCCACGCAGGTTATCCTCGTGCAGGGCGATAACGCCCAGGGCAAGACCAACCTCCTGGAGGCTATATACTACCTGGCCACCACCCGCTCGCCGATCGTAGGCTCGGACCGTCATCTGATGAACTGGGCCTGCGAGGCGGAGCCGCTGCCTTTTGCGCGCATCGTGGGCGATATCGAGCGGACCGCCGGTAGCCGCCGCATCGAAATCGGCCTGGTGAAGGAGGCGACGGCGCCTGGTGGGCCTGAGGGCGGTCGCCTGTCGCGGCGCTTTCGCGTCAACGGCGTCAACAAGCGTGCCATCGACCTGCTGGGGCAACTGAACGTCGTTCTCTTCCTGCCCCAGGATATCGACCTCGTGGCCGGCGCGCCCGCGCTGCGTCGCCGCTACCTCGATGTGACCCTCTGCCAGGTGGATCCCGCCTACTGCCGCCACCTGCAGCGCTACAATCGGGTCATCACCCAGCGCAACCATCTGCTGCGCCGGCTGCGAGAGCGCCACGACGACCCCGCACAACTCAGCTATTGGGACGAGCAGATGATTCACTGGGGGGCTCTGGTGATGGAGCGGCGCCGGCGGGCCATCGACGACCTCGAGGCCGCTGCGGCCGAGGTACAGCCGGAGCTGACCGGCGGCGCCGAGCGGCTGTCCTTGCGCTACGATTCCTCGGTGCTCCTGCCGCAGGGCGAAGAACCGGAGCCGGCGGGGCCGGACTGCGCCGCCGCGCCCATTGTCGAGGCGATGAAGGCATCGTTGGCCCAGGCACGGGCGCGCGATGTGGCCAGCGGCATCAGCACCGTGGGCCCGCACCGCGATGAGCTACGCTTTCTCGCCAATGGGGTTGATATGGGGCTCTTTGGCTCGCGCGGCCAGCAGCGTACCGTCGCCCTGGCCCTCAAGCTCGCCGAGGTGCGCTTTATGGCCCAGGCCACCGGCGAGATGCCCGTCCTCCTTCTGGATGACGTGATGTCCGAACTGGACCGGACGCGCGCCGGCTATTTGCTGCGGACGTTGACCGGCGCCGGGCAGGTCATCATCACCGCCACCGATCTGAACGTCTACCCAAGCGAATTCGTGCGCCAGGCTGCGGTGTGGCGGGTGCGGCAGGGCACGATCGATTGCGGGCAGGCCGAACCCGGTTGATGCCGTTCGCCCTGCGGACATCCGGAAAGCCTTGCCTCAGCCGAGCAGCCGCAGGAGCGTGCAGGCATCAAACAAGTGAAAGTGCGTCACATAGCGCTCCATCGAGCGCTCGATGCGCTCGAGGACGAACTGGTGCGCATCGAGCACAGGCGAAAGGTGGTCGTAGAGCGCCTGACGCGCTTCCAGCACCCGCGAATCAGTCCACATGTAGCGCGCGCCGGTTTGCGTCAGCCACGAGCGTCGCTCGGGCGCCAGCTCCTGCCAGGGCACCCCCTCCTCGTCGGGCTCGAGCCACTTTCGCCAACGGTTGGACTCAAAGACGGCGGCCTCCAGCGCCTCCATGATCCCTGAAGCTGAAACGCCCGGCCGGCCGCGCAGCATGTCCGCCTCGCGCGCCGCCAGCTCCTCCAGCGCCAGGTATTCCTCGCTCGTAAACTCGGGACCCACGTTGGCGCCGCCCATGCCGTTCGCCGGATAGGCCTCCGGATTCTCGACCCAGTCGGTATAGTGCCCCTTGATGAGCGAGCCCAGGGGGGCGACGATGTCGTACAGCCGGCAGGCCGATTCCGGGTCAAAGAAAGTGGTAGCCAGGTCCGTCCCCACCTTGCCGACGATAAAGCAGGGCCAGGCCTCCTCCAGCCCACGCGCCGCAAGCTGCTCGCGCAACCCATGCACGAAACGCTCAAAGCTGGCCATGTCTACCAGGCCACCGTGGACCTCTTCCGTACCGACCTCGTAAGAGACGGGGGGCAAGCCGAGGCGGCGACGCTCGTCCTCACAGTAGGTGATGAGTTCGACTGTGCGCTCCAGGACCGTCTCGATGGCGATGGGCTGGCCCTTGGGCAGTTCCCGGTCCACCGTGGGGTCCACGTGGAGCAGGGTATAGCCCGCCTGCAGGCAGGCCGACAGCGTCTTCTTGACCTCGGCCATCGTCTCCGCGAGGGGCAGCCCGGCGATTGTGTGCTTATCCTTCAACCAGGGGCCGCCATGGTCCAGGCAGGGGTAGAGGGGGCTCGTGCAGGCATGCTTGTCCGCATACGCGGCCAGCTCGCGGCAGAAATCGGCCGGCGTCCAGCCGGTGTAGCCACCGTCGCGGTCTACCTGGTTGAGGGTGGCCGCAAAGAGCATGGGCATGTTGTTCCGCGCGGCGACTTTGACCGCCGCCTCCAGCACAGCCGCCGAGTTTGGGCAGACGGCGAGCAGCGTGAGCTGCGCCTGCCCGCTCCGGCGGAGTTCGATAATCCGGGCAATCAAGTCCTTCAATGGAAGCATGTTCGTCACCTCGCAGATAGGCTGCACTAATGGGATTCCCATGAGGCACCTATTCGGAACGTGTTGTTGCCGGCCCAACATCACCCTATCAGGCAATCGGCCTCTTGGCCGGAATGCCCGGCCGGCGCGGATAGATGGAGGGGGTCGGCGCGACTTTGTCGATGACCACCAACACGCGACGCTCGCGTTGCCCAAGGAGAGAGAGGTCCTTCACATCGCGCACGGCGCCGCCGAGCCGCTCGATGGCCGCCCCGGCTGTCTCAACCTCGTCTTCCGCCCCGGCCCCCTTCTGGGCAATGAAACGCCCGCCAATGCGGCAGAAGGGCAGGCAGAACTCGGCCAACACGGGCATCTCCGCCACCGCTCGAGCCAGGACGATGTCGTAACGCTCGCGGTAATGTGGGTTCTGCCCCAGCGCTTCCGCCCGGTCCCAGACGACCTCCACGTTCTGCAGGCCGAGAACATCGACCACATGAAGCAGGAACTCTACCTTTTTGCGCGTCGACTCCAGCAGGGTCAGCCTGAGTTCGGGGCAGACGATCTTGAGCGGCAAACCGGGAAAACCCGCGCCGGCGCCAACGTCGAGGCATAGCCAGGGCTGTGGTTGGCGCACGATGGGCAACTGGCCGGTAGCCGCTTCGCAGCCCCAACCCGGCCAGGCCAGAAGGCAGGAGAGAGAGTCCAAAAAGTGCCGGAGCTGCACCTCTTCATAGCCGGTCACGGTGGTGAGACTGAACCGCCGGCTCCACTCGATCAACTCCTCATAGTAGCGCTGAAACCGGGCCAGCTTCTCCGACGACAGGCGCAGCCCCAGCTCGCGAGCCCCCAGGTCTAGTTTGGTCATCGGCATCATCGCTCTATTGCACCTCCGGCACCGATTATAGCATAGAGTGGCCTGCCAGGCTAAGCTCAAATTGCACACCAAGCACCCTGCCGGAACGGCCAGACTCAAGCTCAGGGCCTCTTTTCAAACGCCCCGGTTTCTGGTATCATGTCATAGTGCCGAGCAGTTTTCGGCCCGGCACAAGCAGGGAGGGATTCATGGCTGAGGAACGATTGGTTTCACCGGAGCGGCAGACGGACGAAGTGCCCGGCGAGCCCAGCTTGCGGCCCCGCCGGCTGGATGAGTACATCGGCCAAGAGCGCATCAAGGAGAGCCTGCGCATCTTTGTCGAGGCGGCTCAGGCGCGCAGCGAAGCGCTGGATCACGTCCTCTTGTACGGCCCGCCCGGCCTGGGCAAGACAACCATGGCCGCGGTGATCGCCAACGAGATGGGGGTCAACCTCAAGGTGACCTCCGGCCCAGCCATCGAGCGCCAGGGCGACCTGGCAGCCATCCTCACCAACCTGCGCCAGGGCGATATCCTGTTCATCGACGAAGTGCACCGCCTGAGCCGGGTCGTCGAAGAGGTCCTCTACCCGGCGATGGAGGACTATTGCCTGGACATCGTCATCGGCAAGGGGCCAGGTGCGCGCAGCATCCGCCTCTCTCTGCCGCGCTTTACCATCATCGGCGCCACGACACGGATCGCCCTGATGACCTCGCCTCTGCGCGCGCGCTTTGGAGTGACCTGCCGCCTGGATTTTTACGAACTGGAGGCCATGGAGGCCATCGTCTCCCGCACCGCCGGCATCCTCGGCGTGCCCATCGACGCCGACGGCATCCGTGAGATCGCCCGCCGCAGCCGCGGCACGCCGCGCGTGGCCAACCGCCTGCTCAAGCGCGTGCGCGACTTTGCCCAGGTCCGCGCCGATGGCGCTATCAACGGCCCGGTCGCCCGCGAGGCGCTCGACCTCCTCGCCGTCGACGCCTTGGGGCTCGACGAGGCAGACCGCCGCGTGCTGCAGGCCGTGGTGATCAAGTTCGACGGTGGACCGGTCGGCGTGGAGACGATTGCCGCCGCGCTAAGCGAGGAAGCGGATACGATCATGGACGTGTACGAGCCCTATCTGATGCAGTTGGGCTTCCTGGAGCGCACGCCCCGCGGCCGTCTGGCCACACGTCGCGCCTACGAGCACCTGGGCCTGCCCTATCCGGAGCGCGACGACGCCACTCAACCGGGGTTGTTCTGATGGCCCCAGAACGTGTGCGCGTGATCGACGCGCGTGGCCGCGAACTCTCGCCCACGGATGCCGAGCGGGCGAGCAAGCTCATCGCGGCCGGTCGGGCTACTTACGTCGCCGGCAGCCCAACGATCATACGGCTGCCCTACACCGTCGCACTGCCCGAGCCCAAACGTTCCGAGCCCGCCGTCGCGCCCGGAACGCCGCTCCTGCTGCACGTCTGCTGTGGCCCCTGCGCCACATACCCCGTGCCCTACCTGCGCAGCCTGGGCTTCGAGGTCACCGGCTGGTGGTACAACCCCAACATCCAGCCGGCAGACGAGCACGCCCTGCGCGAGGAGAGCGCCCGGCGCTTGGCCGCCCGCGAAGAACTGCCCCTGGCAACAGGGGGCCACGAACCCGAACGCTTTGAGGAGGCCGTGCGCGGCAACACCGGGCGCCCGGCGCGCTGCCGCCGCTGCTACCGCCTGCGCCTGGAAGAAACCGCCCACGCCGCTCGCCAGCGTGGCATCGTGGCCTTTAGCACCACCCTGCTCATCAGCCCCTATCAGGACCAAGCAGCCATCCGCGAGATCGGGGAGGATATCGCACAGCAGATGGGCCTCCGCTTCTACTTTGACAATCTGCGCCGGGGGTGGTCGCAGCGCGGACGCCTGGCGCGCAAATACGGCCTCTACCTGCAGCAATACTGTGGCTGCCGTTTCAGCCTGGCCGAAAGAGCGCATGCGGTGGCCCACAAGGCGGCCGGGGAGGAAGCGCGATGACACCCGGCTTCCCGGACCTGGGGCGCTGGCTGATCGGCCTGGGGCTGGGCTTGGCCGCGCTGGGCCTGCTCATCACCCTGCTGGGCCGCCTACCCTGGCTCGGCCGCCTGCCCGGCGACATCCGCATCGAGCGCGGCGGCGGCTCCTGCTTCATCCCGCTGGCCACCTCGCTCCTGCTGAGCCTAGCGCTGACGGTCCTCCTCAATGTGCTGATCCGCCTCATCAACCGCTAGCCCTATTCCGCGGCAGAAAAGCCTTGACACGCCCCAAAAGCAATGTTATAATGGCAATATACCCCAGTGGGGTATATTCGGGTGAGGGAGGGGAAAGATGCCTGTCTTTGAGTATCGCTGTCCTCATTGCGGCCACGAGTTCGAGCATTTCTGGCGGGGGATGGAGCGCCGCGCTGAGCTGCGCTGCCCTAAATGCGGTGCCGAGGGTGTGGAAAAGCTCATCTCGCAGTTCGGCACCAAGTCCGGCTCGAGCGCGGTCGGCGGCTCGGCCTACGGCGGTTGTGCGCCGACCGGTGGTTGAGGCATCCGCCGCTAGGGGCCGTGTTGCCCCTATCAAGGCGCCTGGATGTGTCTACCGGCCTATCCGAGGCCGCTAACCGCCCGGGGTGAGAGGCGGGCGCGGCGGTTGTCGCCCCGTGGGCCGCTCTGCCCGCGCGGGCTTGGCCTGGAAGAGGGCTGGGGTTGCAGTGCCTCGGCCCTCTTTCATCTGCTCTTGGCAAGCAGGCGCAGGCTGTATATACTGTGCGTGGTATGTACAGACTGGAGGCAGCCATGAACCGATACGACGCCGTCACGTTCGACATGGGCTACACCCTCGTGCACTTTTACCCCTCAGAGGAGGAACTCTACCTGCGTGCCCTGCACTCCCTCGGGCTGCATCCCGATCCTGCCAGGCTGCGCGAGGTGCGCAACCGGATCTGGGACGAGTTCTTTCGCAACGCCGCCTCCGAGACCTATGAGCCCACAGAGGCCTGGTCCTGGAAGGTGGACGTTTGGATGGCCCAGGAAACCCTGCGCCAGTTCGGTTACGAGGCTTCACTGGCCGAGCCCGTGGTCCGAGCGGTGAAAGCCATGTATCGAGAGCCGGGCGCCGTGCGCCTCTACCCCGAGGTTCCTGAGGTTCTGCAGGGCCTCCGCACCGGCGGTCATGCGCTGGCCATCATCTCCAACTGGAGCTGGGACCTCCACGATTATGTCGCCCTCACCGGAATCACAGACCATTTCGCCGTGATCAGCGCGTCGGCGCGCATCGGCTGCGAAAAGCCCCACCCCGAGATATTCAGGCAGACCCTGCGCCAACTGAACGTCGCCCCGGAACGGGCGCTGCACGTTGGCGACAGCTATGAAGCCGACTATTTGGGCGCCCGCAGTGTCGGCATGAACGCGCTATGGCTCGACCGCGCCGGGACGAATGCGCATACTGATTGCCCTACCATCCGCAACCTGACCGAGGTCCTGCAGGCGGTGCTGCCCTGACGGCAAGGCTTGCCCCGCTACCAAAAGGGGAGGAAACTGTGAAGCAACCTCACATCGTCGTCATCGGCAGCTCCAATACGGACATGGTCGTCAAGGCACCGCGCATCCCCGGGCCGGGTGAGACGGTCCTCGGCGGGCGTTTTATCATGGCTGCGGGTGGCAAAGGCGCTAATCAGGCCGTGGCGGCGGCACGATTGGGCTGTCGCGTGACCATGGTGGCCCGCTTGGGCCGCGACATGTTCGGCCGGCAGACCGAGGAGAATCTGCGCCGCGAAGGGATCGACACCTCGCATCTCATCTGGGACGAGCACGTGCCCAGCGGCATTGCGCTGATCATGGTGAGCGAAGACGCCGAGAACTCGATCGCCGTGGCGCCGGGAGCCAACACCGAGATGACGCCGCAGGATGTGGAGCGGGCGGAGGCGACCATCGCCGCGGCTGACATCCTGCTGCTGCAACTCGAAGTGCCGTTGACGGCTGTGCGGCGCGGCATCGAGATCGCCCGGCAGCATGGGGTCCCCGTCATTCTCAACCCGGCGCCCGCTGCTCAGGTTCCGGACGACCTGCTGTGCCAGGTGGACCTGCTGACTCCGAACGAGCACGAGGCCAGGCTGCTGGCAGGCATGGATACCGAGAGCAAAGCGGGCGCGGAGGGAGCCGCCAAGGCGCTTTTGGCGCGCGGCGTAGGGG
>DAOUGZ010000198.1:0-10773 GCA_034428955.1 Anaerolineae bacterium | reverse complement strand
GGGTACTGGGGATGCTTATAGTTGGCCACCTGAGCGGCGACCACGCGGGCGGTAGTGGAGCCAGTAAAGTAGAGGAACTGGTCCACCTGGTGCGAGCCGATGTCGTTGATGATGCCGCCGTACTGGGCGCGGCGGAAGAACCAATCCGGCCGCGTGGGCAGGTTGGTGCGGTGAGGGCCGAGGCCGATGGTCTGCACCACACGGCCGATGGCGCCCACGCACACCAACTCGCCCGCCCGCACCGTGGCCGGGTTGCCCAGGCGCTCGCTGAAGCAGATGGAGTAGATGCGCCCCGTCTCCGCCTGCACGCGCCGCGCCTCGGCCAGTTGCTCCAGGGTGGTAAAGCCGGGCTTGTCGCCCATAAAGTCCTTGCCGTGGCGCATGGCGGCGATACCCAGCGGCGCCCGCTCGTTGGGAATACCGGCACTGACGATGAGCTGCAGCGATTCGTCCTCCAGCACCTCCTCCACACAGCGCGCCCGCTGCGCCTGCGGAAAGGTCTCCGCAAAGCGCGCCGCCAGGTCCGGCTCGGGGGCGTAGAACGAGGCCAGCTCGGCGCCGGCCTCCAGAAGCAGGCTCACCTGGCCGTAGATGTGGCCGTGGTTCAGCCCGACGGCGGCAAAACGAATGGTGCGTTCGGACATGGTATCCTCCTGAGTCCATGTATCGGGGGCGCTGGGGTTGCTGGGCCGGGCACCGACCGTCAGGCGCATACACCAGCACCGCCCAGCGCGCGACGGAGCGCCTCACTACGCGGGAAATGCGTGTATCCCTCCGCCGCAACCGGCACGCCGGGCACAGCCCAGGGCACGCCCAGGTCGGAGAAAAGCACACCGCGCCCGTAGGCGGCCCGAAGCGTAGCCCCCATCTCGCGCACGCAGGCCAGGGCAGCCCCGTCCGCCGCCATCCGCTCATAGACGAACGGCGTGGGGATGCTCGTGACCCCGCCACTGGATTCAAAGGCCAGATCAACGGCCAGCACGTGGGGCGCGGCCTCGGCCAGGGTGCAGAGCGGCGCGGGCTCTTCCCCAGCGGCGACACGGGCCACCTGCGCAAAGGGGCGCACGTGCAGCCGTGCCGGGTCGTCGTCACGGAAGCGCTCCTCCTGCCCGTCGGCATAGTGGATAGCCGCCGTATTGCCCTCCGCCTCCCAGTGGATCGAGCCGCCCTCGCAGGTTATGTCCATCACCGGTTCCTGCGCCTCCTCCAGGGCGTGGGTGGCATAGTGGAGCAGGCGCGCGCCGCCGGCCAGGGTCACTTCGAGGCAGGAGGTGTCATAGCTGGGGATATCGCGCGCCCGGTACAGCTCGGCGCGCACCGTGGCGATGCGTGCGTCCTCATCGCCACGGGCTGCGGCCAGGTAGAGCAGATTGGTCAGGTAATGGGCGGTGGCGTTGGTGGCCGGCCCATCGAGGACCCAGTGGCCGCCCTGCTGCAACTGCCCGGCCCAGCCGTTGCGCTCATAGTAGGCGGTGCTACGCGGCCAGCCGATGCGGCAGTGCGCCTCGTGGAGACGCCCGAGCCGCCCGCTGCGCAGCTTGCCCCGCAGCCACTGCATGGTTGGGCTGTAGAGGAACTGAAAGCCGACAGCACACCAGCAGCCGCTGCGCTGCACAGCCCGACGCAGGGCCTCGACCTCCTGCACCGTCGCGGCGACGGGCTTTTCCACGAACACGTTGTACCCCGCATCCAGCGCCTCGACGGCCAGGGGCACGTGCTGGGCGATGCCGGTGGGGATGCCCACCACATCCACCTCGCCGCGCGCCCGGCTCAGCATCTCGGCCAGCGTGCCATAGACGGCACAACCGCCCGCCCGCAACTCGGCCACCTCTGCCGCGTACTTGCCGGGGTCGCGTACCACCGCCGCCCGCAGCCGGGCCACGCCCTCGCCCTCGAGCACAGCCAGCGACTGCCGCCAGACCCGCGCGAAACCACCCACCCCCACGATGCCATAGCCGATCATTCCACCCCACCTTTCGCATCTTGCATCCCTGTGGGAATTCTAGCACTGAGAGTGGGTAGAGTCAACGCTCCGCGCAACACGTAGGCCCCAGTCGCAAGTAAGAGACGGCTCGGCGGGAGCCTCGCCCTCCAACGACATCCTCAACACGCTCACCTGCCGCCGAGGCGCCAGTTGGCCGTCCGCACCGCTCGCAGAGGGCTCCCTCGCCTCCCTTCTCGTGGCCTTTCGCGCCCATTCGTGCCCCAGACGGCTCCGTTACGACCCGGCCGCGCCGGCCCCCTCCTGCTTGGCAATGGCCTCTTCGCGCAGAATCCGGCGCAGAATCTTGCCGACCATCGTCTTGGGCAACTCGCGGCGGAATTCGACGCTCGTAGGCACCTTGTACTTGGCCATCTTGCCCCGGCAGTGCTCGATGATCTCCTCGCTCGTCGCGCTCTCGCCCGGCTTGAGCACCACGCAGACCTTGACCGTCTCGCCGCGATGGAGGTCGGGGACGCCAAAGGCCACAGCTTCGCTCACCTTGGGGTGCTCGTAAAGCACCTCTTCCACATCGCGCGGGTAGATGTTGAAACCGCCGGCAATGATCATATCCTTCTTGCGGTCCACGACCTCAAAGTAGCCGTCCTCGTCCATGCGCGCGATGTCTCCGGTGTGCAGCCAGCCGTCGCGCAGGGTCTGGGCCGTCTCCTCGGGCCGGTTCCAGTAACCGCGCATGATCTGCGGCCCGCGGATGACCAGCTCACCGATCTCGCCCGGCGCCATGTCGCGCGTGCCCGTCTCCAGGTCCACGATGCGCGCCTCAGTATCCGGCCAGGGCAGGCCGATGGTGCCGATGCGGCTCTGCCCAAAGAGCGGATTGGCATGGGTCACCGGCGAGGCTTCGCTCAGCCCATAGCCCTCAACCAGGCGCGCGCCCGTGACCTCCTCAAACCGTCGCTGCACCTCGACCGGCAGCGGCGCACCCCCGCTGATGCAGGCGCGAATCGAGCGCAGGTTGTAGCGAGATGCTTCGGGATGGTTGCAGATGGCCACATACATGGTGGGCACGCCCGGATAGATCGTGGGCCGGTAGCGGTGGATGCTCTTCAGCACGTCGCGAATATCCCGCGGGTTGGGGATGAGGATCATCGTCGCGCCGATGACGACGGGCAGGTTCATGGTCGTGGTCATGCCATAGCTGTGGCTCAGCGGCAGGGCTGTGAGCAGGATCTCACCGCCCTCCTGACCGCCCAACCAGGCCGCCGTCTGCAGTGCGTTGGCCATAATGTTGCGCTGGGTGAGTTCAGCCCCCTTGGGGACGCCCGTCGTGCCACCGGTGTAGAGAAGCATGGCCGTATCGTCTGGCCGGACGTCGACCGGCGCCGGCTGCGCGGGGGCATCCGCGAGCAGGCGCTGCCACCAGAGCACGCCCGGCTCGTCCACGTTCCGCAGGCGATGGCCCTCCTTGGCCTCTTTGAAGAGGGTAAAGAGCAGGCGCAGCCCGGGCGGAAAGTACTCCTTGATGCCGGTAACGATGACGTGCTCCAGGGATGTGCCCGGCCGCGCCTCGCGAACGGTGGGGTAGAACTTGGTCAGGGCGACGATGGCCCGCGCGCCGGAGTCCTTGAGCTGGTGCCCAAGCTCTCGGGCCACGTACAGGGGATTGCACGGCACGACGACCAACCCGGCGCGCAGGGCGCCATAGTAGGCGATGACATACTGCGGGCAGTTGGGCGCCAGGATGGCTAGCCGGTCACCCCGGTGCAGGCCCAGCCGCTGCAAGCCAGCGGCAAAGCGGCTGACCAGACCGTCCAACTCGCGGTAGGTCAGCCGGGCGCCGAAAAAGATGGTGGCCGTATGGTCGGGAAACCGCCGCGCAGACTCTTCCAGCTTTTGCGCCAGCGTCTGCTCGGGGTAGCGAAGCGACGGGGGGACGTGGGCCTCGTATCTGCTCAACCATGGCTTGTCCATGGACGTCCTCCACTTGCGTCAACGATCTCGCCGGGAGTACAATCGATCCCGGCGGCAGGCATCGGGGTCATCCAGGTAACAGGAGCAAGCGGCCCTCAGCCTCCCGCTCCACGTCCTCGCGGGCGTAGAGCATTGGGTGATACTCACCCTTGAGCCAGGCGGCCATCTGATCGTCATAGTGCGAGCTGCAGGGGTGGCCGGACTGGCCAGGCGCCAGCAGGCCCAGCGAGCGGCGCAGGTCGCCCAGGTCGGCCACAAAGCGGAAGGGCGGGCCGACCATACTGGCCCCATGTGGGCTGACGCCGACGCTGCCGGTGGCCCATACGGTCATCACGTCGCCGCCGACGGCGTAGGGTCCGCGTCTGAACAGCGGCTGCAGTGCCCCGATACGCCCGAGGGGGTGGGTGCAGGTCAGCCTGTGCAGCTTGCCCCAGGCCCAATCGGCGGGGCCGGCGCCCAGGCTCTGCCGCAGATAACGCACCGTCTCGCCCAGCGCCTGCAGAACGAGCTCGTCGCGGCTATTACCCCGCTCCGGGCCGAACCAGCGAGAGCCGGGGTCCGCCAGCACCTGCTGCAGCCACTCGCAGGCCCGGAAGCCAAAGGAGGTTGTGTCGGCGAGGCCCGGAGCGCAGCCCTGGCCCATATATGGGTGAATCAGGTCGCCGAGCCGCTCACCCAGTATGGCCGGCACCAACTGGCGCACGAGGACCTCGTAGACGGCCGCCGCCGGGCTGTCCGCGCTGACCTCGCCATCCCACTGCCGCAGCAGTTCCAGCGCGGTATCGACGTCCGGGTCGCCGGCCTGCAGGCCGTTCAGAGAGCCGACCAGTACCCGGGCCATCGGCGGGCGCTGGTCGAACTGCATGCGGCAGGCATAACCCGGGTCAATGCGATCCTGCGCTTCGATCAACTCGCTGATCCGCTCGGCTCGGTCGCCGGAGCAATAGTCACAGCCCAGAAAGTAGGGGTAGCCGTCAGCGGCGACACGGTTGTTGGCCGTGACGATGTAGCCCCTCGGCGGGTTATGGAGATGGGGCAGTTCGGCGTAGGGGATAAGCCCGGTCCACTCGTATTCGCCGCTCCAGCCGGGCACCGGGGCCCGGCCGTCACCCCTGGCCCGGATGGGCACCCGGCCGGCGTGGCTGTAGGCGATGTTGCCCTGGGTGTCGGCATACACCACGTTCTGCACCGGCGCCGACCACTGCCCGAGCGCGGCGCGGAACTCGTCGCAGTTGCGCGCTCGGTTCATCGCCAAGAGAGCCGGAAAGGTCGTCTCGGGCTGCAGGGAAAGCCAGCGCAGGGCCAGCGGCTGCCGGCCGGCCAACTCGCCGCCCAAAGCATTGATCACCGGGCCATGGCGGGTGACGACCACCTCCTCGCAGACGGTCTGCCCACCACGCACGCGAATCTCCTCGCGGTGGACCCGCGCCGGATGCCACTCGCCGCGGTACTCGTACTCCACCCGGCCGCCGCGCAGGTGTCGCAGGCGCTCCAGGTAGAGGTCCTGCACATCGGCGAGTCCGTTGGTAAAGCCCCAGGCGACATGGCCGTTGTGCCCGGCCACAACACCGGGGGTGCCCGGAAAGGTGACGCCGGTGACGTTCAGGCCGTCGCCCTGCAGGTGGTTCTCGTACCAAAAGGCCGGCAGCGCCATCAGCAGGTGCATATCGTTGGCCAGGAGGGGTGCGCCGGTCCTAGTGCGCGAGCCGGCGAGCACCCAACTATTGCTGCCCAGGCCCTCCAGGGCGCCGGGGCCGACGTATGGCGGGGCAACCTGGCCGATCGCCTGATAGTCCACGCCTGGGGGCACGATAACGGGGGCGCCCAAGTCCGGCTCCAACTCGGCTGCCAGTTCGCTTCCCAACCGGGCGATCAACTGGGCGCGGATGAGCTCGCTCTGCCAGTTGGCAGAGAGGTACCAGGACATCATCTTGTTCCAGGATAGCGAGTCCGCCGGTGACCAGGGCTCGGGTCGGTAGTGCAGGATGGCAAACTCGAGCGGCAGACATCCCTGGGCGATGCAGGCATTCACACCAGCGGCATAGGCATCCAGCGCCGCACGGGCAGCCGCGTCGAGCGTGGGCAGCTCGCGCTCGGCCGCTCGTCGCAGGCCGATGATGCGTATCCAGCGATCGACGTCCAGCGTTGTCCGGCCCAGGACCTCCGACAGCCGCCCCGCCGCCAACCGCCGGGAGAAATCCATCTGCCAGAGGCGGTCCTGCGCGTGCACATAGCCCTGGGCGAACAGGAGGTCGTGGGTGTTGGCGGCATAGATGTGCGGGATGCCCCAGCGATCGCGGATCACCTCGGCCGGCGCCGTCAGGCCGGGCAGATGAACCGAGCCGTCGATCTGCGGCAGGCGCCGCCGGCCGAGCCCGCTGAGGCCCGCACAGAGCCACGAGCAGGCCATACCGGCGAGCCCGCGCGCCGGCGTGCGATTGGTCTCAGGCGATACCATAGACACCACCAGGCTGAGAGCGGCAGGTCAGCCGCACCACTCCCAAGACCGCAGACTCCATCCATGTCCCTCCACAACTACAGCTCCTACATAATCAGGCAACGGAGACAGCGCCCGTACAGACCAGCGCGCCGCCTCCTGCGGCTCCCCCGGAACACGGAGGCCCACCGCCGGCTCGCCGGAGGCAAAGGTGACCTCGAAGCGATCCAGCGAAGCCGTCAGCCCCTCACCGCGAGCTTTGAGGTAAGCCTCCTTGCACGTCCAGCAGCGGAGGAACGCCTCGGCCCTGGCAGAAGGCGGCAGCTCTCGCAAAGCGGCGCGCTCGCCGGGGGCAAAGAATTGTTCGGCGATACCTTCCGCCTCGTCAATGGCGCGCAGGCGTTCCACATCCACGCCGAGCGCCCGCCCCCGGGCGACGGCGCAGAGCGCCAGGTCGCCGGAGTGGGAGAGGTTGAACTCGATAGCCCTCTCAGCGGCCAGGATCGGCTTACCATGCGCCCCGTAGACGAACCGCACGCCGGCCGCCTGCACGCCCATATAGCGGCCGAGCAGGCTGCGCAAAGCGCCTGTAGCCGCTATGTAGCGCCGGCGATGGCGTTCGAAACGGTAACTCTCCGCCTTGCGCCGTTCGGTCGCATCAAGGGTATGCCAAAGCCCCTCGATGCGAGCGTCAGGCAGGCACAGCGGCACGCGCCAGACGTGCACCTCGCCGTCGGCCAAGGTCGGGTGTTCCGGCGGCGAGAGCCACTCGGGCTTATGGCCTTGCATCGCGGTTCGATACCTCCCCGTGCTGTTCGGTCTCCGGCCATAGCCGGCTCAACCTTGCAAAAGCTCCAAGACTCACCTATCCGCAGGCAACTTGCTCAGCCGAGCCGTGCTGGCCAAGTCGTCTCAGAGCTTTCGCAAGGTTACGAGTCCTTCGGTCAACTGGTCGCGCCGGCAGCCGCCGTGGGCTGGGCCTGAACCTCCGACACGCGGCGCTCACCGTGCTTGCGGCCGTCGGGCATGATCGCCCCCTCCAACTCGGTGGCGATCATCTGAGCATCAGCCATGTCGGCCCCCTCCAGGTTCGCCTCGCGCAGCTTGGCATCGATCAGGTTGCTGCCGCGCAGGTTCGCCTTGCTCAGGTTGGCCCGCTGCATCCTGGCACCGGTCAGGTCAGCCTCGCGGAGGTCAACGCCGCTCAGGTTCGCCTCGGTCAGGTCGGCCCAGGTCAGGTTCGCCCCACTGAGGTTCGTCGTGGACCCCGAGAGGTCGGCTCGGCTGAGCTTGGCTCCGGTCAGGCTGGCGCCGCTCAAGTCCGCGCCCGAGAGGCACGCCCGGCTCAGGTCCGCACCGGTCAGGTTGGCGCCACTGAGGTTGGCGCCACTGAGGTTGGCGCCGCTCAGATGCGAGGCGAACAAGCTGACCTCGCTGAGGTCGGCGCCGCTCAGGTCTACGCCATCCAGGTTGGAATAGGCCATCTTGGCCCCATGAAAGTCACGCTCACCGGCTTGGTAACGCTCAACAAGTTCCTTGTCGTCCATTTCCTTCTCCTCTAGCTGTGATGTTTGAAGTGATGTATTGCCCATTGCTCCGGAGCAGGCAACGCTCCGCTCCGGCCGGGGTTCCCACCAAGCGCCGCCAGGTCCTTCCGAATGGTCTCCAGGAGCAGCCCGCGCGCGGTGTGCAGGTAAAAGTGGTCCCCAGGGAACATGTGCAGCGCGAACGCCCCACAGGTCTGCTCTTGCCAGGCCTGCAACTCCTCTTTCGTCACCTCCACATCAGCCAGGCCCCCCAAAGCCGTCAGGGGGCAATCCAGGGGTGCGCCCGCCTGGTGGGCATGGGTCTCACACACGGTAAAGTCGGCCCGCAGGATGGGCAGGAGCATTTCCCTGAGTTCGGCATGCTCCAGCACAGCCGGCGGCGTGCCCCCCAGGCGCCGCAGTGCGTCCACGAACTCGGGCTCGGGCAAGTCATGGATGCGCCGCCCGCGGTCCGGCAGATGGGGCGCCCCATGGCCGGATACAAAGAGGTGCGCCGGCGCCAGCCCGCGCCGCGCCAACGAGCGAGCCAACTCGAAAGCGACCAGCGCCCCCATGCTGTGACCAAAGAGTGCAAAGGGCCTGTCCAGATAGGGCAGGATCTCGGGCTCCAGCGCAGCAACAAGCGGCGCCAGCCGGGTGAACGGCGGCTCGGCCAGGCGCGCCTCGCGCCCAGGCAACTGGACGGCACAAGCCGCGATGCCGGGCGCCAGGGCCGCCGCCCAGGGCAGATAGATCGACGCGCCCGCCCCCGAATAGGGGAAGCAGAAGAGGCGCAGCGGGGCGTCCTCACCTTTGCGGGGCCACACGAACCATTTGCTAGTAATCCCCATCTCCATGCCCCTCATGCTCTCTTCAAACGCTTTCCAGGCGGTCGCTGAGCTTGGGCTCGGCCGCCGCCGACATGTCCGAAGCCAGCAGGCCGCGAAAACCCGGGTTGAGCGCGATGATCACACTCATCACAGTCATGATCGCGCCGCAGGCCAGGTAGATGAGCGGAATCCGGCGCCCGGTCAGGTCGGCCACGATGCCGGAGAGCCCGGTAGCCAGCGGGCTGACGCTGGCGGCCAGCGTCGTGAGCACCCCGTAGACGCGCCCACGCATCGCCGTGGGGGTCGATAGCTGCACGACGGTGGCGATGTACACGGTCACAAAGCCGTCGGCCACGCCCCCGGCCAAGGCCAGGATCAACGCCGCCATCGGGGCACGGGCCAGGCCCAGCAGGCCGTAACCGGCCGCCTCCAGGATCATAAAGGTGGCCAGCCAGCGGCTGCGCGCCGGCGCAGCCAGTTTGACCGTCCCGGCCAGCAGGTAGCCGGCCAAAGAGCCTGCCCCGAACGCCGCCACGATAAAGCCGTACCAGTCCACGCTGACGCCCAGCGAGTCCTCGACGAAAAAGGGCAAGAGCGAGATGACCGGCATGGTGAAAAAGCTCAGCCCGGCCGAGGCAAAGACGAGTTCGCGCAGGCCGCCCCGGTTCCAGACGTACCGCAGGCCGTCGGCCGTATCCTGGGCGAAGGCGCGGATCGATTCGCGCGTGCTGCTGCTGTGGCGCGGCGGGATGACCTGCGGTATGGCGATGAAGGACTCGCTGGCCGCCGAGAAGAGACGGGTCACGCCGTTGGCCAGGAGGAGCGCCGGCGCCCCCAACAGGCGGAAGAGAGTCCCGCCCAGGCCCTGGCCAAAGAACATGGCCAACTCGGACGAAACCTGGCCCAGCGAGTTGGCGGTAGCTACCCGGTCTTTGGGCACCAGATCCGGACCGGCCGCATAGATCGCCGGGCCGAAAAAGGCGCCGATGGCGGAGAGGCCCGTGGCCACGACCATCAGCCCGACCAGAATGAGCCCGGTCGCATCCGGGGCCGCGAACATCAGGCCGGCGATGGACAGCGTGCCGATGCCCGCCAGGACGTCGCTCAGGATGATGATGCGCCGGCGAGAGTGGCGGTCGGCAAAGACGCCGCCAATCGGCCCCAAGAGCACTGCCGGCAGCGCCGACGTCATCAGCATCAGGCCCATCAGCGAGGCCGAGCCGGTAGCGTGCTTGGTCCAGAACAGCATGGCTATAGAAAAGCCCTGCGAGCCAAACTGGCTCACAGATTGGCCTATCCACAGCAATACAAAGTTCCGGTTCAGGAGCTTTCCAGGCTGCTGCATGACCCTCCATCTCTACGACAACTTGCGTCGAACGCGATTGGGCGCTGCTCCCGGACCTCAATGCCCCCTTCGGGGCGGCGCTTTACCGGGCCTGCGGGGATGCTCTTAATCCTCTCCGTCTGCTGCAGATAGAGAGAGCGCCTCGTCGAGGCACGCCTGTAAACGTTGGGCCAACACTCGCACGTGGGGTTCACTCATCATGCTGAGATGGTCCCCGGGCACCTCGCGGATCTCGATGCCGCCGGCCGCCAGGCTCCCCCAGCCCAAATCCGGCGGCACATCGTCGTGCTGTTCCGCCGCTCTGATAAGCGTGATCTGCCCAGGGTACGGCCGCGGCCGGTACTGCCGCCAGGCCTCGGTATGCGTGCGCAGCAAGCGCACAAAATGCCCGAACTGGGCCAGGGTAATGTCCGGATACACCCAGCCCACGGCCTTGGCCCGCTCCAGGACGTGAGCGACTTGCTCCTCGGCAGGGAGGGTACGCAGGTGCTCCAGGGAGAGCGGCACATGCTGCCCAAACACCTCCACCAGATAGGCGGCATCGTCTTCGGGCTGGACGGCGGGCAGGAGGGGCCCCTGATCCAGCAGGGCCAGCAAGGCTACCTCATCCCCCTGCGCCTTCAACTGCTGGGCCATCTCGAAAGCGATGACGACGCCCATCGACCAACTGCCCAGCAGATAGGGTCCCCGCGCCTGGACGGTGCGCAGCGAGCGGATGTAAT
>DAOUGZ010000197.1:0-18388 GCA_034428955.1 Anaerolineae bacterium | reverse complement strand
GCGCACGGGCCGCACCCCCTCTCTCTGGGACAGGCCAACGAGCGCCGCCAGGGCCAAGACGACGAACAAAGGGAACGAAGCCCCCAGCATCTGCCCGCGGAAGAGGACGTCTGCGGCCACGCCCAGGGCCAGGGCGACGATGACGATGACTGTGGGAGAAGTGCTCCGGTTCATAGTTTATCCTCCTTGGAGACTGGAAACCCCTGTACGTTGCCCAAAACATCATCCGCGGCGCCGGTCGGGAACGCGTCTGCCCCTGGCCAACGCAACTCCCGGCGCGAGATCGCAGGCTGCGGCACACGGCTGCCGGGCCCGCTGAGAATGGCCTCCAGCACCGGCACCATCCTGGGCAGCCCCCGTGCGTGGATGATCAAACCCCACAACGGCTCGAGCTTTTTCCAGCCGCCGGCGTAGGCCAAATGGCGCAGCCGATGTGCCCACCCTTCTTTGCTGAAGGCGGCCTGCACGATGGCCGACCAACGGAAAAAGTCCTGATAGGCCTGCCAGTATCCGGCTTCCAGCGCCTTCGGCGTTAGCCTGGCCGGCTGGAACACGGCGTGACGGGTATCATAGCGATCCCAGTCCCGGCAGGTGATCCGGCCCTGGGCCGCCAGCCGGCGGTACAGCGCTGTTCCCGGATAGGGCGTCAAGATGTGGAAGGTCGCCGTCTCGATCCCATGCTCCAGCGCCCAGGCCACCGTACGCTCAAACACCGTCTCATCATCGCCGTCCATGCCAAAGACAAAGCTGGCGTTGACCATCACGCCCAGTTCGTGCAGGCGCCGGATCGCGGCGTGATAGTCCAGGTTCAGGTTCTGGTGCTTGCGCTGCTCGCGCAGATTGCCCGAGTTGAGCGTCTCAAAGCCGATGAACAGGCTGCGCAGCCCACTCTCCGCGGCCCGCTCCAAGAGCCCCGGCTGCAGCACGGCCTCCACCGTCCCCGCTGCCTGCCAGACGCGGCCCATCCCTATCATACCGTCGAAGAGGCTCGCCGCAAAACGCGGGTTGCCGAAGAGGTGATCATCCAGGAAGAAGAGGTGCCGCCCCGGCAGTGTCTCGATCTCGGCCAGGGCCTGGTCCACCGCCTGTGTGTAGAAGGACCGGCCTCCCTGGAAGAACCCATCCTTGTAGCAAAAGTCGCAGTGATGCGGGCAGCCCCGCGATACGACCACAGAGTTGGGCACCAGGTATAGGCGGCGCTTGAGCAGGTCGCGGCGGGGCCTGGGCATGCCCAGCAGGCTGCGCACCTGCGAGCGGTAGACCCTGCCCGGGTGCCCGGCCCGGAAATCGGCCAGGAAGGCCGGCCACGTATCCTCGCCGGGGCCAAGAAAGATGGTATCGGCATGCCGGACGGCCTCCTCCGGTAGCGCGGTGACGTGCAGGCCGCCCATGGCCACGTGTACGCCCCTCGCCCGATGGTGATCGGCCAGCTCATACGCCCGGCGGGCCGATGTGACGTACACCTGGATGGCCACCAGGTCCGGCTGATCGTCGAGGGGCACGCTCTCCACATGCTCATCGTGGATGGTCACCTCGTCGTCATCGCGCAGATACCCAGCCAGGGTGGCCAGGCCCAGGGGCGGGAAGAGCGAGTACTTGATGGGCCGCCAGAAGGGGCTCTTCGCTTCGGTCAGGGCCGGTAGAACGAGTTTCACTCTCACGGTTGCGCTCCCAGTTCGGGCATCTCGAGATTTGCCAGCCCATTGTACGACGGCAGCGCACTGCGGGGCAACGACCTGAGCGCCTATCTGGGCGCACCTGAGTGCTTGTGCCGGAGCGGCGCATCCGCTATACTGTCTGCGAATCCTTGCACTTGTGGTCTGCCGAGTTGCGCGCTTTGCGTGACCCCGTCTTGAGTGGGGGCTGCACGGCGAGCAGGTCGAAAACTATGCCCTCTGCCCCGCTGCGCCACAACGCAGCGGGGCAGAGGGTTAGGGTGAGGGGGCGTTCCCGCGCCGAGGTAGTCGTCGGTCCAGGCCATCCCCCTCTGGAAAAGACAAGTATGCTAAGGCTGTTGCTGGTCGAAGATAATGAAAAGCTGCGCCCAGCGCTGCGAGCGGGGCTGGAGGCGACGGGCGCGGTGCAGGTGGTGCACAGTTGCGCCAGCGGCGAGGAGGCGCTCGAGTGCTGCCTGGCCGGCCCACCGGAGGCCATCCTGATGGATGTGCAGCTCGCGGGCGCACTGAACGGCATCCAGACGGCTGTGGCCATCCGTCGCGAGTTTCCGCGCCTGCCGGTGGTCTTTTACTCTATTCAGGATGACGACGAGTACTATCGCGACTTTCGCCGCTCCGGCATCCTCAGCCACTATGCCTACGTGCGCAAGTCCAACTATCTCTTGCCGCAGATGATCGTGCCCCTGTTGCGCGATGCAGTGGCCGGGCACAGTTTTATCGACCCCGAGATCGAGGAGCGGGTGCAGGAGGTGCGGCGCAAGGATGAGCAGGCGCCCCTGGCCCTCTTGGAGCCCAACGAGCAGGCTGTAGCACGCCTGCTGGCCCTGGGCCTGAGCAACGAGCAGATCGCCGCCCGCTTAGGCTTTCGCGACAAGCGCACCATCAGCCGCACCAACGGCCAGATCTATGCCGCCTGGGGCCTGGCCGAGACGGCCACCGACGAAAAGGTGGCCCGCACGCGCGCCATCCTGATCATGCAGGCCGGCCGCCTCATCGCCTGGGACGCCGACGGCACGCCGCGTGTCCAGGACGAGCGCGGCGACTGGGTCGAGTGGCAGGGGCTATGACGGGCCTAGTCCTCCTCGACGGCGCCGTGTTGGCCGTTTCCTTTTTCAACATGATCCTCTTGCTCTGGCTGGGGCTGACAGTGCTGCTGAACGCCGAACGCCGCGCCTGGGGCATCTGGGTGGCGGCGGCGGGTCTGCTCGCCGGCGCTGCCTTCTTGGCCATCCACGCCGCTCTCTATGTCGGGAGCTGGGTGCGCGCCAGCCGCGGGCTCAGCCTGGGCTGGGTGGCTGGCTGGGTGCTCGTGCTGGCCCTGCCGCTGACCTGGTACCTGAATATGCTCTGGTACGCCGGCTACTGGGAGGACCCGCCCAACGCCCTGCGCCGCCGCCAGCAGCCCTGGCTGCGGCTGGTCGTGATTGGCGGGCTGGGGCTGGTGGGCTTGCTTCTCTTTGCCAATCCTCTCCCCTCGTACTCGCGCATTGTCGATTATGAGATGGCGGTCGTGCCGTCGCTGGGCACCATCCCCCTGCTCATCCTGGCCTACCCGCTCTACATCCTGCTCTGCATCAGCCTCTCGCTCTACGCGCTGTGGAAGCCGGCCCCCTCTGGGCGCATCATGGGCGACCTGGCCCGTCGCCGGGCGCGCCCTTGGCTGCTGGCCACCTCGCTGGGGCTCTTGGCCGTCAGCGGCCTGGTCGCCGGCATCGTCACCTGGCTCTACCTCCAGCTCCAGTTCGGCGCCGAGGCGGATCGGCTCTCGCGCCTGGCCGTGCCTATAGCCTGGCTCGACCTGGCCACCGATACAGTGCTGGCTGGGGCCATCCTACTTTTGGGGCAGGCTGTGGTCTCTTATGAGATCTTTACCGGCAAGACGCTGCCGCGGCGCGGCCTGCGTCGCCATTGGCTGGGCGTTGTCGCCCTCTCCGCTGGGCTCAGCCTGCTCGCGGCCGGCAGCCTGACGCAGCTCATCCGCCCCATCAACGGCCTGCTGGCGGCCGGAGGGCTCGTGGCCCTGGTCTTTGCCCTGCAGAGCCGGCACTCCTTTGTCGAGCGCGAGCGTTACATCGAGCACCTGCGCCCCTTTGTGGCCAACCTGCGCCTCTACGACAACCTGCATAGCCAAGCCCCCCGTGAGCCGTTCAGGGGCCAACAACCCGCTCCTGCCGCCGCCAATCCACGCCCCAGCGATAACCTCGGCCAAGCCCACCGCGAGCCGCCCGAGATAGACCTGGCTACGCCCTTCCGCGGCCTCTGTGAGGACGTCCTGGGTGCGCGCGTGGCCTGCCTGGCCCCCCTCGGCCGGCTGGCGCCGTTGGTCGGCGCGCCGCTGAGCTACCCCCCCGGCGCGCCCGCCCCACTCGCGGCGCTGCCCGGGCTGTTCCTCCGGCTCGGCACTGCCGCGGGCCTCTGCGTGCCCGTGGACCCGGCCATGTACGCCGGTGCCACCTGGGCCGTGCCCCTGCGCGGCGAGGGCGAGCTGGTGGGCGTTTTGCTCTTGGGGGAAAAGCGCGACGGCGGGCTGTACACCCAGGAGGAGATCGAAATCGCCCGCGCTGCGGGCGAACGCCTCATCGACACCGCCGCCTCGGCGGAGATGGCCCGCCGCCTCATGGCCCTGCAGCGCCAACGCCTGGCCGAGACGCAAGTTCTCGACCAGCGCACCCGCCGCATTCTGCACGATGACATCCTGCCTCGCCTGCACGCGGCCATCCTCGGCCTCTCCGCTGGCGAGGCGAGCGAGGACCCGGCGACCATCTTGGCTGGTGTGCACCGCCAGATATCGGACCTGCTGCGCGCACTGCCCGCCAACGCCGGCCCCGACCTGGAGCGACTGGGCCTGGCCGGCGCGCTGCGCCAGGCGGTGGCACGCGAGGTGGAAGGCCGCTTTGAAGGTGTCTCTTGGCAGGTCGAGCCGGAGGCCGAGGCGCGTTCCGTTCCGCCGCACGCCGCCGAGGTCGTCTACTATGCCGCGCGCGAGGCCATCCGCAACGCCGCCCGGTACGCCCAGGGCAACGGCCTGGCCCACCCCCTGCGCCTGCGCATCGCCATCGCCTGGCACGGAGGGCTGCAAGTGGTCGTAGAGGATAACGGCGTGGGCATAGCCGGCGCTCAACCAACCGGCGGCGGCAGCGGGCAGGGCTTGGCGTTGCACAGCACCATGATGGCCGTCATCGGCGGCTCGCTCTCGGTGGAGAGCCTGCCCGGGCGCTACACCCGCGTCACCCTCTTTCTGCCGCAGCCCTGATGGAAGTGTGAAGGGAATCAAAAAAGGCCCCCACGTCTATTCGTGAGGGCCTTTTCAGGTGCCGGGAAAGGGATTTGAACCCTTATGGGAGAACTCCCACTGCGCCCTGAACGCAGCGCGTCTGCCAATTCCGCCACCCCGGCTGACGGTCGTTAATATACCACAGGCCGCGTTGCCTGTCAAATAACCTGCCGAGGCTTTCCCGGCTTGACCCCGCCTTTCCACTATCGTATATTGCTTTCGGAAGGAGGCCCCGCTGATGAGCACGATTATCCGGACCATCCGTGGGCTGCAGCCGGCTTTCCATACGCGCACCATCCGGGGTGAGCCGGTCGCCGTGGGTGAGCACCGCCTCTACCCCCTCATGCGCACCCTTTCCTTCACCATCGGCCGGCCCGGCGGCCCTATCGCTTTCGGCTGGGTTCGTCACCGCCCGGTGGCGATCATCGACGTCTGGCGCGGCGAGACTCGCCGCATTGGTATCCCCAACCTTACCCGGCGCCTGGCACTGGCCATGCTGGCCGGCAGCCTTTTGTTCCTTGTGACTACAAGGCGACTCGCCCGCAGGCGAGAAAACGGCAATAGGAGCATAGAACTGTGAACGAACCGATGCAGACCCCGGAAGCAGTTCGCGAGGAGGAATTGACCCAGCTCGACCCGGTAACCACTTTGCTCGAGGCGCTGACCACGGCTATCGGCGTGGAGACGGTCTTTGGCGACCCGGTGACTGCCGGCGACCGCACGATCATCCCCGTCGCAGAGACCTCACTGGCCGGCGGCGCCGGGTATGGCCAGGGCCCGCAGACCGACGGGCGGCCCGAGATGCGCACTCTCCGCATCGGCGGCGGCGGGGCAGGTGGTGGGGCGACAACGCGCCCCGTGGCGGCGATCATCGTCACGCCGCAAGAGGTCAAGGTCCAGCCGGTGGTGGATGTGGGCAGGCTGGCCCTCACCGGCATTGCCACCACAGCCGCCCTATGGCGCGGCGTGGCTTCTTTCGTCAAGGCCCTGCGCAACCGCGACTGAGCCCACGCCGGCGGTCCGCAACCGGCGTCCCCGGGGCTTCGTATAGAGTATGGGGCTTGCCAAGTTGGTGGAGGCAGCCCTGCCAGTAGCTTGTCGGAGAGGAATGTCTCTGGGACAGTGACCAGGTTTCACGCTTCGCATTGCCCGCTGCGGGGCCTTTTGAGGGTATCTTGCGGGCTGGTTGGCCGGCCCGCAGGCCGGCCAACCAGCCCGCAAGATACCCCCTGGACCTAAGGCCGGGCGGTGGCAGAATGCTGCTTCTCCGATAGCTGCCAGGTCTAACTATCCGAGTGCCACAACGGTTTGTAGCTCGAGAGGAGTCTATACATGAGCGAGGAAACCAGGCCGGAAGAGCGTGCCGAAGACGAGCGCATCGAGGAGACTATCGAGGAGCAGGTAAGGGCGGAGATGGGCCAGGAGGCCGGCGCCCAGCCTGGGGCCAGTTGGGATGAGACGGCGCGCCGCATTGAGGCCCAGATAAAGGGTGAGATGGCCGGCTGGCTGGGCGTCCGTCGCGATGCGCCCTGGTCCGAGGTTGGCCAGGCCATCGAGAGCCGCACAAAGCACGCCTTTGGCGGCTGGGCCGGCGCCGGCCCCGAGGATGACTGGGAGACGGTCGGCCGCAAGATCGAGGCGCGCATTCGCCGCGAGGCCGCCCGGCGCGCCGGTGCCGACTCTGAGGAGGCCGACTGGGAGGCCATCGGTCGCCGGGTGGATAGCCGCGTGCGTGGCGGCCTGGGCCGCTGGGTCGGCGCCCCGCCGGATGCCGATTGGCGCACCGTCGCCGAGCGCTACAGGGACCGCGTCGGCGCCGAGTTGCGCCAGCGCACGGCGCGCCGGCCCGAGGAGGAGGCGCCTGCCGCTGAGGCTCCGCCGGCCGCGGGGGGCGGCGAGCGTGTCCGCCGCGAAGAGTTCCGCGTTTCGGGAGAGGACCTGCTGGCCAGGGTGAAGCAACTCATCCACGAGGGCAATATCCGCCGCGTCATCATCAAGCAGGATGAACGCATCCTCGTCGAGTTCCCACTCACCCTGGGCGTTGTCGGCGTTGTCCTCGCCCCCACGCTGGCGGCCATCGGCGCCCTGGCGGCGCTCATCGCCGAAGCGACCATCGTCGTCGAGCGCCAAACCTGATCGCGCCGTTTGCGCCCCGGGTAAGGACTACGCCCAAGTCCCTACCCCTGCCGGAGGTCATTCGGCGCATGGCAGGGATGCAAGGATAGAGTATACTGGAATTACGGACCCGCCTGTGTGAGCGGCTCTGCGGCGCGCATCCGCCCACACGTTGGGGTGCCCGGTGTTCCGCGCGGGCATCCTTCTCCGTAGGGGTGAGCAGCGCTCGTCTGCTGCTCACCCCTATTATTGTGCCACTATTCCGGCAAGGGATAGGCCATTGTGGTCATCAAGGCCAGATTGGGCTGGGTAGTGTCTAGGCGCGAGCGCTGCTCGCGCAGTTATTCCGGCAAGGGATAGGCCATTGTGGTCATCAAGGCCAGGTTGGGCTGAGTGGTGTCTAGGCGCGAGTACTGCACAATGACCGGCTCATCCGAGCGCAGGCGGATGGCGTAGGGCGTATCCCGTGGGATGGCAAAGCCCTCCAGCGACTCCGGTTTGTCCAGCCGGACGTGCCAGGTGCGCTCGGCCTCAACGACCAGGCGGACGTCCTTGATCGGGGGCCGGTCCTCAAAGTAAAAGTCCAGCGCGATGTGCGCCGGCTGCGGTCCGGTGTTCAGGATGCAGATTGCCTCGTGGCTAAAGTAGGGGTCATCGCGGTTCGGCGGTGTGGCCAGGTATGTGTCGGGGATGAACCAGACGCGGGCGCCTTCTGAGACCATGGGATCCTGTCCTTTCTCGTGGAGAACGTCCTACCATTGCTCAAGAATCATACTCTACTCTTGCCCGGCCGTCAACAGCCTTTTGCGCCTCGCCTACGGCCACTCATCGGCGCACCCTGGGCCGCTTCACGGTGTTGAAGTAAGACGACGGCAATCCACAGCGTGTGAACCGCTACCCTACGATCGAGGTGAATGGTGAAATCACAGTCTCTGTCTCTACCGGGGCTCTACCCCGGCCTGCAGCGCCTGCTGCTCCGAGCGATACTGATCGTGGCCGGCAGTGTGCTGATGGCGCTCTCTGCCCGGCTCGCCATCCCGTTGCCCTTCTCGCCCGTACCCGTCACCGCCCAGACTCTTGTTGTACTTGCTCTAGCCGGGCTCCTGGGCCGGCGCAGCGCCGCCAGTGTCCTCCTCTACCTCTGTGAGGGCGCCCTCGGCTTGCCCATCCTGGCCGGCAACTGGGGCGGTCTGGCTCGCCTGGCCGGCCCCACCGGTGGCTACCTCCTGGGCTTTGTCGTTGCTGCTTACGTCGCGGGCCGGCTGATCGAGTGTAGCGAGGGGCGTTGGTGGAGGATACTCCTGGCTCTGCTCAGCGGTCAGGCTATCATCTACACCTGCGGGCTGCTCTGGCTCAGCCGCTTTGTGCCCGCGGCCTCTTTGCCCTTGCAGGGGCTCTACCCCTTCCTGGTCGGCGATGCCTACAAGCTCGCTGCTGCCCTGTTCCTGACCCTGCAGTTGCGTGGCGGGGCGCGGCGGCCGGCCTGAGCCGGTTGGCTGGTCGAGGAGGATCAACCTCTCCGGCTTTGCCAAGTAGCCGCCCTCCCGCAGGTTCCTGGACTCGCCTCGCAAGCAAGTTTCCTCCATCCCCGGCGATGCCGTCGCTCAAGCGCCGGTGAACTGACCTGCGGGAGGGCTCGGCCTACTCGCCCTCCCAGTACACGCGGTAGATGGCTCCCGCTCCCTGGTCCGATATGAGTAGGCTTCCATCCGGCGCCTGGATCAGATCAACCGGCCGCCCCCAGTGCGTAGTATATACCAGCCACCCTGAGATAAAGTCTTCCTGGCCTACCACCTGCCCGTCCTCTACGTCCAATCGGACGATCTTGTACCCCACCGGCACCCGGCGCTCCCAAGAGCCATAGAGCGCTACGAGGATATCGCCGTGATACTCGACGGGGAACTGGCCGCCGGTGTACACGCAGACGCCTTTGGGGGTTGTGTGCGCGGGGAGTTGCTGCAACGGGCGCGGCACCTCGTCGCATACCCCCGGCCACCCCAGCTCTTGGTCGACGATGTCACCCGCATGGCAGAACGGCCAGCCAAAGTTCAGGCCATCAAAGACAATCTCCAGCGTATCGGGCGGCAGGTCCTCTCCCATGCGCCGGCGGCTGGTGTTGGTCGCCAGCAATTGGTTCGAGTTCGGGTACCAGGTCATGTCTCCGACGTCCCGCAGCCCTTGCGCCACCACCTGCTCATCGGTCCCGTCGGGGTTGTAGCGCAGGATGGTCGCCCGGCGGTAGTCAGCCTCGCGGCAGGCATTGCAACTGGCGCTGACCGAAACGTACAGCTTGCCGTCCGGCCCAAAGCCGATGGCGTGCGTCTTGGGGCCGTTGCCCAATGGCAGGTTGGGCACGATCACCTCGGCTGATGTGGGCCTCTCCAGGTCGCCGGATCTGTAACCTAGGCGCACAACCTGATGCGCCTCCGCTATGTACACATACCCATCGTAAAAGGCCACGCCGCTGGGCATCGTCAGCCCCTCCGCCCAGACCGTTACCTGCTCCGGCTGGGCCGGGCCCTCTGAAGGCGCGATGGCCACCACCGCGCCGCGCTCGGGCAGGGTGACAAAGAGCACCTCGTCATCGGCATAGGCCATGTAAGAGGCAGAATCGAGCCCCTCCACATAGACCTCGATATCAAAGCCGGGCGGCAGGTGCATCGGGTGCTGCAGAACCGAGGTCGAAGGCACCGGCATCTGTCGCAGTTCCTCCAGGGAAATCATGGGCGTGGGCGTCGGCAGGGGCGTGGGCGATGGACGCGGGGTAGGTGTCGGTGTCGGAGCCTCCGTGGGCAACTGGGCAGGTAGGGCCAGGCCCTGCGGCGCGACGGGGGTCAGCAGACCAAAAGGCAGGGGCAAGCCGGGCCAGGGCGTCGGCATCTCGCTGGCAGCCGGGTGCGCAGAGAGGCCGGCCTGCCGCAGCGGCATCCGGTAGTGGCTCCCAGCGATGCCCAGGGCAACACCCAGCAACACGGCCAGCCCCAACCCTATACGAAGCAGACGGCCTCGCGGCACAGTGCATCCCCCTACTCGAGACGTTTACGCCCGGCTGTTTTAGCAAGATATGTGCCAGTTGTACGCTCGTGCAGGCGGGGTTATACTCACTTGGGGCAGGCCAAGCGCGGGAGTGCTTCGTGGCATTGTACCTTGGTGTGGGGCGGGGCCCCACTCACCGGTCGGCGCTTCATGCTGCGGGGGCGCCGGCCATCGTGACCCATGCAGTCGGCCAGTGGGGAGAGAGCTATGTCCAGCATACGCATTGAGAACGTAACGGTGACCTACTCTGCAGACCTCCTGAGCAATGCTTTCCGCAGCCGTCAGGAGAGAAATCTGGCGCCGGACCTGGCTGCCGGCGAGCCTGTCGAGGAGGCTGTGGGGAGCGGCCGCGTCCGCGCCCTGGACGGCTGCTCTCTGGAGGTGGCGGATGGCGAAACGGTGGCCATTGTCGGGCCGTCGGGCTGCGGCAAGTCGACCTTGCTGCGGGTGGTTGCCGGGCTGATCCACCCCGAGCAGGGGCATGTCTACTATGATGGCGTGGATATGGCAGAGGTCCCGCCCAAGGATCGGGGCATCGGCATGGTCTTTCAGAACTATGCCCTCTACCCCCATTGGGAATCGCGTGAGAACCTGGGTTTCTTTTTCCGCCTGCGCAAGCGCGAGCGCGAGATACCCGAGCGTGTGCGCATCACCGCCGAAATCATGGGCATCGGCTTTGAGCGCCTGCTGGCGCGCAAGCCCCCTACCCTCTCCGGCGGCGAGCAGCAGCGGGTCGCTATCGCCCGCTGCATCGTGCGCGACCCGCGGCTCTTCCTCTTCGACGAGCCCCTCTCCAATCTTGATGCCAAGCTGCGCAGCCAGACTCGCATCGAGATCAAGCGCCTGCTCCACCGCTTTGCCATCACCGCCCTCTACGTCACCCACGACCAGACCGAGGCCATCGCTCTGGGCGACCGGATCGCCGTCATGCGCCAGGGGCGCGTCAGCCAGGTCGGCACCTACGCCGACCTCTATGCCCGGCCTGCCAACGCCTACGTGGCTGGCTTTCTGGGCTCGCCGCCGATGAATCTCTTCCAGGCCCAGGTGCAGGGGGGCGAATTACGTGCCGGCCCGCTTACCATGCCCCTGCCTGCGCCCTGGCAACACCTCGACGAGGGCCAAGTTGTTTTGGCCGGCGTGCGCCCCGAGCATTGGCAGCATGCCCCCCATAGCTCCTTCCGGCCCGAGGTGGAGGTCGTCGAGCCCATCTTTTCGCAGCGCGTCCAGTATGTCTACTTTATGCTCCTGGGCACGCGCCTGATGGCTCAGGTGCCGGACGATATCCGCATCCGGCCCGGGGATGCGCTGCCTCTGGAGGTGCGGAGCGATGCGCTGCATCTTTTCGACCCCAAGACTGAGGCGCGTCTGGCGCAGGAGGTATGAGGGGTGTTGGCGAGGTTCTCTGCGTAGCGGGGCAATGCGGCGTGGGAGCCGCGCCGGCTGATGGAAACGGTCTGCACGGCGAGGTGATGGCTATGGTGGGCAAGGGGGAAGGAATGAATAGCTTGGAGCGTGTGCGCCGGGCGGTGCACTTTCGGGGCCCCGACCGGGTGCCCCACTGCCTGCCCGACGGCGAACCTAACGATCTCCTGATGTTGCCGCTGCCGGGGCCACAGACCGGCCGGGCCGGCGCCTGGCGAGAGGTTGGCGGCGGCCGCTGGCGGCGTACCGACGAGTGGGGGAGCATTAGGGTTTATGCGACAGGGTTTATTTCGTGGCGCGCGAGGCAGAAAACCGGCGGCCACAGAGGCTGAAGCAAGCAAGGGGTAGGCTTGGGGGCTAGAGGAGACCCAGTTCTTTGGCAAGCGCGACGGCGTGGGCGCGGTTCTGCGCGCCCAGCTTGCCGGAAATATTGTGGATATGGGCCTTGACGGTGCCGAGGGCAATGATCAGCTTGGCGGCGATCTCTTTGTTGGTGAGACCCTCGGCCATCAAGCGGAGCACTTGCAGTTCGCGCTCCGAGAGCGGCTCGATGAGGGCCGGCGACTGCCCGGAGTGGGCCTCGCGATCGAAGCGCTCGGTGCCCGAGGGCAACACGGTGCCGCCCGGCGCGCCGAATGCAGCGAGCAGCGTCGCGAGATATTGAGCCGAGCAACTGCCGCCCTCGCTCGTCCGGGCTGGACGGGCCGCGAGCTTGCGCAGCAGGTCCGCCATCGCCTCCCCTTCGTCGATGAAGAGGCGCACATAACCTTCCGGCTCAGCCAGGGCAAGGGCGCGCTCCAGATCCGCCTGCGCCCCTTGCGTATCGCCCTGTCGTGCGAGCGCAAGGCTGCGGAGGATGCGCATCTCGATCGCCGTGCCCCACCGGCCGTCTCCCTCTGCGGCGGCGAGGGATCGCGTCAACTGCGCGACAGCTTGGTCGGGCTTGCACTGAGCGAGGTGCACTCTGCACGCGGCGAGGGCCACTGTCTCTCCGGTCCGCCCCCGGTCCCGGCCTGCCAGGTGCACCGCCTCCTCAACGCACTGTGCGGCCTCGCTCAGGGACCCCTGCCGGACCAGTACCGTTGCCTTGAGCGCGAGCAGCTCGGCCCGCGCCAAAGGGGATGGCGGCTCGCCCAGCGCCGCTTCCCCCTCTTGGATGGCCGCAAGGGCCCCGCTCACGTCCTGTCGCGCTTGCCTCAGGCGCACCAGCGCCGGGGCAGCATTCCTCACTGCGTCGAGGCGCCCACTCCACCTGCCCAGCTCGGCTCCTCGCGCCAACTGGGCCTCCGCGGCCTCCAGGTCATTCCGCTCCAGCAGCACCTCGCTCATGACCACGTGCAATAGACCGGCCGCCGGCAGACGGGCCATTCCCTGCTCTTTGACGAAGTGCAACGCCTCGCGGCATACCTCATCCGCCCGGCGCAGGCGCCCCAGCGGCCGCAGCATGCCGACCATCCAGTAGGTCGCGCCGGCAAGCCCACTGGCGTTCCTGCCAAGGCGGCTCCAGTGGATGGTTTCGGCACAGGCGTCGACAGCCCTCTCGAGGTCGCCCGCCCCGCCGTAGGCCGCTGCCAGCGCCAGCAAGATCACCGAGCGCAGTTGCGCGTTGGTTAGGGGCGAAAGATCCCCAGGCACCAGACCGAGGGCGCGCTCTGCATCCACCAAGTGCGGCTCGATCGCGCCGATCTGGCCCTTGAGCCAGAGTATCCAGCAATAGGCGACGCCGAGCGGCGCGCTGTTCCTGACTATGTCCTCCGGCAGGGCATGCAGCCAGGACAACACGGCTTCGACCTCACCGTTGTTCACTGTGGGCCCCCAATATCGCGCGATCAGGCCGGCCGCCCTACGATAGTCCTTGGCAGTGAGCGCATAGCTCACCGCTTCGCCGATCTGCCCGTCCCGCTCGCACCAATCGGCGGCGCGCAATAGCAGGCGCGCGACCGGGTCACGCCCAGACTGATAGAGACGTGCCTGCAGCAGGTCGGCAAAGAGATGATGATATCGATACCAGCGCCGATCGTCGTCCAGGGGCACGACAAAGAGGTTGCGCCTCTCCAGCCGCTCGAGCATCTCCTGGCCGCCCGAGCTACCGGTCACTGCGTCGCAAAGTGGGCCGCTGAGCCGGGTGAGGATCGCAGTCTGGAGCAGAAAGGCCTGGACCTCTTCCGGCTCGCCGGCCAGCACCTCCTCCAACATAAAGTCCATGATGAAGCGATGGGTGCCCGCGAAGGCCCGGATGAAGTCATCCACATCCTCTCGCCCTCGCATGGAAAGAGCCGCCATTTGCAGCCCGGCAATCCAGCCCTCCACCCGCTCGTCGAGGGCCTCCACCTGCTCGAACGAGAGCGCGAGGCCCATGGTCTGCCTGAGGAAGGCAGCCGCTTCGTCCGGGGTGAACCGGAGATCCTCGGTCCGGATCTCAGCAACCTGCCCCCGGGACCGCAGCCTGGCAATGGGAATGGCTGGATCGGAGCGGGTAGAGATGACGAGATGGAGGTTCGGAGGCAGGTTCTCCAGGAGAAAGGCCAGGGCGCCGTTGATTGCCGGTGACGTGATGACGTGATAGTCGTCGAGGACGAGGACAAGGGAGTCAGGAACCGCTGCGAGTTCGTTCACAAGAGCGGTGGTAACGGCCTCGGCAGTGGGAGGCTGGGGAGAGCGGAGCGGAGCGACAAGATCGCTCGCTACCCCGGGGACCACCTTCTGAAGGGCAGCAATGACGTAGGAGAGGAATTGCGCCAGGTCATTGTCCGCGGCATCCACAGACAGCCAGGCGACAGCGGGACCCGTAGCGCTCCGCGGCGCCGTCGTGTGCTGCACCCACTCCGCCAGGGCTGAACTCTTGCCAAACCCGGCAGGAGCGGAGACCAGGGTCAGGCGGTGCGACAGGCACGATGCGAGGCGTTCAACCAGCCTCGGGCGCGAGATCCGACCTTCCCTCAGGGGAGGGATAAAGAACTTGGTCGCCAGAAGGCTGGCTGCCGAAGGGCGTGCCGTTGGCTGCTGCATGGGATCCATTGCTTCCCGCCTTTGCGGTGTCGCTCACGGGATGGGTGCCCAGAAGGGATTCTAATCCCAATGCTGTTCAGATAGCAAATGCGAAAGGGCGGCTCCTTCTGAACGGGTCAGGCCTGGCCCTCCCCGGCCAGCAGCCCGGCTATCGCCTCCAGGCCCAAGAGGTAGCTGCGCCAGCCAAAGCCGGCCACCTGCCCCACGCAGACCGGGCTGAGCAGCGAGACGTGGCGGAACGGCTCGCGAGCATAGATGTTGGAGAGATGGACCTCAACGGCCGGCTTGTCCAGCGCCTCGATGGCGTCGCGCAGGGCCACCGAGGTATGGGTGAGCGCGGCGGGGTTGATAAGCACCGCCGCGGCCCAATCCACGCTCTCGTGCAGGGCGTCGATCAGCTCTCCTTCGTGGTTCGACTGGACGATGTGCAGAACGAGCCCCAGCTCGGCCGCGCGCGCCTCGAGCCGCCGGTTGATCTCGGCCAGGGTCATGGAGCCATAGACCTCCGGCCGGCGCCGGCCCAGGAGGTTCAGGTTTGGCCCGTGGAGGACGAGTACATCAGGCATCTTGCGTCACCTCGCGCCACGCCGAGTCAAACTCGGCGTGGTCTATACCGCTGCGGAGGGTTACCTCGCCCAGGCGTACCGGTAGCACAAAGCGCACCACCCCCCCGCGGTTCTTCTTGTCGGCGGCCATGGCCGCCCATACCTCGCCGGGGTCCAGCGCCGGCGGCCGCACCGGCAGGCCCAACCGGGCCAGGAGCGCCCTCAACCGCGGCTCGAGCGCCGGGTCGCAAACGCCCAGGCGCACCGCCAAGCGGGTGACGGCCACCATGCCCAGGCTGACCGCCTCACCGTGGCGCAGCCCAAAGCGGCTGGCTCGCTCCAGGGCGTGGCCCACGGTATGGCCCAGGTTGAGCACGGCCCGCCGCCCGCGCTCCTGGGGATCCTCAGCCACCACATCGACCTTGACGCGCACCGCCTCGGGGACCGTGCGGCCCAGCGGCTCGGGACCTTCCGCCTCCAGATGTTCAAAGAGGCCCGGCGCGGCAATCACCCCATGCTTGACCACCTCGGCCAGGCCCGAGCGGAACTCGGCCGCCGGCAGGGTACGCAAGAGCGCCGGGTCGGTGAGCACCAGCCGCGGCGGGTGGAAGGCGCCGATCAGGTTCTTGCCCTGAGGGTGGTCGATGGCCACCTTGCCCCCCAGCCCGGCATCGACCTGCGCCAGCAAAGTCGTGGGGATGACGACCCAGGGCAGGCCACGCATCCAGGTGGCGGCGGCAAAACCCGCAGCGTCGCTCAGCGCGCCCCCGCCCAGGGCGATGACCGTCGTGTAGCGGTCGGCGCCGGCCTCGAGCAGCCCATCGTAGAGGGACTGCAGCGCGGCATTGGCCTTGGCCGCCTCGCCGCTGGGCGCCCCGAGCCAGCGGGATTCGATGCCCGCCGCATCCAGCGCCGCCTGCAGGGCCGCGCCGTGCCGCGCCTGCACATTGGGCTCAGTAATGACCACCACCCGCGGCCCGGCCCCAGCCTCGCGCAGCAGCGGCCCCGCATGGGCCAGCAACCCCTCGCCGACGGCCACATCGTATCCTCCGGCTGTGGCGGGGAGGGCGAAGAGGCGCAGGGGCTGGGGGCTGGGGGCTAGGCGTGCCAAACGCAACACACGCTCGACGACCTCCTCGATGGAGAGGTGGGTTGTGTCCAGGTGCAGGGGGATGGCGTCGTAGGCCGCCTGGCGCTTGCCGAGCAGTTGCGCGATGCGCGCTGCCGGGTCAGCGCCGGCCATCAGCGGCCGCTCGCGCGAGCCTTCCAGCCGGCGCTGCAGCACAGCCGGATCGCAGGCCAGCAGAATGACCGTGGCCGCCGCCAAAAAGCGGCAGCGGTTCTCCTCCGCCACCAGGGCGCCGCCGCCCGTGGCAATTACCAGCCCCGGCCGGTCCGCCAGTTCGCGCACCAACTCGGCCTCGGCGCGGCGAAAGGCCGCTTCCCCGGCCGAAGCGAAATAGGCGGCGATGGTCGTGCCCAGGCGCTCTTCGAGCACAGCATCCATATCCACAAACGGGCGGCCCAGGGCCTCCGCCACCCGCCGGCCCACCACCGACTTGCCCGTGCCCATAAAGCCGGTGAGGACGAGACTGCGTTCGGTCATCGATTCCCTGCTTTCAGAAAGACTCGCGTAACCATCAAACGTGAAACGTCATTTGACGTTTCACGTTTGACGCATTCTCCCTATCACCTGCTCCATCCTATCCCCCCCGTACCGCTCCAGCACGGCCTCGGCCAGCACCCAGGCCACGGCGGCGGCGGCAACGACGCTGGCGGCGGGCACGGCGCAGGTGTCGCTGCGGCGGTAGACGGTGTCGGCCTCGCTGTTCGTGGCCAGGTCCACGCTGGGCTGCAGGCGATGGGTGGTGGGGATGGGCTTCATGGCCGCGCGCAGCACGAGCGGCTGGCCGTTGCTCATGCCGCCCTCCAGGCCGCCGGCGCGGTTGGTGGGGCGGATCACCTGCCCCTCCTTCATGCGCAGGGGGTCATGGACCTGCGTGCCCCACAGCCGGCTGTTGGCAAAGGCCGGCCCAATCTCCACCCCCTTGATCGCCGGGATGCCCAGGAGCGCCGCGCCCAGGCGGGCATCGAGCCGCCGGTCGGGGTGCACAAAGGACCCCAGGCCAAGGGGCAGTCCCTCAGCGCGCACCTCGACGATCCCCCCCACCGTATCGCCTGCCTCAGTGGCGCGGTCAATCTCGGCGACCATACGCGCCGAGGCCGCCTCGTCGGGGCAGCGCACGGGCGAGGCATCGGCGCGGGCGCTGCGCTCGGTAAGAGGCAGGTCCAGTTCGGGCGACGTGACCTGGCCAATGGCCACCACATAGCCGGTCACCTCAATACCCACAGCCGCCAGCAGCTTTTTCGCCACCGCACCGATGGCCACGCGCATGGCCGTCTCGCGGGCGCTGGCACGCTCGGCCACCCACTCGACGTTGTCAAAACCGTATTTAAGCGCCCCAACCAGCTCGGCGTGGCCGGGCTGAGGAATGGAACGGGGTGGGCGGGCGGTGTCGCCCAATTCGGGCCGCGCCCGGTTGGCGATGCGCAGGGCCAACGGCGCACCGGTGGTCAGCCCGCCGATCACCCCGGCTAGAATCTCGGCCCGGTCGGCCTCGATGCGCTGGCGCGCCCCCCGGCCGTAGCCGGCTTGCCGCCGCGCCAGGTCCGCGGCCATATCGTCCGGGGCCAGAGGCAACCCGGCCGGCAACCCCTCGATAATGCCTACGAGCGCCGGCCCGTGGGACTCGCCGGCGGTCAGATAACGTAGCATCTAGCACCTAACCATTGTTGTGGACTTGAAAGAGCCTCCTGCGTCGATGCCGTAGTAGCGAGTTTATTCGCCCAAACAGCAATTGGGGGGCGTCTATGCTGAGCAAGGCTCGTGTTCCTCTGCTGCTCGAGCGGCCAAAGCCCACTACTACGACACAACCGCGGAGCCCGTCGCAGCAGCAACGCCGAGCCATGTAGATTCACCGTCATTGTTCAACTGCCCGGGCCATCACCTCCAGCGGCGCGGGCCGGCCCGTCCAGGCCTCAAACGAGAGCGCTCCCTGGTGAATGAGCACGCGCAGGCCCTCGACAGTGCGGCAGCCCTGGGCGGCGGCGTCGCGCAGGAGCCGCGTCTGCCGCGGGGCGTAGACCAGGTCGAGCACGGCCAGATCCGGTGGGCAGCGCACCCCCTCCGGCAGGGGCGAGTGGTCCGGCCTCGGGTGCATGCCCACCGAGGTCGTGTTGACCAGCAGCGCCGCATCCTCCAGCCGCGCTTGCAGGGCCTGCCCATCGCCCAGGGGGATGGCCTCCAGCGG
>DAOUGZ010000196.1:0-9920 GCA_034428955.1 Anaerolineae bacterium | reverse complement strand
GCCGGGAGGTGTCGGCGCGGCGGGAACGCCGGCCTGCCGAGCGCCCGGCGCCGGAGGTGGCGCAGCCGCCCGAGCCGGTCGCTGTCGCGGCCGAGCGAGGTCGCCAGGCTCTGCGCGTCTTTCCCTATGGGCTGAACCAGGGGCGTCTACGGCAGGCAGCGAAGCAGTTGGACGTTCCTGTGGTCGTCGTCGAGGACCTGGGCAGCGCGGATGTAGTCTTTACGCTGCGCAGCTACTATCGCAAGCGCCCGCAGCTCATCGGTGACGCTGAGCGGCACGGGCTGCCGGTCTATGTGTTGCGCAGCAACACGATTGGGCAGATACAGACCTATCTGGCCGATATCTTTGATCTTGAGGTTCAAGAGGATTCGTACGCCTCAGCCCTGCGCGAGACCCAGGAGGCCATTGAACGGATCCTCAGCGGTGCACGTTCATCGGTGGAGCTACACCCGCAGGCGGCCTCGGTTCGGCGCCAACAGCATGAGCTGGTCAGACAGGCTAACCTGATATCCAGGAGCGCTGGCCGCGAGCCGCATCGTCGCGTACGCATTTTCTCAGACGAGCGATGAGCCACTTTGTGACGTTCGAGGGCCCGGAGGGGAGCGGCAAGACGACGCAGATTGCCCTCTTGCAGGCGTATCTGCGTGAACTTGGTTTCAGAGTGCGGAGCACCCGCGAGCCCGGAGGCTCGACAATCGGCGAGTGTGTCCGTACCATCCTGCATGACCCGAGTCACACCAGTATGGTGCCTCGTGCCGAGGTCCTGCTCTACCTGGCCTCGCGGGCCCAACTGGTGGATGAGGTCATCCAGCCGGCGTTGGCTGATGGGCAGTTCGTCCTGTGCGACCGCTACGCAGAATCGACCCTCGCCTATCAGGGCTATGGGCGTGGGCTGGACCTGAGCGAACTGCGGCGGATCAACGAGTTCGCCACTAGGGGGCTGCGGCCGGATCTGGTGGTGTACCTGGACCTGCCGGCGGAGGTAGGGCTGGAGCGCAAGAGGCTGGCTCACGAGCGTGAGCAGGCCGAGTGGACGCGGATGGATCAGGAGGAGGTCGAGTTTCACAGACGAGTGCGAGCTGGCTACTTGGCCATGGCGGAGGCCGAACGAGAGCGCTGGTGTGTCATTGATGCCCAGCAGCCTGTGAGTGCAGTGCAAATCGACATCCGAGAGCGCGTTCAGACCTTGCTGAGGGAGACAGGCGATGGCGGACACAGGTGAAAGGAAAGAGGACCGTGCTATGAAACTCATCATCAGCATTGTGCATAGCGACGATGCCGACCAGTTGCTGCAGGCACTCAGGGAACGTGGCTTCCGTTCCACCAAGATCAGCACGACAGGCGGTTTTTTGCGGGAAGGCAACGCCACGATCCTGGTTGGGACTGACGAGAGCAAGGTCGACGAGGTACTCTCGACGATCCGCCAGAACTGCCACACGCGCACCGAGTACGTCAACCCCCTGCCACCGGTGATGGAGCCGGGCGAACTCTATATGCCCAACCCCGTTGAGGTTCAGGTTGGGGGCGCGACGATCTTTGTGATCGACGTGGCGCGCTTTGAGAGGATCTAGCCGCTCGCTGGATTGAGACACTCCTCGCCGGCTGTGGTTCAGGATACCGGCGAGGGCCGTCTCTCTCCGGCGCTTCTAGAGCATCGCGTCGCCGTCGTCGCCGGCGGCCCCTTCGCTCAGGTCCGGCATGTCTTGTTCGATCTCTTCGGGAGACTGGCCCGCTTCCAGGCGGTCGACGACCTCGGTGAACTCGGGGCCGAGGTCCTCACCCGTTTCCTGGCCCATGCGGCGCATCCAGCGGGCAACGCTCTTGGGGTCGTTCTCGTCGACGTCGCCCAGCGAGCTGGGGTCGGCCAGTCTGTCGATGCGGCTCTCTTCGGAGCTCAGCACAGACACGCGCGAGACCAAGCGACGCAATTCGGTGCTCTGGCATCGTGGACAGCGTGGCTGCGCGTCGTCTGCAGCCGAAAAGCTGCGCAGGAACAAACTGACACGCTTGCCACAGTGCAGGCAGCGGTACTCATAGATCGGCATACACTACCCTCTGTCTGACAGTGGTTGCGAACCGGTGCGACGAAACGCCGGTTCCGACGGGTACCCGAGTGGGCTGCGCCAGGAACGATGCGCAGGCAACGCGTAGACAGTGTAAGGACGCGTTCCAGGTCGGCACCGCCTTTGGCTGCAAAGAGGCCGGAGGAGGTGCTTTCGTTCACATGGCGTTCATTGGGCAGCAGAAAAGCCTGCTGCGGCGATTATAGCAAGTTTCTCTCCTGGTCGCAACTGACAGGAGTGGGTGAAAGAGTATTCTGGAGGACCTAGTGACAACGGAACTGGTGCACGTCGGGTTTGGTGGCATTGTGGCGGCCAACCGGATTGTGGCCATCGTTAGCCCCGACTCTGCGCCGGTGCGCCGCCTGGTGCAAGACGCAAAGGAGCGCCGGATGGCCATCGATATGACCTACGGCCGCAAGACAAAGGCCGTCATCCTGCTGGATAGTGGCCATGTCGCTATGGCGGCCATTCAGCCTGAGACGATCGCGAATCGGCTCGATAACTTGAGGGGGAAGCAGCGTGGTTGATAGGGCAGTAGTGGGCCAGAGCCCAGCACGCATCGACGAGATAGATCTCACGCCGTACCTAAACCCCCAGCCGTTGGTGGTGGTGATCTCGGGCACGTCGGGCGCGGGGAAGGATGAGACGATCAAGCGCCTGAAGAGCCGCGGGCACCCCTTCCATTTTGTGGTGACGGCAACGACGCGCCCACCGCGAGCCGGCGAAGTGCACGGAGAGGACTATATCTTTTGCTCCGAGGGCGAATTCGAGGGCATGATCCGGAGCGGGCAGTTGCTCGAGCATGCGCAGGTCTATGGTGACTATAAGGGGATTCCCAAGGCGCAGGTGCGCAACGCGCTGGAGAGCGGCAAAGATGTCATCCTGCGGGTGGACGTGCAGGGGGCGGCGCGGCTGCGCCAGTTGGTGCCCGAAGCGGTCTTTATCTTCCTGACGGCCTCATCGGAGGAGGAACTTGAGGAGCGTTTGAGGGCACGCAAGACCGAGACCCCGGAGGCCTTGCGGCGGCGGATGGACACAGCTAGGGAAGAGATGCAGGAACTCGTCCACTTTGACTATGTGGTTCTCAACCGCGACGGCGAGCTCGATTGCACGGTAGATCGTATCCTGGCGATTATCACCGCCGAGAAGAGCCGTTCCAGGCCGCGGGGTGCAGTGCGCTTGTAGCAGCAACCTCTACTGCTAGATATCCCGACAGGCAAGACCGGGCGCAGGCAGCGCCACCCTATCTGCCTGGGTCTGTATGACGCAGCACCAACCGTAGGAGGTGACAGCGGCGATGCAGCGCGAACCTGTGGTAGCCGGTATGTTCTACCCAGCGAGTGCACAAGAGGCCGAGGCCCAGATTGCGCGCTATGTGCAAGAGGCCAGAAAGGCCATGCCTGAGGGAACCTTTTTTGCCGGGCTCGTGCCCCATGCAGGATGGATCTACTCGGGCGCCATCGCTGTCGAGACCCTGGTCACTCTGCGAGAGAGCGGCACACCGGCAACGGTTGTCATCCTGGGCGCGGTGCATAGTTGGGGAGTCGGGCGGCCGGCGCTCTATGGACAGGGCATGTGGGAGACGCCCCTGGGTGACCTGGAGGTTGACGGCGCGCTGGCAAGCGAGATTGTCGAGCAGGCCGCGGGAGAGGTTGAGGATAACCCCTATGCTCACAGCCAGGAACACTCTATCGAGGTTCAACTGCCTTTCATCAAGTACCTCTTCCCCGAGGCCAAAATCGTGCCGCTGATGGTCCCGCCGACGGAGCGATCGGTGGCGCTGGGCGAGGCCATTGCCCGCGCCGTCAAGCCGCGCCAGGGCGATGTATATCTGGTCGGCAGTACGGATCTGACCCACTACGGGCCACGCTATGGGTTCGCACCGCGCGGAACCGGACCGGCGGCGCTGGCGTGGGCGAAGGAGAATGACCGCCGGCTGCTCGATTCGATCACCCATTTGCGAGCCGAGGCCATTGTCGCGCAGGCGACGACGGACCTGAGCGCCTGTGGTGCTGGGGCTATCGCGGCTACAGTGGCAGCGGCCAGAGCCCTAGGCGCCCAGCGCGGCGTCGTGATCGAGCATACCACCAGTTACGATGTGCAGCCCATGGGCAGCCCAACCGACCTGGTGGGCTACGCCTCGGTGGTCTTTTAGGAGCCGGCCCGGCTTGGACACCGCACGCTATGCTCTCGTGGCCGTCAACGCCCCTGTTCGCCCTCTAGAAGTGCCAGGGGGCGAGGCCGAGCGAGAGGGAGCGTTCCACTATGCCGTGCCCGCGAGCTTGAGCGATGTGCTGCAGCCGGGGCACATGGTATGGGTGCCCTTTGGTTCGCGTCGGCTGGCCGGCATCGTCACCGGCTTGACCACCCTGCCGCCGCCTCTGGACGTCGAGCCGCGTGAGATCATCGGGCTGGCTGCCGATTCCCCCGTAGTCATACCCTCACAAATTGCTCTGGCGCGCTGGATGGCCAGAGAGTACCTGGCCCCCATGGGCCGGGCGCTATGGCTGATGCTGCCGCCCGGAGTGGGGCGGCGCCTCGAGGAATGGGTGGCGCCGGTCGTCGAAGAGGTTCCGGGTGAGGTCACGCTATCTCCCAATCAGCGCCTGGTCTGGCAGGCGCTCAAGCGTCGCAGGGCAACGCCGGTGAAGCAGGTCGCCAACCTGGCCCGCGTCGCTGGCTGGCGCGAGGCGCTGGGGGCGCTGGTGGAGAAGGGCCTGCTGCGTCGCTGGCAAGGCGAGGCGCCGCCCGCCGTTAGGCCCAGGACGGAGCGCTTTTTGCGCCTGGCGCCGGGTGTCGGCGAGGACCAAGCCCCGCCGGAGCGGGCGCCCCGGCAACGGCAGGTCTTTGCCTATATTGCGGCGCAAGCGGGGGCGGGCTGGCTGCCGGAGGGGCAGGTGCGAGAGGTGACCCGGGCGACGCGTTCGATCATCGATGCTCTGCTGGACCGGGGCCTGCTGGAGGCCGAAGAGCGCGAGGTCTGGCGCGACCCTCTCGAGGGGCGCGAGTTTGTCCTCAGTGAGGCGCCCGTGCTGACGCCCGATCAGGAGCGAGCCCTGGCTGTGGTGCGCGAGGCCCTGGTGCAGCATCGTCACCAGACTTTCTTGCTGCATGGCGTGACCGGCAGCGGCAAGACCGAGATCTACCTGCAGGCTGTGGCGCAGGTGCTGGCGCAGGGGCGCAGAGCCGTTATTCTGGTGCCCGAGATTGCCCTCACGCCGCAGACCATTCGTCGCGTGGCGGCCCGCTTCCCCGGCCGCCTGACTGTGTGCCACAGCGGGCTGAGCCCGGGCGAGCGCTATGACCAGTGGCGCAGGATTATGCAGGGCGATGTGGACGTTGTGGTGGGCCCGCGCTCGGCTCTGCTCACCCCGCTGCGCAAGCTGGGCCTGGTGGTCGTCGACGAAGAGCACGATGACTCGTACAAACAGTCCGAGCACGCGGTCTGTTACCACGCTCGCGAGGCGGCAGTCGCCCTTGGCCGCCATACGGGGGCTTGCGTCATCTTGGGCAGCGCCACGCCCGATGCAGTCAGCGCATACCGCGCCACGCAAGGGGTCTATACGCTGCTTCGCCTGCCGCAGCGGGTGCTGAGCCACCGCCGGCAGGCAGAGGTGCAGCAAGCCCGCCTGAACCTGCCCGAGGGCACCAGCCGCCTGCGCCCTCTGGATGAAGGAAGCCAGGCGCTGTACGCTGAGCTGCCGCCGGTGGAGATCGTGGACCTGCGGCAGGAACTGCGCGAGGGCAACCGCAGCCTCTTCAGTCGCTCGCTGCAGGCGGCGATGGCTCGTGCGCTGCAAGCGCACGAGCAGATCATCCTTTTCCTGAACCGGCGCGGCAGCGCGACGTTTGTGATGTGCCGGGATTGTGGGAAAGTGTTGCTCTGCCCGCGCTGTAGTGTGCCCCTGAGCTATCACGGCGCGGGGCGCGAGATGGTCTGCCATCACTGCAGCTACCGGCAGCCGGTGGCGCGGGTCTGCCCGAATTGCCTGAGCCGCCGTATAAAGTTCTTTGGCCTCGGCACCCAGCGTGTGGTCGAGAAGGTGCGGGAGGCGTTCCCAGAAGCTCGGGTGGTGCGCTGGGACCGCGATTCCACGCGCCACCGTGGCGACCATGAGGAACTCTTGCGGCGATTTGTCGAGCACGAGGCGGACGTTCTGGTGGGCACGCAGATGATCGCCAAGGGGCTGGACCTGCCGTTGGTGACGGTTGTTGGGGTGATCAGTGCGGATACGGCACTGCACATGCCGGACTATCGAGCGGGAGAGCGCACTTTTCAACTGCTGACGCAGGTAGCTGGGCGGGCCGGGCGCAGCCCTCTCGGTGGCCGGGTCATCGTGCAGACCTATACGCCCGAGCACTATGCCATCCGGGCGGCCGGCCGGCACGATTATGGCGCCTTCCTGCGGCGCGAGCTGGCTTTCCGGCGGCAGCAGGGCTACCCGCCCTTTGGGCGGCTTGTGCGCCTCGTCTATACAGGCGAAGATGCCGGCCAGGTGCGGCGGGAGGCCCAGACCATGGCCAGAGAGTTGGCGGCGCAGGCCCGGCAACTGGGCCTAGCAGGCACTGACGTCATCGGGCCAGCACCCTGCATGCACGAGCGGCTGCGCGGCCGTTGGCGCTGGCAGATCATCCTCCGCACGCCAGACCCGCACCCGCTCCTGCAGGGATTGCGGGTGGCGAGAGGCTGGCGCATCGACGTAGACCCTGTCAGCTTTGGCTAGGGCCCATCTTTGACAACCCCTTGTGGGCAAGGTAGAATGACCCTGAGAAGGTGCCCTGGCCAGGTAGTAGCCAGGCTGGGGTTTGTGAGCGAGCAGTGGATTCGCCTGGCATCACAGCGGCAAAGGAGCCGCCTGGTCGTGGGATATAGCTGGACGCCCAGGCGCTAGCAAAGGAACTCGTTTGTCGCGGTGGAAGCCAAATCTTGAACAACCCTGTGGGGTGGGCAGCGCCGGGCCATCCGGCCGGCAGGTGCCGAGCCGCCTCGATGTGGACCGCTTTGTCTTGCCGAATGGCCTGGAGGTCTGGCATCAGGAGAGGCCCCATACGGGCACAGTGTCTCTGATCATGGTCGTCCGCGTGGGCGCCCGGCACGAGACCAGACATAACAACGGAATATCGCACTTTCTAGAGCATATGCTCTTTGACGGCACCGAGCGGTGGGATGAGCACGAGCTGCGCGAGGTCATCCGGCAGCGTGGTGGGTACTATAATGCGCTGACGAGCTACGAGTACACCGCCTATGAGGTACACCTGCTGGCTGGTGACCTGGAGCCGGCTCTGGATTGGCTGGCGGAGATTGTGTTCCGCCCGTCCCTACCGGCAGAGAAGATAGAGCCCGAGCGGCAGGTGCTGATGCAGGAGAAAGGCGGCCGCTCAAGCCGGGCACTGGACCTGTTGGAGAGTTGGGGTCTAGGTTATGACCTGGCCCTGACGCTGCGCCGACGGCTCTTCCCCGGCTCGTCGTTGGGCCTGCGCGTGGCGGGGGAAGACGAATCGCTGGACCGCATCGATCGGGAGATGCTGAGCGATTATCACCGGCGCCACTATGTGCCGAACAATATGACGCTGATTGCGGTTGGCGATGTGCCTGCGGCGGCGCTGCGCAGCGCGCTGGAGCGATACCTGGCCGGATTCGCGGCCGGGCCGCAGCCGCCGCAGCCGCCGACACCGCCCAGGGCCGGCCGGGAGATCCGCGTGGTGCAGCGGGGACCCAACCTTTCGGACCGCTCGGCGATGCGCTGCGGCGCGCGAACTGTGGGCGCAAGTCACGCCGATGTGGCGACCCTGGATGTGTTGGCTGAGGTGTTGAGCAACCGGCTTACCGATGAGGTCCGGCTGCGTCGCGCCCTGGTATACTCGATTGGCGCCTACAACAACACGTTCTGTGACACAGGGTATTTCGTCATCCGCACGGCATCGGATGCCGGCAAGATGCCGACGATCACGGCGGCCGTCGCCCGCCATCTGGAGCGTCTGCAGACTGAGCCCGTGCCCGCGGCAGAGCTGGCGGAGGCCAAAGCTACGCTCAAGGGCCAGTTTGCTCTGGCAACTCAATCCAATGTGAACCTGGCCTGGCTGTATGCGTCGCATGCTACCTGGTGCCGTCCAGGCATGGCGGTCCCGCCCTATGGGCAGCGTATCGATGCCGTCTCGGCGGAGGATCTCTTGCGTGTGGCTCAGCATTACTTTGTGCCCGAGAACAGCTATCTGGGAGTCTACCGGCCGGCGGTAACGGCCAAGACCGGCGCGTTGGGCGTGGCGGCCGGGCTTGCTGTGGCGATGGGCGTGTGGCTATGGCAGCGCGGCCAGCCGGCGGTACGGCCGGCATGAGCGAGGCTGCGGCCCCCCGTTTGCTGGTAGATGCGATGCTGGGCCGATTGGCGCGCTGGCTGCGCATACTCGGCTGTGATGTGCTGTACGACCCGGCTTGGACCGATAACGAGCTGGTGCGCCGGGCGCGAGCGGAGGGCCGCATTCTGCTGACCCGCGATACGGCCCTGGCAAGGCGGCGCGGAGTGCGTACACTGTTCGTCGAGTCGGAGGTGCCGGAGATACAGTTGCGCCAGGTGGTGCGCGACCTGGACTTGCGGCTGGAGGCCGCTTTCTCGCATTGCCCAGTCTGCAATGATCGGCTGGAAGCGGTGCCCAAGAGCAGCGCCTGGGGCTACGTACCGCCCTACACCTTTTGCACGCAAGACGAGTTCAGGTTGTGCCCAAACTGCAACCGCTTCTATTGGCGTGGGACGCACTGGCAACACATGCAGGAATCGCTATCCGAGCTGGACAGAGAAACCCAATACGACGAAGAGAAGGAGGGCGAACTGGAGACATTGGAGATGGCCAGGCGGATCGCTGACGTGCTGGCCGACAGACTGGCGGAAGACATCACAGTCCTGGACTTGCAGGGCACGACGATCATCGCAGACTATTTCGTCATCTGTACCGGCACGTCCGACCGCCAATTGCGGGCGTTCGTGGAGGCGCTCTCTGAGGAGCTGGGCAAGGAGGGGATTTCCCCTCGGCGGGTGGAGGGATCGCCCGAGTCCGGATGGGTGCTGGTCGATTTCGGCGGCGTGATTGTCCACCTCTTCTCGCCGGACCGGCGGTCGTTCTATCGACTGGAACAGCTTTGGAGCGGTGCCAGGGTAGTTGTGCGCATAGCCTAGACGGCAAGCGGGGAAGGGCCCATGGAGACAATCGAGCAGTTCGCTCGGCGGGTGACGGACAACGTGGAGCGCGTCATTGTCGGCAAGCGGCCGGCGATCGAGCTCCTGCTCACGGCACTCTTGTGTGAGGGGCACGTACTGATCGAGGATGTTCCCGGAGTCGGCAAGACGATGCTTGCCAGGGCCCTAGCCACCTCGCTGGGCGGAACGTTCCGGCGGATGCAGTGCACCCCCGATCTGTTGCCGAATGACGTTACGGGCGTCTCTGTGTTCAACCAAAAGACGTCCGAGTTCGAGTTCCGGCCTGGGCCGGTGTTCGTGAATGTGCTGCTGACCGACGAACTGAACCGGGCCACCCCGCGGACGCAGTCTGCCCTGCTCGAGTGCATGGGCGAGCGGCAGGTAACCGTCGACGGGGTGACGCACGTGCTGCCGCAGCCGTTCCTGGTGTTGGCCACGCAGAACCCTATTGAGTATGAGGGCACCTTCCCGCTGCCCGAGGCCCAACTGGACCGCTTTTTCATGCGCTTGCGCCTCGGCTACCCGTCGCCTGAGGAGGAGCGCCAGGTCCTCCTCAACCTCCGGCGCCGGCATCCTATTGAGAGCCTGGAGGCGGTGGTGGAGGGTAGCCGGGTGCCCGCGATGGCCGAGCAGGTATGGGACGTGCACGTGGACGACACGGTGC
>DAOUGZ010000195.1:0-16628 GCA_034428955.1 Anaerolineae bacterium | reverse complement strand
CCTGTGCCGCCACATCGTTGATGAGCTTTTGGAGCTGACCGGCCACCTTTATGGCACCACCCTGATCGCCTGTGTCCATCCGGCCCACAAAGGGAACGACCTTGTACTCGTAGGCGGACATGGCCCATCTCCTGTGTCGTTGATGACAGGTGACCTGCCCACCTGGGCAGTGTAACTTGTGGTAGTCTTGATGGCAAGACCAATGCCGGGGGTTGTTGGGATGGGTGTAGGTGCCCTGCACCGGCTCCACCCGGCGAGTGGCTCATCTTGCTCCGAGTGTGGGCTGCTGTGCCAAGGGTGCCACTTGTGCCGGCAACGTGGGGATGGGCCGAGAGTGAGAGGCAGACTCGCTTGACCCCCAGTCTCCCGTGTCGTACAATATCTGCAAGTTCATCATCTTGCTGGCGCTCTGCATAAGGCCGCATCCATGAGTGACATCGCTTCCATCGGCATGTCCTCTTCAGCGCCCCGCTCAGGCTATCATCAGGGGGTATCATCGCTACAACTGGCCCGTCTGGCGCAAATGGCTCACCTGGCACATCCTCTTGAGCCAGGTGAGCCATTTGCGCCAGCGGAGCCGCTTGTTAGGGGAGGATTGATTGGTCACAGAGGATGACCAGAGAGAAGAGGCGCCACAGTAGTGCCAATCGTTGATCGCACCACGATGAAACAGAACGAAGCCGCAGCTCGCAGGGCGTATGACCGGGGCGAATACGTGCTCTGCTTTCTGCTGGCGCATTCGCTTGTGGAGAGCTTGCTGCGCACGTTTCTGAGGAGAAGTGATCGGGAGATCTTTAGCAGTTTGGTCGTAGCCTATGAGAAGGTCATGAAGGCAGAGTGTATCAGCCTAACCCAACCTTCGTGGACGAACTCATCAAGTTCAATCAGAGGCGGAACAGGGCCGTTCACCAACTGTGGGCGCGGGGCTATGATGCTACGAACGTTGGGCTGGAGCCAGCCTGCCGGGCCGCTTTCATCACATATGGGTTGCTCATCGAGTGGCTGGAGACGTTCAGAGACGAAATCACCGAGGCCGGCTTTGAGTACGAATGATCTTGTACATGGTGCAGACCAGTCGCGGGCACAAGAGCGAGGTGAGTGATGGCATTATCTCTGGCTGAATCACAAGTGATCAATGAGATGGCTGCCCTCCTCTATTCCTTCCTGCCGGGCACACCTCACCCCTATGCAAATGCGGCGATCTCGTTTGCTGGGGTGGCGCACGAGCTCGGCATCTCAAAGCTATGGACAGGGGGGAGCAAGCTACCTGCCATCACGACTCTCTTGGGGAGCACTCTGGAAACGCAGAGAGGGCTGTTCTGCCGGCTCGTACTTGAGATCGTGCGAAGAGGTTTGACCTACCGCAACAGCAAGGCCAGTCCGGTGACGGTGGAGGAGATCCGCGCCCTGAATGATCTGCTCGTGCGTGTTGAATTCAAGATACCCGAGTTGTGGGACCCTGCGTTCCTGGACTCGCTTCCAAAGAAACAACCAGAAGGGATGGACACGGAACAAGCAGGGGTAGCCCCAGCCGAGTTGGCCAAGCTCAAAGACCAATTGATTGGCCTGGAAAAGCTCCGGGCGCAGGAGCAGGGCTATGCCTTTGAGCGTTTCCTGCAGGAGATGTTCTCGATCCATAACCTAGCCCCCAGAAGCGCGTTCAAGCTGGTGGGCGAGCAGATCGATGGAAGCCTGCAGTTCGAAGCGCACACCTACCTCGTTGAGGCGAAATGGCAGGGTGAGCAGACTCCTCAGGCTGATCTGCTAGTGTTTAGGGAGAAAGTGGAAAGCAAATCCACCTGGTCTCGAGGGTTGTTCATCAGCAGAAGCGGTTTCACGGAGGAGGGCCTGCAGGCCTTTTCTACGGGGCGATCCACGAACATCATCAGCATGACCGGCCAGGACTTGTTCTTCATTCTCGATGGGGAAATACCGCTGCCAGACGCGATAGAGTGCAAAGCCAGGTGGGCGGCTGAGACTGGCCAATTCCACATATCTGTGTATGACCTCGTTAGGGGAGGCATGCGTCGCCGAACCTAGACGGCAAGAGCCACAGCGGCTGCGTCTGTGGGAAACACGAGCACGGGATGGAGGCACCATTCTCTCCATCCGAGTGGCTCAACTGGTTCACATGGTTCACATAGGTGGCACGGCTCACAGAGGAGATGCCAATGTGCAGGATTGGCCGGTTGAGCCACAAGGAGAGGCAAGGCACCAGGGACAGAGGCCCTTCGCCGCCACGCAAGGGCCTGAAGGTCACTCGTTGTACTCTGTTCACATATTGGTGGGCCCACCGGGATTCGAACCCAGGACCAACCGGTTATGAGCCGGCCGCTCTGCCGCTGAGCTATGGGCCCGAAGGCAGGGTGATTCTACCATACGAGGGCCAGTGCGTCAACCGGCCGTTCTTGCGGGGGGTGCAATTTCAGCTTCGGGGCAGATCGCGCATGGGGAGAGTCCTCCACGAGCGCAGTTGCGGCCAAGTCGCACGGACGGACCTGTCGAGCGAGCTGAGGACCGGCGCAGCTTGGCGTTTTCTGCAACACGTCCCGAGCTCGCTCGACACTTCGACTAGCGTGACTCGGCTGTGACTGCGCTCGCGCGAGACTCCCCTTTCGCCCCCAAAGTGAAACTGCACCCTTCTTGTGGGGGATGCCCTGAGAATCGAGGGGGCAGTGGACAAAGTGCTCACTGTCTACTGTCTACCGGCCGCTGTCCCCTATCTACTCGCGCCCGCGCAGCGTCGGGTCGAGGGCGTCGCGCAGGCCGTCGCCGAGAAAGTTGAAGGCAAAGATGAGCAGGAACAGCGCCAGCGCCGGGAAGAGGGCCTGGTTGGGGTAGATTTGGATCGTGCGCGCGCCTTCGGAGATCATCCCACCCCAGCTTGGCGTGGGCGGGTTGACGCCCAAGCCGATAAAGCTGAGAAAGGCCTCGTACGAGATATAGCTGGGGATGCTCATGGTTTCGGTGATGATCAGCGGGCCGATGATGTTGGGCAGGATGTGGCGCAGGATGATGCGCCGCGGCGGCGCGCCCAGGGCACGGGCGGCGAGGACGTACTCCTGCTCGCGCACTGAAAGCACCTGCCCGCGCACGAGGCGGGCCGCGCCCATCCAGGCCGTGAGGCCGATGCCCACAAAGATGAAGAGCAGGCCGCCCATCTTGCTGTCCAGCTTGCTCAGCATGGCTACGAGCGGATGGGCCTCCGCCCCCTGCCCAGCGCCGGCGCGGAAGAAGGCCATGAGCAGGATGATGAGCAGCATGGTGGGGAAGGCGTACATGATGTCCACAAAGCGCATCAGGAGGTTGTCCAGCCGGCCGCCCGCATAGCCCGAGACGAGCCCGACGGTAAAGCCGACCAGCATGCTGATCAGCGGCCCTACCACGGCCACGGCCAGCGAGATGCGCGCGCCATAGAGGATGCGGCTCAGCAGGTCGCGCCCCAGGGCATCGGCGCCCAAGGGATAGCTGTCATCGACCTTGACATAGCCGCCGGCCTCACGCGGAACCATGCCCGGAAAGAATCGGGTCATCCAGCGGGGCGCGGCGTTGGTCTGAGTCAGCACAGCCTCGTCGAACCCGCGCGGCGCCAGCACGGGTGCGCCGAGTGCCAGCAGGATGCTGAGCAGGACTATGGCGGCCCCGATCATCGCGGCCCGGTTGCGGCATAGCCGACGCAGGGCGTCGGTGGTCAGGCTCCGCCCCTTCGAGGTCTGGGCCTTTTGTGCGAGGCGTCTGGTTTCCGGTTTGCCTGTTGTCGCCATTGTGTTCTGCCTGCTATTCATAGCAAATGCGCGGGTCGAGCCAGCTATAGAGGATATCGACCAGCGTGTTGGCCAGCACCAGGAAGATGGCAAAGAGCAAGACGGTACCCATGATCACCGGATAGTCTCGCCCGGCCACGCTGGTGACAAAGAACTTGCCCATGCCCGGGATGGCAAAGATCGTCTCCACGACAAAGGTCCCGGTCAAGAGATAGGCCACCATGGGGCCGAAAACGGTCACCACGGGGATGAGGGCGTTCTTGAGGGCATGCCGCAGGATGACCAGGCGCTCGGGGACGCCCTTGCCGCGGGCGGTGCGGATATAGTCCTGATTCAACACCTGCAGCAGGCTGGCGCGGGTCAGGCGGGCGATGAGCGCTGCATCGGCCACGCCCAGGGCAAAGGCGGGCAGAACGATGTGCCGGGCCTCGCCCCAGCCGCTCACCGGCAGCCAATGCAGGTTGACGCCGAGCAGGTATTGCAGCACCGGCGCCATGATGATCACAGGCACCGACACGCCAAAGACGGCAGCGCCCGTGGCCAAATAGTCGGCCAGCGAGTTGCGCTTGAGGGCCGAGACCAAGCCCAGCGGCAGGCCGATGACCACCGATACGACCAGCCCCGCGGCGCCAAGGCGTATCGAGACGGGCAGGTTGTCGCGAAAGATGTCGCTGACGGTACGGCTGACCGCCCGATACGAGGGGCCAAAATCCATCCAGCGCAGGGTGGCCCGGTCCCCAGAGGGCAGCTTGATGTTGATCAGGTACTGATGGTCCAGAAAGGCAGGCTGCTCGCCGGTGGTGACGGTCGGGACCATGATATCGCGGACATAGTCCAGATACTGGATGTAGAGGGGCGCATCCAGGTTGTATTTGGCGTTCAGTTGCGCGATCGTCGCCTCGGGGAGTCGCTTCTCCAGGGTGAAAGGGCCACCGGGAACGGCGTGCATCAGGGCGAAGGTGATGACCGAGACGACGAACAGAACCAAGAGCATCCACAGAATGCGTTGTACAATGAACCTCGCCACGTCCAGTTCCTCCGGTGTGCCTCGTAATGCTTCACAGCGACTCTGACAGCCAGGACTCGCCGCAGGCGGCGCTACCATGCCTACCAGAGACTGTAGGCCGCCGGAAGCAGCACAGGGCGAACAGCCGCCAAGCATTGGTCTCACCTCGGGGCGAGCCCTACTCGGCAGCAGCGCCCACCCCGAGGTGTTGGCGAACACGGACTACTCGGTAACGTCCCAGTCCCAGTAGTGCTCGATGGCGGTCTGCGAGTAGGTGCGCTGCACCCTGGGCTTGGTCAACTGCGCGCGGACACCATAGTTCAGCATGATCATGCCGGCGTCCTCAACGTTCAACAACTGCTCGGCCTGAGTGTACAGCTCGAGGCGCTTGGCTTCGTCCGTCTCTACGCGCGCCTGGTCTACGAGCTTGTCGAACTCCTCATTGCTCCAGTGGCCATAGTTGTAGATCGAGTCGGAGCGGAAAACGTCGGAGAGATAGTTGTTGGCATCGTTATAGTCCGGGCACCAGCCGGCCATGACGATGTTGCCGGTCTCCTTCTCCAGGGTCGACCAGTACACCGTGTTGTCCAACTGCTGCAGCTCGACCTTGGCGCCCAGCGTTTCCTGCCACATGGCCTGCAGAGCCTGGCCAACGCGCGCCTGGGTGGGGGTCGAGTTCAGCCAAGCCGTGATGGTCGGCAACTCGTCGACGGAGGCCAGGCCCATCTCCTGCAAGCCGAGAGCCAGCTCCTCCTTGGCCTTATCCGGGTCGAACGTGATGCCCAGATCGCCCATGTCACCGGCCGAAGGGGCCAGGCGGATGCTCGGCGGCACCATAAAGCGCGCCGGGATCTCGCCGCCGCCGAGGACATCTACGCAGAGGGTCTCGCGGTCGATGGCATAGTTGAAGGCGCGGCGCATGTGCACGTTGTCAAAGGGCGGCCGGGTGGTGTCAAAGCTCCAATAGCCGACACACGTGCCGGCCGTGATCTTGAGCTCGCCGCCGAGGACCGGGTCTACCTTGAGCCGCTCGATCTGCGTGCCCGGGACGAGGGTGACGTCGATGCCGCCGGCCTCGTACTCGCGCAGGCCCACTTCCTCGTCGATAAAGCGAAAGACGATCTCGTCCAGAGTGGGCTGCCCGATACCTTCCGAGCCGGGCCAGAAGGGATTCTTGATCATCGTCTGGCTGGCGTCATGCACCCACTCCTTCAGGACAAAGGGGCCATAGGTGTTGATGTTCTCGGGCTCGGTCCAGGCGTCGCCACCGGCCTCGATGGCCCACGCCGGGGTCGCCCGGGCATTGAGGATAGCGTAAATCTGCAGGGCAAAACCGACCTTCTCGGGCGCCGTGATCTCAAAGGTATACTCGTCCACAGCCCGAACGCCCACGGCGTCGGCGCTACCTGTGCCGGCATTGTACTCTTCCGCACCGACGATATAGGGCGCCAGCATATACGCTGCCGGCGAACCGCTCTCGGGGTTCAGGGCGCGCAGGAAGCCGAAGACAAAGTCCTCCGCCGTCACATAGCGCACCTCGCCGTTCTCATCCTTGACCTCTTCGACAGCGCCCGTCTCGGCGTTGTAGCGCACCCAGGGCACCCCCTGCAAGAGGTGGAAGGTGTAGACCAGGCCATCGTCCGAGATATCCCAGCTCTCGGCCATGGCCGGCATGATGTCGTGCGTCTCGGTGTTGAGCACGGTCAGGCCGGGGAAGAGCTGCTCCAGCAGGTTCCACTCGCGGGTGTCGATGGCCCGCTGCGGGTCAATGCTGCGCGGGTCGTTGGGATACATGTGCACCGTGATCGACTTGGCCGCTGCCGGGGCAGCAGTCGGAGCTTCGGGCTGAGGCTCCGAGGTCGCTTCCGATGCGGAGGCGCTGGTGGCCGCCGGCTGAGGTGCTTGCGTGGGCGCCTGGCCGCTGCAGGCCGCCAGCAGCAGGGCAATGACCAGCAGGGGAATAAGCAGGCGTGCAGTCCTAGTCATCAGGGCGTCTCCTTTTTTAGGTCAGAGCGGATCGTCCGAGCGTTCGAAGCCATGCGATACAGTACACTCATCCGAGCCCTCGACGCACCTCCCTTCTGCGACTGGTAGAGCCACTCGTTCGGTGTTGGGCGGCATTGCCCGGGCCTGGAACGGCCGAACGGCACGCCGGTTACCGCCCATGGGCGGCAGCGGGCGTGCAAACGGATGGCGCCAGAGAGAATAGCGGGCAAGCGGAATCGACAAGGAAATGCATGGGAAAAGGCTGGCGCGCAGTGGGAGCGGCGAGGGCATCTCCTGGTGAGTGCCCGGCCGCTGCGCATTGCTCAGCGTGGAGCATTCCGGCAGATCCGCCGGCAGGTTTTGCGACAGTGGAGGAGGCAACTTTGCCGGATCGCTGCAGGTGACTGTGCTCCGCTATCAACCGGTGCACTGGTCGCTATAGCGGCAGGCGCCCGTGGCGCACAACCAGCTTGAGCAATCTATGCTCCGACCGGTAACCGTGCACAATCCGACGCCCCTGCAGTGGACAGAATCTACCACATGTCCGGCGAGGCGTCAATTCCGGGCGGATCCTTGGGGGAATTGCTCAAAGGAGGGATGCCCCTTGCAGAGGATAGCCGCAGACCTCATACGCCGGCGACACCTGCACAGCGCCCACCTCGACCAACTGCGCCGGCCCAAAGACATCGCTGCGGCAACAGATGTCTACTGCGGCGGGGATTTTGTCGGGGGGCAGTTGGATGGCCACGGTGCAGTGGGGCACCCAGACCCCGGGACGGTAGTGGGGGATGGTCCGGTAGCCCAGTTCTTCCAGCCGTGCATGGAACCGCTGATGCAACGCAAGCAGGCCCGATGTAACCACCGGCGCGATGTAGACGACCCCCTCTTCCCCCGGGAAGATGCCCACGGCCGCCAGGCTTATGTGGAGCGGCGGCGTTTGCTGAGCAAAGGCTGCCAGTTCGTGGCGCAACTCTGCGCAGTCCACGCCCTCCACCCCGGCCAGGCTTAGATGGGGGCGCAAGTCCGAAGAGACCATCGCGCTCGAGATGCCCTCATCGGCCAGGCGCTGCCAGAGCAGCTTGAGCCTGAGTTCCGTATCCGGGTCAAAGTATAACATCGGCACCAGATTCATCATCCAACTCCGATAAATAGTATTCTGGAGGCGCAGAGGCGCACGGAGGAGCAGAGCGCCGCAGAGGTTACGCCGGGAGGGCACATCCGACCTCTCTGCATCTCCCGGCGGGGCCGCATCGCGCCATGCCAAAAGGCTCCACAACCCAGGGCATTACGGCTGGCTACCAGCGATCGTCGATAGTCGCGCGCTCCACCTCGACCTCGGCGAACCAGGCCTCCAGCGCCGCGAGCAGCGTGCGCACGCGCTCTGGGTGCTCGGCGGCCAGGTTGCGCTGCTCCAGCGGGTCCTCGGCGATGTTGTAGAGCTCAGGCGGCGGCGGGGGCGGCACATCGCGCGGCGGGTCCGGCCGGCGGGTGATGCCGGTGCGCTCAAAGTGCTCCGGCTCGTACATGGACACGCGCAGCCACTGAATGTCCGGCACCTCCATCGCCTCGCGAATGGCCGGGCGGATGAGCTTCCAATCGCCGTCGCGTATGGCGGCGTTGCAGGTCACCAGCGGCGTGTAGCGGTTCCACTGCCAAAAGCGCCGCGTCTCGACCTGCCCCGGCTCGCCGCGCAGGATGGGCAGGACGTTCACCCCATCAAGGCGCAGGTGAGCCGGCACGGGGACCCCGGCAGCCGCCAGCAGGGTGGGGAACCAATCGGTAAAGTGGACCATGTCGTGCAGGCGACGCCCACCGTCGAGCCCGGCCGGCCAGCGCACAATGCCCGGCACGCGAATGCCCCCCTCATAGACCGAACCCTTGGCGCCGTTGAGCTGGCAGTTAAAGCGTGTGGTGCACGCGTCGCCCTCACCCCCGAACTGGGGTCCGTTGTCGCTGGTAAAGAGAACCAGGGTGTTCTCGCGCAGGCCATGGCGATCCAATGCCTCCAGCACGCGGCCGATGCCCGCATCCATGCGCCGGATCATCCCGTAGAGGGTGCTGACCCCCTTGTTGAAGCGCCCACTCTCGGCAAAGGGACGGACCTCCTCCTCCGGCGCCTGCAGCGGCGTGTGCGGCGCGCTGTAGGTGAGGTGCAGGAAGAACGGCTCGTGGGCGTGGCGGTCGATAAAGCGCACCGCCTCCTCGGTCCAGACATCGGTCAGATAGCGCCCGTCGGCGCGCTGCACGCGGTCGTTGTACTCCAGACGCCACTGGTAGTAATCGTGCATGCCGCCACGGAAGCAAACCGCCTCTTGAAAGCCGCGGGCGTTGGGGTGATAGCGCGGGTCAAAAGCGCCCAGGTGCCACTTGCCGACCAGCCCGGTGGCATAGCCGGCGGCCTGCAGCAAGTCGGCCAGGGTCGTCTCGCGCAGGGCCAGACGCTCCAGCCCGCGCCACTCCAGCGTGTCGATAGAGCCGGTGCGGTGGGGATAGCGCCCGGTCATCAGCGCCGCGCGCGAGGGGTTGCACACCGGCGAGGCCGTATACTGCTGCGAGAGGCTGACGCCCTCGGCCAGGAGCGCATCCAGCACCGGCGTCTGCGAGAGGCCGCCGTTGAAGGCGCTGAAATCGCCATAGCCCATGTCGTCGGCCAGGATAAAGACGATATTGGGGCGAGTGCGATCAGTGGTCATGGGTCTCCCCCCGCCAGGCCGGCGCCCGGCGCTCCCTCTCTTTGACGAAAGCGTCCTTACCGTCGATGTAGGAGTCAAGGATCCTACAATCCTATCTTACCTCAGAGGGCGCCCAGGCGCAAAAGGTGCTGAGGGCAGGGCCAACTTGCCATTTGCGGCACTTGGTGCCATATTCCATGGGGAAGAGAGGCGGGAGGCGCGCCGGCGACGGCCGACTCGGAGCCTTCGCAAGGGTACAGCCCTCCACCAGGAGAACAAGGAGCATGCGATGAAGATCACCGATATCGAGACGCTGTTCGTCGACCGCTTCCTTTACGTCAAGGTGCACACCGACGCGGGCATCACGGGCCTGGGCGAGTCGGGCGCGTGGGGCTACCTGGAGGCCTCGGCGGCCGCAGTGGAGACGTTCAAGCGCTACCTGATCGGCCAGGACCCGCTCCTGATCGAGCATCACTGGCAATACCTCTACCGCTGGAGCCACTTTCGCGGCGCGGCGATCATGGGCGCGCTGAGCGCCATCGACATCGCCCTTTGGGATATCGCCGGCAAGCACTATGGCGTGCCCTGCTACAAGCTCCTCGGCGGCCCCTGCCGCAGCAAGGCGCGGGTGTACTATCACGTCTTTGGCCAAACGACGGCAGAGCTGGTGCAGGGCTGCATCGAGGCCAAGAAGAAGGGGTTCACCGCCGTCGGGCACCTCACCCCCTTCCTCGACGAGCCGCCCAGCGAGCCCTACTTCAAGACCCACGCCAGCAAGATGCGCGACGCCATCGAGACGGTGCGCCGCTACCGCGAGGCCGTGGGCGATGAGGTGGACCTGTGCATCGAAATCCACCGCCGCCTGACCCCCGCCGAGGCCATCGTGTTGGCACGGGGCATCGAAGAGTTCCACCCCTTCTTCTACGAGGACCCCATCCTGCCCGACAGCTTTGACGCCATGGCCCTGGTGGCGGAGAACATCCACATCCCCATCGCCACCGGCGAGCGGCTGCACACCATCTACGAGTTCGAAGCGCTCCTGCAGCGCGGCGCCGTGCAATACGTGCGGCCGGATGTGTGCATGGCCGGCGGCCTGAGCCACAGCAAAAAGATCGCCGCCCTGGCCGAGGCGCACCACGTGGGCGTCGTGCCCCACAACCCGCTCAGCCCGGTCAGCACGGCCGCCTGCCTGCAGCTCGCCGCCTGCATCCCCAACTTTGCCCTGCAGGAGTACCCCAACGACGAGCTGGTGCCGCCCAAGAGCGAGATCGTCTCCTCGCGGCTGCAGGTGGAGGATGGCTTTGTCATCATCCCCGACGGTCCGGGCATCGGCATCGAGCTGGCCGAGGACGCCGCCGAGCGCTTCCCCTACCGCCCGCGCCATGTCCAGACCCGCCTGCATGTGGATGGTTCGGTGGTGGATCAGTAGAGTGGGGCGGCTGCGCGGACGGATTGACGCGGACGAACGCGGACCAGGTTCTTCACCCCGCGCTCATCCGCGTCCCATTTCGAGCCTGGGTTAGTACTGCAACCGTACTTGCTATCGGCGAACAAGCGCGTCCGGGCTCGCTGCTCCGCATAGGCCAGGAACGACTCCCCGACCGCCTCGCGCCCGCGGTTGAGCTGCCCGCCATAGCGCATTCAGGCATAGATGCGCTCCGCACCATCCCCGGCGATGATGGCGGTGACGTCGCCGGCGTGACGCCGGGAATGGCGCAGACGTCGGCGATCGTCTGATCGATGCGCACCGGACCGGCCACTGGCGCGCGTCTGCCGTCGATCGACACCGCGCGCCGACTGCAAGACAGGCTTTCGACAGGCTTGGCCTGAACGCAGGCCGGGGTGAACCAACGGGTGCTTTGCTACCCACTGTGCGGGCGAGGCGCCCCAACCCTGCGCCAAGGATCACCTATCTGGGCGGGGCAATGGTGCCGTCGGAGTCGATCTGCGGGGCCGTGTCGGGAAAGTCGCGCCGGCTGAACTGGTCAACCAATTGGGCAGCTTGACCGTCTGGGTCCGGCAGTGGCTTGCCTCCTTTGTGCTCGAAGTGGATCGAACGCAGCCGGCCCTGGATGAAACTGCCGTCGGGCCCCAGGCTCACCTCCAGGTAGACGCCGCACCGCGTGGCCGGGGTCTCGTCGAGCACGCCGCCGCCAAAGTTGCCCAGGCTGTAGGCGATGAGCCGCCCCTTGTAGAACTCTATCCCGCGCAGCGCGTGCGGGCCGTGGCCGAGCACCAGGTCGGCGCCCGCGTCGATCGCCGCATGCGAAAAGGCAACCACGTCGCCGCGGTCCTCGCCATGCATCTGCTCGGCACCGGGCCTGACGGCGTTCGCGTCCGGTCCTTCAGCCCCCATATGGGCGTGCACCACCACCACGTCCGCGGACTCGGCTGCCGCGGCCACCACCTGTTTGGTGTGCCGCAGATCAGTAACCCGGTTGCTGTTCCCGTACAGGGAGAACCCGATCACGGCCACGGTGATGTCGCCGACGGTCGTGCAGGCGATTTCGTTGCGCCGGCCCACCGTGCGTACACCGGCCGCGGCCAGGTTCGCCACGGTATTCGCGTACCCCTCGGGGCCGAAATCGCCGGTGTGGTTGTTCGCCAAGGTCAGCAGGTCAAAGCCAGCAAAGTACTGCGCGGTTTCCGGATCGCTGCGGAACTGCAGGCAGTTCGGGTCAGCGCCGCATTTCACGTACCCGGTGTCATCAGAGATCGCCTGCTCCAAGTTCCCAGTCACCAGGTCCTGGGTGAACCACGGTTGGACCGCCTCAAAGTATCCGGCCCCGCCATCCTCGGGGATGTCGTGCCCAACGTCGTAGATCAGCAGGTCACCGGTGCTGGCGATGCTGACCTGCCCGGGCTTGCTGGCAGGCTGGCTGGGGGAGCCGGCCGGGCACCCAGCGATGCGGTTCGCGCGGGCGGCTGCCACACCGAACGCGGCCAGCACCACCACCACGGCGGCCGCGCGCCATGGCATGCTGGGCATCGCTGGTCGCGGCAGGTTGAACAGCCAGGAGGCGCCGTCGCGGGACAGTAGATGGTCCAGCAGCAGACACACCGCGACCACGAGCGCGGTGAGCACCACCGGCAGCGCCACGGCCGCGGTAAGCTGCGCCGCAATACGGGCGCCCGACAGCCGCTCGTGCAGCGCATAGTCGGCGATGGCCACCAGCGGCATGTGGATCACGTAGATCGGCAGGGTGCGCTCACCCAGCCACGCCAACCCGGCTCCGATGGCCGGAATCCGCGAGACCGCCGGCGCTGCGGCCAGCCCCATTGTCACGCCGGCCAGCGACACGAACAGCCACACGCCTGGCAGCGCTTCGGTGCCGGTGAGTCTCATCGCCCCGAATGCGGCCAAGTAGCCGGCCACCAGCAGCGCCACCACCGGCAAGGTGACCCGGGTGACGAAGCGTCGTATCTGCGGGGCCAGATGCAGGCCCAGCAAGAAGAACAAAAAGTTGTACAGCAGCGAGCCGCTGTTGCCGGCGCCGTCGATGTACCCGGCCGACACCACGACTGACAGTACCGCGGCAGCGCCAATGAGGCCCCACGGGGGAATGCGGCGCAGCGCCTTGGCGATCAGGAAGTAGGCCGCCAGCGCGTACAGGTACCAGGTGTTCGGCGGGCTGATCGTGACGTACTCGACGAACTCGGCAGCGCTGCGCGGTACCAGCGTGGGAAAATCGGGAAAGGCCCACATCGCGGCCATGTGGATGAGCGACCACAGCAGGTACAGGTAGACGAACCGTGCAATCCGGGTGCGGGCGACCACCGGCCAGGCGCGGGTGAGCGCGTTCGCCGCGAAGTAGCCGGACACCAGCAGGAACAGCGGCATCATGAACGACCAGATCAGGTCGCCGAACAGCCCCCACGCGCCGGGCACCGGCAGGCCGATCTGCCAGTCGACTTGCAGGTAACACTTCATGATGACGTGCCAGATCACCACGAACAGGATCAGCACGCCCTTGAGGGCATCACCCCAGGCCTCGCGAGCGGCAGGGGCAGCGGTGCTGTCGGTCATGCGCATCAAGCTAAGCCTCCTTGGTTGAGTGCTACAAGTGGGTCACTTGACATGAGTATTGCCGTTATCGACAGTGGCGCATTCGACTCGTTGTCGTACCCTCACGTTCCAGTGCCTGAACGCGGAACGGCCCGCCCGTTCCGACAGAGCCATTCTATCGGAAACGGGCGGGCCGTATCTTGCCGCCGACTTGGCAAACCCTAAAGATAATCTGATGGGTGCCTTAATTCTTTCTGCCCTGCAGGAATACTCCAACGCGGATGAACGCGGACAAGGGGGTTTTGGGAGGGTCTGCCGGGTCAGGGCCGGATGCGTGCGAAGCGTGAGCCGGCTGCTTCGCGCATGGCGAGTACCCCAGAGAGCGGGAGACCTAGTGTACTCATCAGCATAAGTCCGGATCTGGCCCCAAGACCAAACCAGCCCCTCACCCCTTCGTGTCTTGGTGCCCTTGTGTCTTTGTGTCTGCGTCCCCGCTCCCCCACCGCGGCAAGGCGACGACATCGGCGCGGCATTGCTCGCAGCGGCGGAACTGGGGCAGGTGCACCTCGCAGGCGTCGCGGGCGGCGCGCAGCTCATCGCAGGTGGGGGCGCGCCGCTCCCGCATCCGCCCGGCGGGGATGAGGGGCATAACGTTCATCAGCGGCACGCCCAGGTGGGCCAGCCGCTGCGCCAGCTCGGGCAGGTGGATGTCGTTCACGCCGGGGATGAGCACCGTATTCACCTTGACCGGTAGCCCGGCCGCCAGCGCGGCTTGAATGCCGGCCAGTTGGCGCTCGAGGAGCAGTTCGGCCGCCTCGCGCCCGCGGTAGAGCCGCCCGCCGTAGCGCACCCAGGCGTAGATGCGCTCCCCCACCGCCGGATCGACGGCGTTGAGGGTCACTGTCAGAGCGCGGACTCCCACTTGCAGCAGGTGCGGCAGCGCCTCCTCCAGCCGCAGGCCGTTCGTGCTCAGGCATTTGACCAAGTGGGGGAACGCCTCATGGACGAGGCGCAGCGCCTCCAGCGTCTCGGGGTTGGCCAGCGGCTCCCCCGGCCCGGCGACGCCCACGACAAAACTGTCGTGGCTGCGCACGAGCGCACGCACTTGCTCCAGCGCCTCCGGGGGTGAGAGCAACCTCTCCGCCCAGCCCGGCCGGCTCCCAGCGAGATGTACGCACACCCGCCGCTCGCAATACAGGCAGCGGATATTGCAGCGCCGGGCCACCGGCAGGTGCACCCGGCCCACACGGTCGTGGGCCTCGTCGCTGAAGCAGGGGTGATTGCGCATATGCTCCTGGAATGGTGAGGGATTGGCCATGCAATTCGCCCTCTTTCGGGGTTAGGGCCGGGAAGTTGCGGAGCGTTCGCCGGCAGCAGGCAGGTGCCGGCGGTACATGGCCTCCAGCTCGGCCACGTCCTCAATCGGTGTGGGGATGACCCGCGCCTCGTTGGCCAGCAGGCGCCCGGCCAGCTCGCGAAAGACGCCGGCCTCGGGGGACTGGGGCGAGTGCTGCAGGACGGTCCGGCCCTCGACCTCGCAGGCCTGAATGACCGCGCTGCGCGGCACCAGGCCCACCAACTGCGTCCCCAGGGCCTGGGCGAACTCGCCGAGCATAGCCCGCTCAAAGTCCGCGTCGCCGGCCGAGTTGCCGATGACCCCGGCCAGCCCCGTATCGCCCCGCCGCGCCAGCCGGCGCACGCCCTTGGCGATGTTGTTGGCGGCGTAGAGGCTCATGAACGAGCCGGAGCAGAGGAGGTAGATCTCTTCGGCAAACCCCTCGCGGATGGGCTGGGCGAACCCGCCGCAGACCACGTCGCCGAGGATGTCGTAGACGACCACGTCCACGCCGTAGGTGCTGTAGGCGCGCAGGTCCTTGAGAATCTGCAGCGCCGTGAGCACGCCGCGGCCGGCGCAGCCGATGCCCGGCTCGGGGCCGCCCGCCTCCACGCAGCGCACGCCGCCGTCGCCGGCAAAGACGATATCCTCCAGCGTCACCGCGCTCTGGTCACGGCCGGAGCGCAAGAGGTCGCGCAGCGTCTCCAGCACCGTGGGGATCATGCGTCCGCCGGTCAGCGAGCGGGTCGAGTCGCGCTTGGGGTCGCAACCCACCTGCATGACCTCCAGGCCGCGCTCGCGAAAGGCCATGGAGAGGTTGGAGGAGACGGTGCTCTTGCCGATCCCACCCTTGCCGTATATGGCAATCTGTCGCATCTACCACCTCGCCCTGTAGCGCCGCTTCTTGGAGCGGTAGCGGTCCAGCCAGTCGTTCTGCATGGTCTCGATGAGGTTGAGCATGCCGGTGTAGCCCCAATAGGCGCGGTCGGTCATGCGAAAGCGCGAGATGGGGTTCACCAGGCGAAAGACATAGGGAATGCCCAGCGGCTCGGCGGCGTGCCGCTCAATGTTCGAGCCGAGGACCATCTCCGGCCGCGCCGCAGCCCATGGCCCTTGCGCACTGTTGCAGTGGCACTCCGGGCCAAGGGCCAGGGCGCTGCGTGCCTGGTAGACGTCGGCGTGGTGGACCACTCGCGGCGCCAGGCCCAGCGTCGCCAACTCGGAGGCCAGCAGTTCCTCGGTACCCGCCTGGCCGGAGCGCAGACAGACCAGGGTGGGCACCATCTCCAGGTCCTCGGTGATAAAACGCACCAGGGGGATGCCCACCGTCGCATCGGCCACGATGGCCGCCGGCGCCCGGTGCATGGCCGATATCTCCAGCCCTTTGCGCCGGCAGGCCAGAACGACCTGGCGCTCGCCCTCGACGATCAGCCGCTCCGCCTCCGCCTCGGCGCCGAGCCGGGCACCCAGCTCCCTCAGCCAGGCCCGCGTGTTGGTGAACCCGATGGGCAGCGGCAGGCCCTTGCACCACTGGGCGGTGCCGTAACGCTCCGCCAACCAGTCCGCCGCCTTCTGGCCGGCATCGTGGCTCAGGACGAGGCAACCCTCCAGGGTGGGCAGGCGCCGGAAATCCTCCAACTCGGTATCGTGGGTCAGGGTGACGACATCGGTGGCGCCCAGGCGGGCCAGCACCGCGCGCACCTAGGCCAGGTGGCCCATCCAGGTGGGGTTGCCGCTGGCGTGCGGCGCGATGAGGGCCACCGAGCCCGCGACCCTTTGGGCGCCGGGGTGCCGCGGACGACCTGATCGCTCGTCACCCACTATCCGGCGGCCGTGGGGCCGCGGACCACTTGATCGC
>DAOUGZ010000194.1:0-15042 GCA_034428955.1 Anaerolineae bacterium | reverse complement strand
TCAGCGCCCCCCAGGCCACCGCCAGCAGTTCGCCCATCAGTGCATCCCCCCCGCGAGGAGGGCAACGGCCAGCCAAAAGCCGCCGAGGGGCGCAGCCAGAAGCATTGTCGCCAGCAGAGAGGTGCCCAGGGCGCGCCAGCCATCGAGGCCCTGGGCAACGCGCAGCGCCTGAAAGCGCGCCGCCAACACCCACAGTCGGGCGCCCAGGCCGGCCGGCCCCAGGGGTACAGGCACGAGGAGCAGCAAGCGCGGCGCCTCAGCCAAGGCCAGGCAGTGCAGGGTCGGCGCCAGGCTGCCCTGCCCGCCCAGGCGGTGGGCCAACTTGTGAGCCAGCAGGCCAAAGCCCGCCTACTCCAGCCAGAGGGCCAGCGGCGCCACCAAGAGGCGCAGTAGGGCCAGAGTCGGGGGCGGCTGCCACCAGCGAGCCAGCACACCCAGCAACGACCAGACGGCCGGCGAGGCCAGCCATTCATCCGCCCCCAGGCGCCTCAGGAGGGGCAACGCGGGCAACTCGCGCGCCAGCACGCGCTGCGCCTGCGCGAGGTCCGGTGCCGCCGCCCACTGTGCCAGCCCAGCGGCGGCACCAGCCACTCCCAGGGCGGCCCCCAGCGCCAAGAGCCAGACTGCTGCCGCCCGCACTGCCCTGGGCAGGCCCTTCCATTCCAGATAGGCATCCCCGTCGAAAAGCAGCGCTCGCGGCACAAGCGCCGCGAGCACCGGGATGTTCTGCAATTCTCATCTCCTCGGCTCAAGGGCCGTCAGGCCCACTAGTGCGCGGCAGAGATTCTGCTGGGTGCGACTCGCCCCATGCAGCGCAGCACTAGTGCCGTTCAAGAATTATAGCCTCAGAGACGCAGAGCGCCGCGGAGGCCGCAATGGAAAGATGCGCCCCATCCGCGGTAGTCCGACGTGCAAACCGTTTGGGTCAGGCGAAGCCCCAAAGGAATCGCTCCATCCGGCAAACCGGCGGCGTGGGAGCCGCCTCGGCTGGGTTTGAAAACACAACCTAGGCGCCCCTCGCCCTCAAGGCCCGATACACGTCAACCACCACCTGCCAGGCCGCCTGAGTGTCGTCGCAGGCCTCGTTGGAGCCTAGCCCGCCACGGTAAGACCAGGTATAGAGCGCATCCGGCTCCTCGGCAGCCAGCCGCCATGCCGCCTCCTCAATCTCCGGCTCGCGCCCTGCCGGAATCTTCCAACCCTGTAGCCACATGAGCGAACGCTTGCTATAGGCCCGGCAGAGCTTGAGCGCCTCGCGAGTGGACTCGCTGACCCAAGGCAGGGGCTGTTTCATGCAGAGCCAGTAGGGGTCCGTGCCAAAGGTATCCAGCGAAGGGATACGAGCCGTGGGCTCCCACGCCGCCTCGTCGCAGGGCATAACGCAGGTGGCCGTTTCCAACTCGGGACGCAGCGCCTTCACATAGTCGCTCATGGTGTGCACGTAGCGTACGATGCTCTGCAGGCGAAAGGCCTGGACCTGCTCGCTGTCAGCCGCATGTAGGTCGCCGCCATACAGGCCGGCGAACATGTCCGCGCAGTGGGGACAGTGGCAATCCTGCTGCGTGGGCTCGTCCCAGAAAAAGCCGTCATAGCCCGCATCCACGCATTGCTCCACTCGTGAGCGATGGCCGGCGTAAACCACACCTTGCCCGGCAGGATGTAAAAATCGTTCTCGGCCAGCGTGATGAGCACCTCGTCGCAGCCGACAGCGCGGATATCGGCCAGGTCGGCCCGCAAGTGCTCCGGCAGGTAAGCTCCGAGGTAAGCAACTCCCAAGCGCATGACAGACCCCTTTCGCTGGCCATCCGGCGGACTTGGCCCCCGATCACTCCGGAGCCCTGACCCTCCCGGCGGGATTGCCCGCACGACTCATCACGAGCAAGCGACCGCCCGTGGCCCCGTTACCCTTGACCTCGCCGGCTCAGACGATCTCTTGTACGAGCCGGTGATACGGCTCGTAATCCAGCGACGGCCGGGGGTCGAAGGCCAGGTAGAGTTCCAGCGCCTGCCCGCCCTGCACCCGCCGGCGCCGCGCCTCGAGCACCCCCGCAATCACCCGCTGCTGCGAGGCAAACGCGGCCAGCGCCCGGCCGATACGTTCCTCCACCGCCGGTGGCGCCACAATAGCCCGGTTGGCGCGGATGCTCGGCGTGCCGGCCAGGAGGCCGTCCTCCGGAGCGAAATCGCCCCAGACGGCATACTGCAGGTAGGAGCGAATCGCCGGGGCCAGGCCCAGCCCGGCCAGGATGGCATCGCCCACCTGCGGCCCGTCGTAGGCGCCGGCGCGATAGGTCGCCTCGTGGTCGATGTGCTCGCGGTAGCCGTTGGGCACGAGCAAGCGCGTAGGCTGCAGCCGGCGCAGGAGCGGCAGCACGCGTGCCGTGGCCCCCTCCTGGCCGCCCGGCAGGTGCCAGCCCAGCCAGGGCCACACGCTAAAGTCGGGATAGTCGAAGCGGTGGATACGCTGCGACGCCAGCCCGAGGGCGCCGTAGGCGGTCAGCGTCTCCTGCCGGCGCCGCTCCACGATACCGACCGCCTCCTCGGGCCGAGAGTAGCCGGCCCAGCCATCACAAAAGACGGCCACGTGCACCTCGGCGCCGGCGGCCTGGGCAGCCAGGAGCGCATAACCGGCACCCAGGAGAGCGTCGTCATCGTGCGGAGAGAGGATCAACAAGCGTTCCCGCTCGCCTTCCCAGCCGGGGAAGAGCATCTCTATCTCTTTGCTGCGCAAGCGACGGCGCAGATCGAGAAAGGCAAACGGCTCCATCACCTGCACCTCCGCCGGGCGGATAGAGATATGGGCATTGCCATCAGTGCATCTCCGCTTCGCAACTGCCGATGCCGCCCCGGTAAAAGTTGAACTGCACATTGGGATGGTCCGCAAGGAGCGACATGGGCACAGCGGAATCGGCCACCCGCTTGGAGATCATCAGCGTGGTCAGGCGCATGCCGAAGGGGTTGTCGTGCATGCCCGCGTGCCAGATGGAGACCTTTTCCGCCTGCCAGGTCTCCACCGGCCCGACGGTCAGCGCCTGCGTCGGGACGTTCTGCACCACCCCGCCGCCGGAGGTGCGGGCGTTCTGGATGATCGTCATGGGATGCAGGTCCACGATGCGCGTGGCCAGGCGGCGGTACTCCTCCGGCGCCGGCGGGCTGTCTGTGTAGGCCCCCTCGCGCCGGGGCGGGTCGTTAAAGGCCCAATGCTTCACCTCGCCCTGGCCACCCTGCATCACCACGCAACGGGCCTCTTGCCAGCTCCGGCAATAGTCCGTCACGTCGGCCGCGGGAAAGTGCAAGTTCTCTTGCGGCATGCGCAGCTCGGGGCGGATGCGGTTGAAGCACAGCGCCATATTGGCGCGGCAAAAGCTCAGCGGGTGCTCAGGAGAGACCTCCCTGCCGTCGATAACCCACTCATCCATGGCCCAGAAGTGAGCGTGGCGCAGGTCCAGCTCCAGTTCGTTGACCAGGCGGGCCACCAGAGGGAGCTGCTCCGTAGGACCGATGGGGCCGCAGATGCCCGCGGGCCGGCTCGCTGTGGCCTGCCGCCAGGCCTGGATATACTCCAGCGCCTCCGCCAGGTAGAACTCTTCGAGCGTATCAAAGAACCTGACCGCAAAGCCGGGCCGGGCCAACTGCAAAAGATCGCCGGCGCTGAGCCGGGCCGCGTCGTCCAGAATCTCTTGGTCCAGCGTCGTATAGTCCCACCAATCCGGCGCCACAATGCTGAGCGGTCTCAAGGCTCACTCCTCCTCTGCTACGGGCAGCGATACGTACTGCGTGCTGCGCAATGTAACCCCGCCCTGAGCAAGACTTGCTACAAGAGGCGACCCTACGCAGCACGCAGTACCGAGTACCCGTCACTCCTCGCCCAGCACGTCAGCCTTTACGCGCCTGAGCACCTTCATCACGTCGTTCTCGCCGCGACCCAGGTAATCATACAACCGCACGTACTCGGCGTAAAGCCGGTTGTAGATGGCCTGGTTTTCAGGGATGGGCCGATAGACCTTGTCTGCCAGGTGAGCCATGCGCTCGGCCGCCGCGACGATGTCCTTGTAGCCCCCGGCCTCGGGGCCGGCAGCCACCGCCGCATGCATCGCCGAGCCCAGTGCGCCGGCCTGCTTCGAGCGGGCGATCTTGAACTCGCGGCCGGTGATGTCGGCATAGATCTGCATCAGGAGGCGATTCTTCTCCGGCAGGCCGCCGCAGGCCACAATCTCGTCCACCGGCACACCGTTGCCGGCAAAGGCTTCGATGATCACGCGCGTGCCAAAGGCGGTCGCCTCGATCAGGGCGCGGTAGATCTCTTCGGCGCGGGTGGCCAGGGTAGCCCCGATGAGCATGCCGGTCAGGCCGGCATCAACCAGCACCGAGCGGTTGCCGTTCCACCAGTCGAGGGCCAGCAGGCCGCTCTCGCCCGGGCGCAAGCGAGAAGCCTTTTCCTCCAAGAGTTCGTGCAGGCCCATATCGCGCGCGGCCGCTTCCTCGTGGTACACAGGCGGCACGGCATGATCCACAAACCAGCCAAAGATATCACCCACGCCCGACTGGCCGGCCTCGTAGCCATAGTAGCCGGGGATGATGCCGTCCTCGACAACGCCGCACATGCCCTCGACAATGCGCTCTGCATCGCCCATGATCATGTGGCAGGTGGAAGTGCCCATAATGGCCACCATCCGCCCCGGCGTCACCACGGTGGAAGCCGGCACAGCCACATGCGCATCCACATTGCCCACGCTCACCGCGATGCCGGGCTGCAGGCCCGTGCGCCGCGCCCACTCCGGGGTCAGCCCGCCGGCCTTGGCGCCCAGCGGCCACAGCTGGCGCGACATCTTTTCGTCGATCACATTCTCCAGGCGCGGGTCCAGCGCCTTGAAGTAGGCCCGATCCGGAAAGCCCTCGCGCTTGTGCCAGATGGCTTTGTAGCCGGCCGTACACGAACTACGCACCTCCTGGCCGGTTAGCTGCCAGACGATCCAGTCCGCCGCCTCGATCATACGGTCGGCCGCCTGGAAGACTTGGGGAGCCTCTTTGAGAATCTGCCACACCTTGGGGAAGAACCACTCGGAGGAGATCTTGCCGCCGTAGCGGCCCAGCCAGTGCTCGCCGCGCTCGCGGGCGATGCGGTTCACATCATCGGCCTCCGGTTGGGCGGCGTGGTGCTTCCAGAGCTTGACCCAGGCGTGCGGGTTGGCGCGCAGCTCGGGCAAGAAGCAGAGCGGCGTGCCGTCGGCCTTGGTGGGTAGCATGGTGCAGGCCGTAAAGTCGGTGCCAATACCGATGACATCTGCGGGCGAAATGCCGGCTTGGCGCAGTACCGCCGGGATGGTCACCTCGACGACCGCCAAATAGTCCGCCGGGTTCTGCAGCGCCCAATCGGGAGGCAAAGGAGTGCTGGAGCCTGGAAGTGCCTCGTCGATCACGCCATCCACATACTGGTGCACGGCGGTGGCGACCTCTTCGCCCGTCGCCACATCCACCAGCACCGCTCGCCCGGACTCGGTTCCAAAGTCGATGCCGATCGTATACTTGCTGCCCATTCCTCTACTCCTTGCTTCCCTACAGACCTATGAATGGCCCACGCTCTCCGCAGATGACTGCATTTATGCCGATTGTAGCGGCAGTGCTGGGGGGTGTCAAGTTTGCAACACAAGATATTGACCCCCTTATAAACACACAGTATAGTGAGGGCAGCGTTCGACCGTGACGCCGGGCAGCAACCTCACCGGCGCTCAGGAGAAGAGGAGGCGAGCCATGGTCGACTCGAGTGCAACCCGGCCTGCGCCCACGGCTGCCGACGGGCAGCCGGACCCGTACTGGCCGTACGAGGAGCCGCTCTACTGCCTGTACGGAGCGACCAGCGCCCTGGGCCTGGTGTTGGTGCTTCTTGGCTACGCCATCTCTCAGGCGTGGTGGGGCGGCGTGTTGGGCATGCTGCTGGTGCTCGCGCCCTATCCTCTGCACAGGCTGGCAGTGCGCCGTTATCTGCCCCGCGCCTGGATACTCGTGGCGCTCTGGCTGGGGAGCGCCGCTGTGGCCGTGTACCGGCTCCCAGGCTCGCCGGCGCCCTGCTTCCTGATGCTGCCTGTGGCCCTGGCCACCCTCTTTATCAGCCCGCTTGCGGGCCTGGCCACAGCCGGTGGCGCCTGCCTGATTGCCGCAGCCCCTGCCTGGGCAGGCGGGCCCGTCGCCGTGGTACACTCGGCCCTCATCATGGGCGTGCTTGGGGGCCTCCTGGGCCTGATGGTTCTGTCGCTGTACCCTCTGCAGGCCATCACTCGCTGGTCCTGGGCTCGCTACGAGCAGGCCCGCTTGCAGGCCGATGCGGCCCGCGCGGCGCAGGCCGATCTGAAGCAGGCCGTCAAGGAATTGGCCGAGACCAGCGCTCAGATGGCCCGCTTGAACCAGCTCCTGGGCGCCGCCCGTCGTGCCGCCGAGGAGGCTCAACAGGCCAAAGCCGAGTTCGTGGCCAACGTCTCCCACGAACTGCGCACCCCGCTGAACATGATCATCGGCTTCTGCGACCTAATGCTGCGCGCGCCCAAGGCCTATGGGCGCATCCCGGCCGCGTTGCGGGCCGACCTGGCCGTTATCCTGCGCAATAGCCAGCACCTGGCCGACCTCATTGATGACGTGCTGGACCTCAGCCAGATCGAAACGGGGCAGATGGCCCTGACCAAGGAGCGAGTCGACCTGCACGAGATTGTGGATGCCGCCGCCGAGGCCATCCGCCCGCTCTTTGATTCCAAGAACCTCTACCTCACCACCGATATCCCCGCGCCGCTCCCCGTCTATTGCGACCGCACGCGCATGCGCGAGGTGCTGTTGAACCTGCTCTCCAATGCCGGCCGCTTTACCGAGCGTGGCGGGGTGCACGTGCAGGCGCACATGGAGGGCCGGCAGGTGGTGGTCAGCGTGGCCGATACGGGCCCCGGCATCGCCCCCGAAGACCAGGGGCGGCTGTTCCGTCCCTTCCAGCAGGCCGACGGCTCCATCCGCCGACGCTATGGGGGCAGCGGCCTGGGCCTAGTCATCAGCAAACACTTTGTGGAGATGCACGGGGGCCAGATGTGGCTGGAGAGCCGGCCGGGCCAGGGCACGACCATCTCCTTCCGCCTGGCCGTTGAGCCGCCACGGCCGGCTGGCCCCGTCTATGAGCGCTGGATGAGCGCAGAATGGGAGTACCGCGAGCGCACGCGCGAGCCCATGGTGCGCCCGACCGTCGCGCCGCCGCGGCTGGTCGTTGTGGAAAAGGGAACGGGCCTGCAACGCCTGGTGGCGCGCTATCTGGAGAACGTAGAGATTGCGCCGGTCGGCAGCCTGGAAGAAGCGGGGCAGGAGATCGCTCGCCGGCCGGCCCAGGCTCTCCTGGTCAATGAGATGGCCGTCGGGCCGGCCCTCGACTCCCTCCGCCAGTCGGCCATCCTGCCCTACGGCACGCCGGCGCTTGTCTGCAGCCTGCCCGGGGAGGAGGAAGCCGCGCAATCCCTCGGCGCCGCCGGCTACCTCGTCAAGCCCGTCTCTCAGGAGGCGCTCCTGGCCGCGCTGGATGGGCTGGGGCTGACCCATGGCTCCATTCTGATCGTCGATGACGAACTGGAGGCCATCCAGCTCTTTTGGCGCATGCTGACTGCCAGCGGCCGCAGCTACCGGGTACTCACCGCATCCGACGGCATTCAGGCGCTGAACATCCTGCGCAGCGAACGCCCCGACGCCATCCTGATGGACCTGGTCATGCCGGGGATGGACGGCTTCCAGCTCCTGGCCATGCGTCCACAGGAGGAGGGCTGGCGGGATGTGCCGGTTATCGTCATGTCTGCGCGCGACCCCAGCGGCCAGCCGATCGTCGTGGATGCGATCGGCATCACCCGCGGGGGAGGGCTATCGACAGCCCAGTTGCTGGCGTACGTGACGGCAGTGAGCAACATCGCCGTGCAGGCGAGTGAAGGAACTCGGGGGGACTGAGAAGCGTTTGGAGCGCGAAAAGGAGCGAATGCGCTCGTCCACACGAACGATATCACACCATTGCGATGAAACCACAGGGCTGATCGGCTCCACGCCCTCCCTTTCGTGCCTTCCGCACCCTTTCGCGCCCTACACCTGCGCGTCCAACGCCTCCAGCAGCGCCTCGCGGCTGAGGGGCTTGCGCAGAAAGGCCGCCGCGCCGAGGGTCAGCGCCAGTTGCTCATGGGGGAGGATGGTACTGACGATAACCGGGATCCGGCGTGTGGCGGGGTGCTCGCGCAGGCGCCCCAGCACCTCCCAGCCGTCCATGCCCGGCAGCATGACGTCCAGCACAATGACTTTGGGGACGACCTCCTGGGCCAGCTTGAGGGCCTGCTCGGGGGTGCGCGCGCCCACAAAGGCGTAGCGGCTGCCCTCAAGGTAGCGCCGGCACAGCCGCAGTGCATCGGCATTGTCATCGATGACCAGCACGCCGAGTTGTTGGGCCGCCGGCAGCACCAGGGAGGCGGCGAAGGGCGCCTCGGCGCCCACCTGCGGCGCCAGGTCCAGCGAGCCGCCGGACAAAGCCACCAGTTCGCCGGCCATAGCCAGGTTCTCGCTATCGCCCACGCCGGGCTCACGGAGAGGCGCCCCGCCTGTGGAGCGGACGAGCACCCGTACCCGGGTGGGCTCGGCGGCGGCGCTGATCTGAACCTCTCCGCCGCGGGCATAGTGCCCGGCCACGGTGAGGATGCTCACCAACGCCTGGCGCATGGGGATGCGCTGCACGGCCAGGCGCGGCAGCCCCACGGGCAGGGGCGCCGTCACCTGCACGCCGGCCTCCGCCAGGAGGGGCGCTACCGTCTCCAGGGCCGACTTGACCAGTTCGCCAATGCTGACGGCCTCGGAGCCGAAAAAAGTACGCAGGCGCTGCATCTCCTGGCTCGCCGCCCCAGCCTTGGCGCCCGCGGCCTGGCCGGGGTTGGGCGCCTCCAGCTCAAGGCCGTGGCGCGCCCAGAGATAGTCGGCCAGGGCCTGCAGGGCCACCTGTTCGTGGCGCTGCAACTGGCGGACGCTAAAGCCGAGGCTGGCGGCGATATCGCGCTGGGCGATTTGCTGTACGTAGCGATGCAGGAGGATGTTATAGGTCCGCCAGGCGTTGGCCTGCGGCGGCAGATCGTGGGGGGGTTTGAGCCCTTCGATGGCCTCGAGCAGCAGGCGCCGCAGCGCCGCGGGGGGATCGGGCTGGGTGCTCAGGCCAAAGAGATCGAGCAGAGGGCTCTTGGCCAGTTCGCCCGGGTCATAGAGGTCTTTGAGTGCGCGGTGAAGCCCACGCAGGAACGATACATTGGCCGCATTGCCGCCCGAGTCGGCCACGTTGTCGTCTCCATGTCCTGTGAGTGACGGAAAAGTGCTGCAAACAGGTGGCTTCTGTGTTAGTATATAGCTAGTAGACGCTGTTCTCGATTGGGTCCAGTATACCATAGCTCCGCCGGCCGGCAAAGGAGCGCCAAGCCGGCCTCTACGAACTCGCATTCACTCGTTTCATCCTCTCCATCCGTTGGCCTGGCGATCCGGTGCACAGGGCGCCCACACAATCCGTGGCCATACCCTCGACGGGTTTGGCCCGCGACTGCTGTTGGCGTTTCCGGATCGCCCTAAGATGGCGCCATCGCCCACCTTGGGCGCGCGCCGGTAGAGGAGGTGGAAGCCAGGAGTAGAGCACAGCGGATTCAGTGGGTCTGACGCCTTTGTCAACATTCATCCGCCTCAAGGAGGGAGCTGACATGTCCGCACCACTCGTGGCTCGGCGTCAAGTGCTCAAGAGCGCCGCGGTTCTGGCGGCGGGGACGACGTTGGCCGCCTGCGCGCCCAAGATCGTAGAGGTCGAAAAGACCGTCGAGGTCGAAAAGCAGGTCGAGGTCGAGAAGGAGGTGACCGTGATGCCCACGGCGGCGCCGCGTGAGGCCGCTGAGGTCATCCTGATGTACCAGACCAACGAGATCAGCGACGATGAACTGGCCATCTTTAACGAAAAGTATGCCCCCTACAAGGTTACGCGCATCGACGTAGACTTTACCAAGCTCTACGCCATGCTCGCCGCCAGCGAGCCGGTGGATGTGGTGCGCGTCTTGGGTACCTTTATCCCCAGGTTCGTCATCCAGCGCATCTGCAAGGACCTGACGGACTATTTCGACATCTCGACGGTGGTCAAGCCGGACGACCTGCTGCCGGCCAACGATCTCTATCTCGTCAACGGCCGTCGCTACGGCATGGTCAAGGACTGGTCGCCAGACGCCTCCATCTGGATCAACAAAAAGCTCTGGGAAGAGGCCGGCGTCGAGCTGCCCGATCCCAAGACGCCCGTCACCCTGCAGGAGTGGCGCGCCCTATCGCCGCAACTGACCAAGAAGGAGGGCGACCGTACCCTCGTCGTCGGCACGGACTTTGAGACGAGCAACTCGACGTTCATGTGGGCGGTGACGACCTTTGAGCCGCCAACCACCCTCTTCAATGAGGACTTTACCCGGCTCAACCTCGTCGACAACCCCGACACGATAGAGTTTCTCCAGTTCTGGTTCGACTGGATGCAGGAAAAGGGCCTGCCCCACACCACCTACAACCCCTTCCCCTCCGAGTCCTGGTCCGGGCAGGACTGGGTCCAGGGCCAGGCGGCGGCCGTGATGTGGGGTTACTGGTTCGGCGGCATGGCGGTGAGCGAGTTCGTCGCTCCGGAAGACATCCTGATGCTCTCCGCCCCCGGGTGGGGACCGAATTACACCAACCCCTGTTGTTCCGGCTGCGGCGCCTTTGTCACCAGCACCACTCGCGTTCCCGATGCGGCCTGGAAGGTCTTTGAGTGGTTCATGGGCGAAGAACCGGCAGAGAACCGGGCCAAGGGCGGCTGGGGCGTCCCCGGCCTAAAGAGCCTTCTGTCGCTCATGCCGGTTGACGCGCCCTGGCGGCAGCACGCCTTTGACATGGTGAACCTGGAGATCGAACGCTCCACGACGGCCTTTGCCCGCTGGAGCCAGTTCGTCATCCCCGATACGTTCACCGCCTCCTGGGTCAAGTACGAGGAACCGGCGCTCAGGGGCGAGATCACACTGGACGAGATGCTCCGGAACGTCGAAAGCGAAGTCAACGAGGCCCTGCAGGACGGCGTCGACGAGGCCGGGCTCTAGCCTGATGGGATGGGTTTTTGCGGTTCGACGGCGCCCGCGGGCGCCGTCGAACCGCAAAAACCCGAGAGCAGCCATGGCTGTTCTCAAAGCAGGCTCTGCGAGGTGGGCGTGATGGATCAAGTAATGAGGACTGTCAGGGCCGAGCGGCCCATCACTCGGGGCCACGGGCGCTATTCCAAGCGCGAACGCCGGGAAATCGTCGCCTTTCATCTCTTCACGGCCCCCTGGCTGATCGGCTTTGTCTGCCTGTCGCTGTTGCCGTTGCTTGTGGGGCTGGCGGCTTCCTTCACGAACTATAACGGCCTGAACCTGGATACGCTCCGGTTCCTGGGCCTGCGTAACTATAGCCGGGCTTTCGGCCAGCAGGATTTCTATGTCTCGCTGGTCAACTCGGCCAAGTATGCCGCGGTGGCCGTTCCCGTCGGCTTGTGCCTTTCGCTGTTGCTGGCCATCGTCCTGAATCAGCCGATCAAGGGGCGGAACGTGTTCCGCCTGCTCTACTACGTGCCGTCGATCCTGCCGCTCTTTGGCGCCATTCTGGCCTGGCGGCTGTTCTTCGGCCTGCAATCCGGGCTGGTCAATGCCTTCCTCAGCGTCTTCAAACCGGGCATGGCCATCAACTGGATCAGCGATTACTATATGCCCACGCTGTGGCTGTTCTCCTGGTGGGGCGTCGGCGGGGCCATGGTCATCTTTCTGGCCGGGCTGCAGGGCATACCGCCCGAACTCTACGAGGCGGCGCGCCTGGACGGAGCCGGCCCATTCGGCCTGTTCCGCCATGTCACCCTGCCCCTGATCACCCCCGTCCTCTTCTTCCAGCTCATCATGGGCCTCCTCGGCGCTCTGCAGGTGATGGAGGTTCCGCTCCTGCTCACAGGCCGTGGCGGCCAGAGCGGTCGCATCCAGATGGCGGTAGACAAGTACATGTACATGGTCTACACCTACAGCCAGGTCTTTGACTATCAGCGCTATAGCTATGGCGTGGCGCTGGCCTGGGTCTTTTTCGTTATCGTCCTGCTGCTCACGTTGATCGTCATCGGCACGTCCAAGTATTGGGTCTACTATGAAGTCGCGCAGGAGGGAGAGGCGAAATGAACGCATCGGCCACTGCAGCCCGCAGCCACTCAAGCCGGCGCGCCTGGAGGACGGTCGGGCGGGCCCTCAGCTACCTCCTCCTGGTTTCGGTAACCGTGGTGGTGATCATGCCCGTAGCCTGGATTTTCCTCGTGTCACTGCGCACTCAGGCCGAGTACACGAGCTATCCCATCACCCTGCTGCCCTCGGCGGCGCACTGGGAGAACTATGCCAAAGCAATCCTGGAGTACGACTTTATCCCCAAGACCTGGAACACGCTCCAGATTGCCGTGCCCTCGACCATCCTCACCGTGCTCTCCAGCGCGCTGGCCGGCTTTGGCTTTGCCCGCCACCGCGCGCCGCTCAAGAATGTGCTGTTCGTGCTGGTGTTGTCGATGCTCATGGTGCCACGCATGGTGACGATCATCCCGACCTTTATGCTCTTTGCCAGGATCGGCCTGGTCAACACCTACTGGCCCTGGGTCCTCTGGGGGCTGATGGGCAGCTCGTACCACATCTTTCTCTTCCGCCAGTTCTTTGCCGCCATTCCCACGGACCTGGAGGATGCCGCCGAGGTCGACGGATGCGGCCGCTTCCGCATCTTTTGGCAGATCTTTATGCCCAATTCGGCCCCGGTGATCGCCACCGCCGCGATTTTTCACTTCCAGTGGGTCTGGGGCGACTGGTTCAACCCGCAGATCTTTCTCGGCGCCGCCAAGACCACCCTTTCCGTGTTCATCAACTCGGCCTATCAGGACCCCAAGGGGTTCCCCCTGCAGACGATCCAACTGGCCGCCGTCGCCGTCTACATCCTGCCCATGCTCATCGTCTTCTTCTTTATGCAAAAGTACATCATCCAGGGCATCGTCACGACGGGCATCAAGGGTTAAGCCCAACGGCCTGAGGGGGATGGGTAGAAACCCGACACATCGATTTCCCTGACAGGAAGGTGATTGGCAAAAAAGTCGCGGCGCCGTGTCAGGGATGCTGGGCGCCTTACAGGGAAGATCGGGCGCCAATACGGGGCTCTGCGCAACGCGTAGGCCGGCGTTTCCATACCCGGCACCCCATATTCGGCCCGATATGGTACTCAGGCCGACCCTGGGCCGGGTAAGAAACACCGGCCTACGGCATGGCTGAGGTCGGATCGGGCCTGGGAGGCGCGTAGCCCAGTGCCGAGTAATTGCCAGAAGGGAACCTCGAATAGCCGTCAGGGAAATCGGTGCGTCGGGTTTCCTGCGTCAGAGCCCAAACAGCGCCTGCTTGCGCATCTGCAGGTAATGGTCCGCGAGGAACGTGAGCGGCTTTTTGGCCAGGGTGAAATCCTGGGCCAGGGTGCTGAGAGTGGGTCGCACTCCGGCTGTGCCGGCGGCGCGATGTCCGGCGGCGAGGTCGTAGAAGGTGCGGCCCTCGCGCTCATAGTCCTCGATGCTGCGTTGCAGGCTGGCCCGTGCCGGGCGCGGCAGGCCGCTCAACGGGTAACGCTCGCGAGCCTCGATATGCTCCGGGAACACCCCCGCCAGGAACAGGCACACATCCCCGATCCGCCTGTAGACCTCAAAGCGCTGCTCCTCGGCCATGGCGCCGGCATAGCGGATCAGGTTGTCCACGTCCAAATCGCTAAAGCGCCGCCTGTGCCAGATCCCCCGCCGCACACGGACGCGCCAGGTCGCGCTCCGCACGTGCGTGAAGGAGGCCAGCATGCCGGCCAAATAGTCTCGCAGGCCCGGGTTATCGAGCAGCCGGGCCGCCCGCCGCGAGTCAAAGACGGCCACCCGCTGCCCCTGGCGCCGCTCCAGCGTATATGGCGTGGCTTCCAGGTCCTTACGGGCGCGGCGCAGCAGCACCGAGAAGTAGAGCTGGGGCGTCACCCTGACCAGCATCTCCTGATCGCCGCTGAGGCGCTCGAACGCCCTGTCGTGGCTCAGCAGCGCCTCCAGCAAGTCGGGGTCGTCACGAGCGGTCCTGGCGATATGCTCCTGGTCACCTCGCTCCGGCAATACGGTCTCCACAAGGAAGAGGATATCCCGATCCGTATAAAGATCCGCGGTCGCTCCCAAGGTCACTCCCCCCTACAGGTAACCACCAAACCCACATCATGCCACTCGCATAGCGATTCCGGCAACTCGCTATACTTTACTTATACACTCAGAGAGGCCTGACTGCAAAGGAGTATGTACCAACGGGTGCAGTCTCAGTTCATGCCACTACCAACCCTGCCAAGCTAACGGTCGTGGTTGGGGCGCGACGCATGGATACGGATGATGCCATATCGGACATACAAGACCCAGTCCGGGCGGCGGGTAGTGACCTCCCGGCGCAGTGCCGGTAGGGATGGGTAGCCGTCTGTGCCGGTAAAGTCGTGGGCATCGTCGATGAGGATTACGTGGTCGCGCACGGGGTGGCGCAGGATGTGGGCGACCTCCTGCCCGACGGGGCTATCGAGGATGCCACGGGCCGTCAGTACGCCCGAGTAATGGGCGTCGAGCCAAAAGAGGGCGGGCTCCCGGATGCTCTCGAGGATCGAGGCCAACACCTCGGCGCTATCCCCCTGGTACAGCGCGATATGGCCGTCGCGCGCAAAGCGCCGCTGCGCCCGACGATAGAGGGCTCTGTCCAGCTCTATTGAGTGGATGCGCTGGAATATATCGCGAGTGGCCACGATCATGGCGCCCAGGTAGGTGCCGGTCTCCACCAGCGTGTGCAGGTCGTACCGACGAGCATACTCGCGGACGGTCCACTGCTTCACGATGTGTGGTGGGGGCAAAAGGCGCCCCGTCCTCTCCCAATGAGACAGGGCCATCCTCTGGCGTAGCCTGTCCACAACGTCGTTCGCGGCCTG
>DAOUGZ010000193.1:0-14349 GCA_034428955.1 Anaerolineae bacterium | reverse complement strand
CCGCTTCAGCGGTTACTACTTGGGATAAGATGGTGGGCTACTGCGCTTCCAGGTAGGCCACCGCTTCGGCGAAGAGGGGCTCGTCCGGCGCCAGTTCGGCGGCGCAGCGGGCATCCGCCAGCACCTGCGGGTCGGTGGGGTCGGCGAGGTGGGCGCCCCAGGCGCGCAGGTAGTAGGCGCCGGCCAGCTCGGGCTGCGCCTCGAGGGCCCGGGTGGTCACCCGCTCCAGCCAGTCGGCCACGCTATCCTCCCATCCCTCGGCGATCGTGCCCACCACCAGGGGCGTCTTCGGCCCCCAGACCGCCTCCGTACTGACGACGCGCATGGGCGCGAGGGCGGCTTCATAGTCGCCGTAAAAGGCCTGGGTGAGCTGGGGATACTCGCTCTCCTGCGCCTGGATGTGAAAGGCCTCCGCCTCCATCCGGATGAGGGCGGCGTTTGTGGCCAGGATGGGGTCGTCCACGCCGAGGGCCAGGGCCTCGTCGATCGTGGCCTGGGCGTCCTTCCACAGCCCGGCCTGGGCCAGCTCCACAGCGCGGTCGTTCAGCCGGCGTAGCTCCTCCGGCGCCGAGCTGGGCAGCGGCGCGAGCGTCACCTCCACCAGTTCCTCATCCTCACAGCGGAACACGCGGCTGGCATAGTAGCGCACGCCGCAGGCGTAGCAAAAGACGTAGGGGTCCGACTCGTCGAGGATGACCTCCGGCAAGCCGTCGCCGTCGATATCCGCTGTTTCGCCGGCGCCCGGGGAGGCACTGTGGTGCGAGAGGCGACTCTCCAACGCCTGAAAATCGTAGCTCAAGAGCTCGTAGTGGCCGCTGTGGGCACCGGCGCCGCCGATCACCTCCAGCCAGAGGCGCGGGGCGGGGTCGCCGCCGCAGAGCTGCACCGGGCGCACGCTGGTGGGGTGGAGATAGTCGACTTCCTGCAAAACGGCCTGGGCCACCTGCCGGTAGCCGGCCTCGCCCCGGCTGTGCAGGGTGACGAAATGCTCTTGCCCGGGGCCGTCAAAGCGGCGCAGGCCAAAGCTGGAGGCGGCCAACAGATCCTCGTCGCTGCCCGGCACCTCCAGGGGGATGACAGCCACCGGCATAAAGGCGCCGCGCATGGCCTCCAGCTCCGGGCGCAGCGCGGCCTCGTCGGCCGGGGGGCAGGCGAAGAGAAAGCCGTAGGCGTGATAGTCGTCGTCAGAGGGGCCGGGCTGGGTGTAGAGCGCCTCGCCCTGGGCGCCGGCGGCGGTGGTGAAGCGGATGCCGGCCGTCCAGAAGTCGCCGAGCTCGGGGGTGAGGGGCTCCACCTCGCCGGCGATTTCGCCCCAGGCCTGGGCGACGACCTCGCGGGCGCGCCGGCGCAGGGCCTCGCCGCTCTCGTCATAGGCTGCGGCGTCGTAGCTGTCTACAACGGCAACGAGGGTGCCATCGAGCTCCCAGCCCAGCAGTTGTTCATCCAGCTCCCGTGCCTGCAACGAAGCGGGCAGGTAGCCCAGGCCCCAGAGGCGCTCGGGCCAGGCGCGGGGCGCGCTGAGCGCGGGTTGGGCGGTGGGTTCGGCGGTAGGTTCAGCGGTGGGTTCGGCCGTGGGTTCGACGCTGGGCGCGGGCGTGGGCGCCGCGGCGGCGGTGGCCGGCGGGGTGGGAGGGATCACTGTGGAGCTCACGCCGAGGGCACAGCCCGTGGTCACTATGGCGACGAGCAAGACGACGGGTAATGACACGATTGGCTTCATTTTCTACTCCCTCCGGCTGCGTAGGGACGCTGGGCCGCGTCGCATTGGTACCAGTATAGCATCTTCTTACTTTGCAGGCCAAGTGAACAGCTACCGCTGGGTGTATCCTAGTACTGCAACGACACTTCCTATCCATCCGATTGGAAATCGGGCTCTGGGGGCCTACGGCCGGCCGTCCACCTGCGTGGACGGGGATTGGCGTCCTGTCCGCGTAGCGTGCTGTGCACGCCAAGGGGCGGACAGCCGGTGTCGCAGCGCCCAGTGGGGCCGTGTGATCTGGTGCCACGGCGAGAGGCTCCACGGCCCCAAAGGTGCGACTTCCAGTCGCCAGGTCCCAAAGTGTCGTTGCAGTACTAGAATCGCCGGTGTATTTCCAGCCCGAGAGACCGCCCGAGGCTTCCGTAGCCTCGGGCGGATCTATCTGAGCAACATGTGCGTGTTGCACAGACGATTCTGGGATATACCCGCTACCGCTCAACCTTGCGCAAGCTCCAAGACTCGCCGGCCTATGGGAACCCCGCTCAGCCAAGACGTGCCCTATTGGAGCTCGTCTTGGAGCTTTCGCAAGGGTCGGGGCGGGAATCGAAAAGGCCGGCCCAGGCACTTGCCCAGGCCGGCCCTGCTGTGTTGCGGCCACGCCCTTGTGGTGGGTTATCCTCTCAACAGGACCAGAGCGAGCACCATGTGCACCAGGCTCAGAAAAGGCCGCTGGGCCTCAGCAGGGCCGGCCTTGACCTGGCGCTCGGCCTCTGCCTCCTGCAAGAGATCCCGATACCGTGCATCCGCGTGGGCGATCACAACGGGGTCGAACATGGCTTTCCTCCTTTGTGCCAAGGCCGCGCGAGTGGCTATAGCAGCCCCAGGGCGACCAGCAGACGCTCCAGGCCGCGCGGCCGGCGAGCGCTCTTGACCCTACGCTCTGCTTCCGCCTCGCGCAGCAGATCCGCGTAGCGCGCTGCTGCATAGTCGAGGGCGTTGGCTTCGTACATGGTGTACCTCCTCTTGTGCTTGCGGGGCCCGTTCGCTGCCCCTTGCGCCTTGAGTATAGCGGTAAACCATGCTCGAGGTCAGCCAACAAAGGTTTATTGTTGGGTTTATCTTGGGGATGTTTGGTTTTTGGGGGTGGCGGCGTTGGAGCCGCCACCCCCAGATCATGACATTCCCGCTTCTTTGTTAAAGCCCTTCCAGGCCCGCAGAAAGAGCCGGGGCGCGCCCTGACGGATGGGCGCGGCGCGGACGGCTTCCGTCCAGCGGGCAGTGGCGTCTTTGGCGCGGTCGAAGCAGGCGGCGGTGAGGGCGGCCAGGTCGGCGGCGCGCTGCTCGGGCCGGGCGTCGCGGCAGCGCTCGTATAGGGCGGCATCCTGGGCGACGAAATCGGCCTCCAGAGTGTCGCGCTCGTCCCGGTAGAGGGCCAGGCGCGGGTGGTAATCCCGCAGGACGGCCCGGTGCAGTCGCTCGTGGGCCCACCAGAGGGTAACCGGGTCGTAGACGCCGCCCGGCTCGCGCCCCGGGTCCGGCAATCCTGCGCCCCCGAGGTAGGCGGGCTTGAAGAGACCCGTGCAGGGGGCGGCGGTGCCGGTCAGCCAGCAGGTCGCCAGGTCGGGCCGCAGGTGTGCCACCAGCGAGCCGGTGGTCTGGCTGCCGCGCAGGGGGCCGAAGGAGGCGTGCATGCAGAGTGTGTCCATCAGCCAGCCCCGGCCGGGGTTCCAGGCCGGGTCTTCGCCGTGTGGGCCATGGTCGCGCAGGGCGGCCATCATCGTTTGGGGGGTGATGCGCCCCCGGGCCGCCTCCAGCAGCTCGGTTGAGCGCCGTCGGCGGGGCCGGCAGCCGTCCATGCGCGTGTAGAAGCGGTCGCTGTAGCAGCGGGCAAAGTGGAAGGCACCGGGCGACTTGCACCAGCCGCGCTCCACGGCATGCTCTACCAGCCCCGGCGAGGCCAGATCCCACTCGTGGCCGATGGTCAGGCCGTTGGAGATGCTGCGCACACCCTGCACACGCTCGGCGGCCCAATAGCGGCCGGCCGTCTCCAGCACCCAGGCCTCGGTGGGGTCGGCGATGATGAACGAGTTGTGGTAGTAGAGCTTGTGGCGGTAGCCGCAGTTGCCGCCCTGCCCGTAGGCAGCGAGGAGCTCAACGAGGGTGTAGAGGGCCTGCTGCGCGCTGGATGCACGTTCCAGGGCCAGGCGGAGCAGGTCCATACCCGTCAGGCCCGGCCCCTTCTCGTAGGGCTCGCGGGTAAAGACGGCCTCGTTGCCGATGGCCACGCCGCACTCGTTGACGCCCATCTCGCCGCCCCATAGCCACGAGGGGCGCGAGAGAAGCACCTCGTAGGTTTCGGGGACCTGGGGCAGCTCCACGTAGGTGCAGCGGACCCGGCTCCCCCGCGGATGCACGGCGTGGGGGATGTAGGTGAGTGGCTGGGGCTCGTTGGGCTCGCGGTCCGAGTTCTTGGCCAGGATGACCGAGCCGTCGGCTGTGGCCGCGCCGGTGGCGACAAGGGTATCGCACATGATCCTCCTCCTATGACAGGCTCGAGATTATCAACATATCGCTCCAGCGCCCAGGCGACTCCCTCTTCATCTCATTTCGCAACCGTATGTTACAGCAACTGCACATCCGGCGCAAGCGCCGGTGCTCGTGAGGAGTAACCTCTCTTGACGCCTCTTTTGTGCTCTTGACGCAAAGCTGTAGAATGGAGGCTTCTAATACTGCAAGCGTACTGGCCATCTGGCCGGCAGACCCACCCGAAACCTACCCTGGTTAGGGCCGGTCGCCGCGCGGCAGATTAGCCGGCTGTTGCCGGGTTTCGGCTGCGCCAGGTACGGTTGCGGATCCAGTATCATGCGAAAGGAATCCATTGCACACCAATAAACCTGCATCGCCCGCCGTATCGGCAGCGCCAGCGGCCGGCTGCGTCAAGAGGGCGCGCCTGGACTTGCGCACCCTCCTTGCTGTCGTGATCACCGTCACCTCCTGGGGCTCGGCGTTCACCGGCATCCGTGTGGGGCTGACCGCCTACACCCCGGCGCACCTGGCCCTGCTGCGCTATTTGCTGGCCTCGCTGGCCTTTGCCGCCTATGCCGTGCTCACGCGCATGCCCCTGCCCCACCGGCGCGACCTGCCGGCCTTTGGCCTGCTGGGGTTGCTGGGAATCACCTTCTATAACCTGGCCCTGGGCTATGGGCAGATGACCATCCCGGCGGGCACGTCGAGCATGTTGGTGGCCTCGGCGCCCGTCTGGCTGGCCCTGATGGCCCGGCTGCTGCAGGGGGAACGGCTGCGCGTCTGGGGCTGGCTGGGCATCGGGCTGAGCTTTGCCGGGGTGACGGCCATCACCCTGGGCACCGGCTCGGCCGTGGGCATTGACCCGCGGGCGCTGGTCGTGCTGGCGGCGGCGCTGGCCACAAGCGCCTACTCGCTGGGGCAAAAGCCCCTCCTGAGGCGCTACAGCGCCCTGCAATGCACCGCCTATACCTTTTGGGCGGGCACCCTCTTTCTGCTGCCCTTTGCCGGCGGCCTCTGGCCCGCGGTGCGCGCCGCCCAGCCACGGACGACCCTGGCCATCCTCTACTTGGGGCTCGTCCCCGCCGCCCTGGGCTATATGACCTGGGCGCATATCCTCTCGCGCCTGCCGGCATCCGTCGCCGGCAGCTTTTTGTACCTGGTGCCGGCCATGGCCATGCTCACTGCCTGGCTGGTGCTTGGTGAGACGCCGGCAGCGCTGGCCCTCCTGGGTGGGGTGCTCGTCCTTGCCGGCGTGATCATCGTCAACCGCTGGGGCAAGGCTTCTGCCTAACCTGGCGAAAGTCCGCCCGAGGCTACGGAAGCCTCGGGCTAAGGGGAAGCAAAGCCCTGCGGGCTTGTGCGTCCATCGACATGGTTCAGGAGACGCAGGGACTCGCAGAGGAGTCCGCCCGAGGCTACGGAAGCCTCGGGCTAAGGAAGCAAAGCCCTGCGGGCTTGTGTGTCCATCGACATGGTTCAGGAGACGCAGGGACTCGCAGAGGAGTCCGCCCGAGGCTACGGGAGCCTCGGGCTAAGGAAGCAAAGCCCTGCGGGCTTGTGCGTCCATCGCCATGGTTCAGGAGATGCGGAGACTCGCAGAGGAGTCCGCCCGAGGCTTCCGTAGCCTCGGGCTGAGGAAGCAAAGCCCTGCGGGCTTGTCCATCGCCATGGTTCAGGAGACGCAGGGACTCGCAGAGGAGCGGAGAGCCGCAGAGGTTGCTCTGATAGGCTCTTAGCCCTCCTCATCTCTGTGGTGCGGTGTCGCTCGGGGGCAGCAGACGGTAGACGGTGAAGGATACGCTGCCGTCGCGCCGGTAGGTGCGATACAGCTCCCGCAGCCCCCAGTGGCCCCCTTGCAGCGTCGTCCGCAGTTCCTCCGATGAGGCCCAACTGGGGAAGACGATGTATTGGGCGGCCTCCGGCTGCGCCTGGGCATTGTCCAGGACGGACTGGGGGTCGGGGTAGTAGTGGAAGGCGAATGGGGCATCGAACAGGTAGTAGGAGTAGTGCCAGCCCAGCCAGTGATGGAAGACGATCGAGCCGGCGGGCGCCGTGCCCCTGAGGTAGGCGGCCACGTCGTCGATCCCCTCATAGGCGCCGTGGTCGCTGCCGAGGGGATAGCCGTGGCGCAGGGCCGTCCTTGTGGCTGGGAGCATGGCCCCCACGAGCAGGACGGCCGCGACGGCGCTGTAGGCCAATTCGCCTATCGCCGGCCGGCGAAGCGCGGCCAGCAGTTCCAGGGGCAGCAGGACGATGCGGGCCAGCAAGAGCGCCGCGATGGGCGCCAGGCCCAGCAGGTAGCGATCCCACACGGCAAAGCTGAGCAGGGTGTGCACCGCCAGATAGCCGGCGAAGAAGGCGGCCAGAACCCAATCGCAGAACCAGCCCTGACGGCGGCGCCACAGGCCGACCGCCAGGAGGGCCGGCACCCCAACGGCGAGGAGCATGTTCAGGGCCGGCGCGCCCGTCAGGTAGCGCACTAGCCTCAGCCACTCGCCGAGCCGCGGCCAGAGGTCCTGCGGCGCCACCCAGTCTACCCCGCCGTAGTGAGCCATGCCGGCCACGACAAAGCTATCCGAGCCGGCGCGGATGAGCGCATCCCAAACGGCGACGAGGGCCAGCACGGCCCCGCAGCCGAGGGCCACGTACAGGACCTCCTGCCCCGCCTGGCGCAGGCTCGCCTTGCCCCTATCTTTGGCAACGGCCGCCAGTAGGATGAGGGGCAGGAAGAGAAGGGCTGTCGGCTTGGTTGCGGCGGCCAGGCCGATGGCCAGCCCGGCCCACAGGGAATGGCTCTTGACGGCCAGGAGCCCTGCCGCCAGCGACAGGGCGACCATCAGGGGGTCGGTAAAGGCTGTGGGCGCGAACTGGATGTCGTAGGGAGACAGCGCCAGGAAGAGGGCGCTGAGCACGGCGACCCGGCGGCCATAGAGTTCGCGCGCAATGGCGTAGAGCAGGGCAAGGCCGGCGATGCCGGCCATCAGGTTCGGCAGGCGCGCCGCCGTCTCTGTGGGGCCCAGGATTCTGAAGAAGAGCGCCAGGACGTAAAAGAGAACCGGTGGCTTGTCTACCGGCACGAACCGGAGAAAGACATCCTGCCCCGAGGCGATCAGCCGCGCCCAGTAGCAGTAGAGCGCTTCATCGGCGTGAAAGCGCCCGGCGGCGATCAGGTTCACCCGCAACAAGCCGCCCACGCCCAGGGTCAGCCCCAAGGCCAGGTGAGGCCGGGAGAGCAGCGCCCGCACCTGTGCCCGGCGATAGTAGAGGAGCACGGCGACCTTGGCGGCGAGGCAGAGGCCCAGCGCCAGCGCCAGGAGGAGCGTCCCCGCGTTGCGCCTGGCCCCGATGGCAGGGACAAGGTAGAGCGCGAGCAGCAGGAACGGCAGGTATGAGAGCAGGTCCAGGCGTCGGGCTGCGCCCGGCGTGATCTCGGCAAAGCGGGCCAGAAAGTGCGAGTAGGCGAGCCAGAGGCCGCAGACGGCGACGCTGACCAGGCTGCCGATGACCAACCAGGCCGGCGAGAGTATACGGGTGTAGTTTTGCCGCTGCAGTTCCACCAGGAAGAGGGTCAGGGTAAAGGCCGGCGCCAGGATGGCCAGGTAGAGGCGTCTCATGGACGTCGACTCCTGTTGCGACCAGGAATTGGAGCAGATTTGATGCCGGCGGACGGTCGCTTGCTTACGCTGCCATTCTACTCCGCTTCGCTGCCCTGCGCAAGGGCGAATCGCATCCTCGGCGGGCCTGGCGCAAGCGGCCGGCTGCCTGACCCGTGGGAGGCTCCGCTCCTAGCCCTCTCGCCGGGCCAGCGAACGGATGTAGCCGATATCCAGATCGCCCTTGGCGCCCCAGCCCTTCTTGCCCGCAGGGATGCTGGGCCGGAAGGCTTCGTAGAGGTCATAGGCTTTGCGGGCCAGGTCCTCCGGGCTGCGCGACTGGGCCAGCGCTTCCATCGCCGCGCGCACTGCCCCGAGGTGCTCGCCGAATTTGCTCTGCAAGTAGCGGCGCACCGAGGCCGGGTTGATGGGCTTGCCCTTGCTCGTCGCGCGCATGCCCTCGCCGGTGTTGGTCGCCGGGACCCGGCGGCCCATGAAATCGACGGCGAACTCGACCCCGGGCGGGCGCTCGCGGGCCTTTTCGCGCCCTTCTTTGCTGGGGTGAAAGATGCCCAGGCGCCGCCCTTTGGCCTGAGCGCTGAGCCCCGCGATGGCCCGGCCCAGGGTCAGCGCCTCGTCATCGTCGAACCCCAGGCGCTCGGCGACCACCGCCGCCCATAGAGTCAGCACCGGAGCACGGTTCACCTGGACCTTGTCTGTAGCCATCATTCCCCTTTTGGGGTTTTATCCCATCTGTTAGGCCATTGCCCCTTGCAGCAGGCCGGCCAGCGGCTCCGGCTCGGACCGGCGCACGGACACCTCCGGCGTGCCGTGCCACGCGGCACACCCCAAGAGCGTGCCGGCCAGGTCGACGATGAGGCCGTCATCCACAGGCACGCCGGGTTCGAGGTACAGAGCCCTCACCTCGAAAAGCCCTTGCTTGCGGTGTGCCTTGGCGTCGAGGCGGCCCACCAGCTCGCCGCGCCGCAGGATCGGCAGGCAAAAGTAGCCGTAACGCCGCTTGGCCGCCGGCGTGTAGCACTCGATGGTATAGTCAAAACCAAAGACGGCCCGTGTACGCGCCCGGTCCGAGATGAGCGGATCAAAGGGCGAGAGCAACGTCGTCAGCTCCGGCTGCAGGCTGCCCGCCGCTGCCGCCTCGGCCAGGGCGGCGTTGTCCGTATTAATGTACGCCGGGGCCTCCCAGCCGTCAACCTCGACGGGGATGAGGGACCCCTCTGCTGCCAGATCGGCCAGAACGGATTTCGGCTCTTGCCCTTTGATGTAATAGTACTCGGCGGCCCAGCGGGGCGTGGCCACCCCGAGGGCGCGCACGGCCTTGAGCAAGAGCGCTCGCTGCGCCTCCTCGGCGGAGAGAATGGGCAGACTGTTCCACCCCGGGAAGACGCGCTCGCGCAGATCGTAGACGCGCTGGAAGCGCTGCCGCCGGGCGACCATGAGCAGGCCGGCGTTGAAGAGCGCCTCCAGCAGCCGCTTCTCCGGCTTCCAATCCCACCAGCCGTTCCCCTTGCCGCCCCGGCGCACGAAATCGGCCGAGCGCACCGGCCCGTGCTCGCGGATGAGGGCCAGCATGCGCTCCGCTTCCTCCCGGTGCGCCGCCAGGTAGGGGTGGGTCATTTGCCAGCCCGGCAGGCCGTTGCCGGCCATGCGGTGGCGGTAGAGGGGGTAATCCTCGATGGGCAGGAAGCAGGCGGCGTGCGCCCAGTACTCGAAAAGCGCGCCCTCGGCCAGCAGCTCATCGAGCCACTCCGGGTCGTAGGGGCCCAGGCGGCTGTAGAGCACCAGATAGGGGCTGCGCGCGACAACGTGGATGGTATCGATCTGCAGGGCGCCCAGGCGCCGGATGGCCGCCAACAGGTCGGGCTTGGCGGCCTGAGGGGTAGGGCGGCGGTCGAGGCCCTGGGCCGTGACCATCAGGGCACGCGCCGCATGTGCGGGGAGGTGCAGAGGCATCGGCATCACCATCACCTTTCGCAGGTCGAAGAGGGCGGCACAGAACTATAGTTCTATTCTACGCGTGGTTGGCGATGCCGTCAAAGGCCGCCCGAGGCTACGGAAGCCTCGGGCTAAGGAAGCAAAGCCCCTTGGGGGCTGGGGGGATGGCGCGATTCTCGCGCGCTGCGAACAAGAGCCCGCGCCAGGTCCGCCCGAGGCTACGGAAGCCTTGGGCGGACCGCCCACCCCCCCCTTACTCACTGAACCTGGATCTCCTGCAGCTGGAACACCCAGCGGTTGGCCGGGGTGTTCGGGCAGACGAGGCGGATGGGGCCGTGCTCCTTATCTTGCGTGGCGATCCACTGGCCGTCTTGCTTGAGGGCGATCATGGCGCCCGCGGTCTCTTCCAGGCTGATCTCCACGGCATAGCCGTCGGCGGCGACGGCGGTGATGGCGACAGGGCTCGTTACGCCGGCCTTGGCGAGTACCTCGCTGAGGGCGACGCCGGTGAAGGAGTGGGTCTCGTCCTCACCGCGCGACTTTTGCATCAGTATGTCCTTCAGGTCGGTCTGGGGCATCTTGGTCAGCTCGGCATAGCTGATGGTGACCGGCTGCGCTCCGCCGGTAACCTGGACGTCCCAGCTCACCTTGGGCGCGCTGCTGCAGCCGGTTAGGGAAACGACGAGCAGAGCCAGCAGCACGGCCATCGCGGCCCACTTCCACGTACGCATGGTTCTCTCCTTCCATCTCGCTCATCACCCTCCGGGAGGTTCCGAATCTCCGGGACCCCCGGAGGGGGTAAGAGGGTCGTGTCCCTGCCTACTTGATCTCGATCGTGACCACGTCCTTGACCCAGGCCTTGGTGCTCTGGCCGGGGAGGACCATGCTCAGGCTGTCTTCTTGGCCCAGGGCCACCAGGCAGTTCTCGCAGCCCTCGAGGTCGGCCAGGGCGACTGTGGACTCGAAACCGTCGCTAGCGGTCATGGCGAGTTCCGTAGCCCCGTCCTGGACGGCGGCCTTGCTCAGGATTGTGTCGAGCAGAACGCCCTCATACTCCTGCGGGCCGTTCTTGGGGTGTTCGGCCGTGACCTGCACGGTGCCCAGCGCCTTGAACCCGTCCAGGCTCAGGGCGAGTTCCTGCCCGACCTTGCCCTTGACGGTCAGTGCGACTTCTTCCGGCGCGCCGGCCGGCTCGGCCGGAGGCGCTGCGGTCGGTGCCGCCGGCTGGGCGCATCCTGCCAGAATGGCGGCGACGAGCAAAAGCACGATAGCGAACGTGAGCTTTTTGGACATCTCTCTCCTCCTTACTCCTTGTACAGCAACCAGATGGGTATGAACATGTCGCGCTCGATCAGATGGCCGTGATTGCCCAAGCGTCCCTCCTCCTGCACCGAGTGCATGCCGTGGTCGGCCACGATGACCACCAGGGTATCGCCGGGCAGGGCCTCGAGCAGGGTGCCGACCGCCGCATCGACCTGGCGGATCATGGCTTCCTCTTGCACAGCGCCCGGCCCATAGGTGTGGCCGGTATCGTCGATGCCGTGAAAGTGGACGTAGAATAGATCAGGCATCCCTGCCTGCAGAACGGCCAGCGCATTGGCCAAGACCTCGTCGTCGGTCGCGTCGTCGCCGTTGCGGTCGCCCGAGAGCTGCACCTCGGCATTGCGCAGGTTGAAGGGCAGGCTCTCCCCCTCCACCGCCACGGCGCGCCCCCCGGCCGCGGCGACGACGTCAAACACCGTCTCTACATCGGTCTTGCGGATACCTCGCCGGTCGACGCCGTTCACCTCCGGTGGCGCGCCGGTGATCAGCGCCGGCGAGGCGACGCTGGTTACCGACGGGTAGACGGTCATGCCCATGAGCGGGGCATCCAGGGCGGCCAGGTGGGGGATGAGCCCGGACGCCAGCGCTTCGGTGTAGCGGATGTAGCCAAAGGCATCGAGCATGATCAGCATGGCGTGCGCGGCCCTGGGCGCCTCCAGTGCCCGGCCGGTGGCCTGGGCCGGCGCCGGCAGACCCAGCGATGCGGCGATGGTCGGCGCGACGTCGGTGATGTGCGCCTCTACCTCGGCGGCGAGGCGGGAGGGCCCGGCCTCGACCTGCGCGACGGCCAGCTCCTGGCCCGCGATGCGCAGCCGGCCGCTGTCCAGCCACCAGGCATCATCGACGACCTCAGCCCAGGCGAAACGTTGCTGGGTTCCATCGGGCGCCGTGACGGTCAGTTCCTCCACCGAGGAATGCCCGGCCTCGGCGAGCACTCGCTCCAGGGGCAGCAGTTCTCGGCCTTTCACCTCCTCGTTAAACACCTGCAGGTGCGTGAGGGCGGCTCGGTCTACCTCCGTAACCTGGCCGCCTGGACCGATGAGTGTAGCCTGCCAGGCCGGGCGGCAAGCGCTGAGCAGCGCCGCCAGGAGCAATAGAGCCAGCAAACGATAGAAGCGATTACGCAGTGAGGACATCGCTTACCTTTCGCTCGTAATCTCGACGACGCCGCTGATCCAGTCGCCCCGCGTGCGCTCGGGGAGGACGAGGGTGACCTTGCCGCGCAAGAGCAGCAAGATGGCGTCGTGGGCATCCTCGGCCGTCAGAGTTTGCTCGTCGCCCGCCTCTGTACGGACGCGCAGCGAGTGAAAGCCCTGCGCCACGGCGCCCTCCAAGAGCGCGCCCTCCATGCGGTAGGCCGTCTTGCCGCGGCGGACCTGGCCGTCCGTCTCGCTTTTGAGCAGCACGTCGGTCTGTTCGACGGTGACCGAAGCCGTCGGCCCCAACAGAAGCCGGCCGATGGAGGTCGGCTCCCCGTCGACGGTCAGTGGCTTTTCCGTGCCGACGACGATGATCTGGTTGATTCCTTTCAGCCAGGTGGAAACGTGCAGGTTCTCGGCCGCAAAGCGCACACCATCCACATGGGGCATGAGCATCGCCTCCGCCGTCAGGTTCGGGCGCTCGATGGTGACCAGCCCACCGTCGGTAGAGGCGAAGGATACGCTCTCAAACTCGCTGACGCCGTATTGCGCCAACAGGTCGAGCAGGGTGATGTGGGTGCCCGGCTGTTCCCTGTAGGGGAGGATATCGTTGATGGCGATATAGCCGGGCTCGGGCACGTCGCCGGTCAGCTCGAGCAGGTTGTTGAAGGGCAGGTTGGCCATCTCCACAGACCCATGGTCATCGTGGCAGGTGTTGCAGGTGTGCATGACCTCCGGCTCGTGGCAGCGAGCGCACTCGTCCATCTTGTTGGCTTCCAGGGCCAGCATGGTCCAGGGGTAGCGAGTGATGACGCGCGCCGCTACCAGGGGCGTGGTGCCGATCGCCGCCATGACCGTTACACCGGCGATGCCCAGCACCACGACGACGACCAGCAGGATCAGCCAGATACGGGAGCGGGTTGGTTTCAACGTGAGTCCTCCTACTAGCAGCACTTATAGGGTAGAGCCCAGGGCGGCCCCGACGATCAGCACGCCAGGCAAGAGCGCCAGCGCCAGCGCGTCCGCCCGGCCGAGCTTGGCCTGGCGCAGATAGGTGCGCGAGGGGTACTTGCCGAAGCAGCGCCCCTCCATAGAGATGGCCAGGGTATCGGCCTTGTCCAGCGCCGAAACCAGCAGCGGCAGAAAGAACTGCCGGGCCAGGGTCAGCAAACGGCGCGGGCTGCGCACGTCGTAGCGGACGCCGCGCGCCAGTTGTGCGTTGTAGACGGTCTGCGCCTCCTGCTCAAAGACCGGCACCAAGCGCAGGGCGGTGACCAGGGCAAAGCCAAAGCGGTAGGGAACCCCGGCACGCACCAGGGCATAGGCCAGGTCGCTGGGGTCGGTCGTCAGCACAAATAGGTAACTGAGCAGGATGACGCTCAGAAAGCGCCCCGGCACATAGATGGCCGCTTCCAGACCCCCGGTCGTCGGCGCGAACGGGCCGAGGCGAAAGAGCACCGGCCCCTGACGGACAAAGGCCAACTGCAGCGCGGCCAGAAAGACGGCCATCGTGGCGAATAGGCGCACGCCCCGGCGCCTACTCAGATGCAGGTGCGAGAGCCTGTGCGCCAGCAGAGCCCAGGCGACTACGCCCACCACGGCCCAGGGGCTGTGGGCGATGAATACGAATACCGTCCCTGCGAGCAGCCAGGCCAGCTTGACCAGCGGGTGCAGCCGGTGCAAGAACGAGTGGCCGGGCTCGTAGGCAATGCGTAGCTTGAGCGGCGCCGTGCCATCCCCGCTTCCCCGTGGCGCTGCGGCGCCCGGCTCAGATCGCCCCGAAGGCGCAAGAGGGCTCTTGCTCAGGCCGCCACCCTCACCCTGACCCTCCATAGGCGATAACTTGAGCGGGACATGGCGAGCTGTCGGCGTAGAAGACCCCTCCCCCTGCCCCCTCCCCCGCGCTGTGTTGGAGCTAAACCGCTCCAGCGCGGGAGAGGGGGAGCGCTTCCGCGGGCATACGCCTCCAGGCCCCCGTGTGCACTGGCGGTCAGAGTCATATTCCATGGGGGCGCGGGGCCAGTCTGCACGCGCGTGGCGCCAGGGGGTGGGGTGGGGTCCACGCTCAGGCGAGCGAGCCTCTCCTCCAGCTCCCAAGTTACCGCCTATGCCC
>DAOUGZ010000192.1:0-21868 GCA_034428955.1 Anaerolineae bacterium | reverse complement strand
TTGAACCGCCGGCGCCCGGGGAATGCATCCGGCCACGCCGGGCAGAGGTGCCCGAGAGGGGGGCGCAATGCCCAAGAGAACGCTTGTCGCCTACCTGCTGAGCCTGCTCACGCTGATCGCCCTGGTCGGCTGTGTCTGTGTGAGCTTGCCCTCCGCTACGTCCAGAGCGCCCAAGCCGGCGACGCCGGAGCCCTCCACTGAGGAGCCGGCAGCATCGGCGCCATCCATGGCAGAGCCAGCGTCACCCGGTCCCCAACAAGGGCAGAGCCTGGCCGGTGTATGGATGGGGCTCGTCAGCTATTGGGCGGTCACCGGCCGGTATACACCTTCTCCAGAATACCTCGTCATGTATGAGGACGGATCGTTCTACTATGAGATGCCGCTGGAGGGCTTGCAGAGCTTTGACCGGGAGAAGAGCCGGCGTGAGGAAGTGGAGTACTGGGGCACCTACGCATTCGACGGCGCTTCCGGGTCATGGCAGAGGGCCACTTACGAGCCCTCGGAGCTGGAACTCGACGAGAACGACGTCCTGCAGGTTCAAGGCAGCCCCTTCTACCGCTGTGCGCCGGTTGACGGCCTACGGCTCGAGGGGGCATGGACCACCTATGCCGACCCCACGGATCCCGACCTCAGCCGGGGAGGGGTGCAGCCGATCATACGTTTTTCGGCCGATGGAAGGTTCCAGGACGAAGGACTGTTTGAGAGTGGCCTTTTCCTGCTGCCCGAAGCCCCCGACGACGGCAGCGTGGATGCACAGGCGGTGGCCCCCGGCAAGGGGACCTATGAGATCGAGAACTATACCCTGACCCTCAAGTACGACGACGGGCGCGTGCGCAGGGCTGCCTTTAGCCTCTACCTCAGCACCAAGCCGGAACCCAGCCCGGGTATCATTTTCATCTATCGGGTAGACTTGAACCGCATGTGAGTGGTTCAGGCCGCCTCTTCAGACGACGGCACGAGGCGGTGGCCCCGTAGCGTCCCCGGCCTCTTCGCCTCAGGCGCTATAAGATGCGGCCAATGTGGTAATTGAGGTGAGTATAGGTCACGACTACGACACAAGTGCAAGAGTTCCGCCAAGCGCTGGCGCTTGCCCATTGCTGGGCAGACGGTGCGAACGTCGCAACCACAATAGTATGCGCGATCATGTCGTAGTAGCGGCTTCAGCCGCCCAGGCCCCATCACGGCAAGAGTCCCTCTCTCCGCCAAAGCCTGCTGGTTGGGGCTCGGGCGACTAAAGGTCGCTACTACGACATAGACATAGGAGTTGCGCTTGATGCTGGTGCTTGCCCATTGCTGGGCGGACGATGCGAACGTCGCGGTCACGACGACACACGCGATCATGTCACGCGCGTCACCCGCGCAGGGAGGGACCCATGCCTTACGAGTACCGCCGCCTGACGCCCGAGGAGCGCGCGGAGGTGGTGCGCCAGCGGAAGGAGCGCGGCTACCCGCTCCATTCGCCTCCCCACCCTTTCCGCGGCGAGCACTGCTACCTGATCAGCGCCGCGAACTATGAGCACAAGCCCATCATGGCCTCGCCTGAGCGCCGCACCGAACTGGAGGCCCGGCTGCTGGAGGCTTTGGCTGCGGTGCATGCTGAGGCCATCGCCTGGGTGGTACTGCCCAACCATTACCATGCACTGGTGAATGTCGAGTCGCTGGCCTCCGTGTCGGCGGCGCTGCAGCGCGTGCACGGCAGCACCTCCCATGCCTGGAACCTCGCCGACGGTATGACAAGCAAGCGCACGGTCTGGCTGCGCTTTACCGACCGGGCCATCCGCAACGATTCGCATTTCGAGGCCAGCTTTAACTACATACACTTCAATCCCGTGAAGCACCGCTATGTCGATGATGCTTACGAGTGGCCATGGTCGAGCCTGGATCGCTACCTGGAAATGCAGGGTCGCGAATGGTTGCGCGCCCGGTGGCGTGCCAACCCGCCGGGGGACATGGGGCGCGGCTGGGACGACCACTGAAGGCTATCGCCTGGCCACGGGCCTGTGGCGCGCTTTGGCATGGTAAGCCACCAGAGGAGAGCGCTGCTGCCGAGGTGGCGGATGAGTGCGGGAATGTGACGTTCAATGCGAAGTTGATGGCCCAGCCGGCCGAGTTCCGGGCTGCGGCCATTGTGCATGAGCTGCTGCACCTGAAGGTGCCAAACCACGGCAAGCTGTTCACGGCGTTGATGAGGAGCTACCTCGCGAGCCACGACTCGTAACGTGTCCAGGGAGGACCAACGGACTCATGACGGACCAACGCGCCTCCAACCCAGCGACCAGGTACGCGCAACAGGTGCTCTTGATGGTTCACGAGCTGCACAAGCTCGGGTACCAACGCCTGAGGATTGTGCCGGGCATGTCGCCGTCCGGTTGCTACTGGCGCTGCGCGGTTACTTATACCGGCAACATTCTGATCAGTCATGGAGCGATGGCAAAGGACTTCAGCGACGCCGCGCGCTACACGTCCGGTCAGGGCAACGCCTACTTTGGTTGGGAGGATGCCCGCCACGACACGGCGCGGCAGTTGGCGCTCAAGTTCGTAGAGCGATTCCCCGAGATCGCCCGCAAGGGCCAGGGAACTGACCGGCCGTATGCAGACTGGTATGTCCAGATGCTGGGTTTCGCGGAGCGCGGTATCTTTCCGGTCGCTTATGCGGACTGGATGGGCACAGAGCCCGATCCTCGCTGGTTGCCCACGACCAAGGGCTTCCAGAGCGGCCTCCCCATGCCGCTTGGGGGTGAGGCGGAGGGCGACCATCCCTTCTAGCACCCGCACGTGCATCAGCCCGATCCAACCCTACCCCCACCTCGCGGGGGCAAGCGCGATTTGTGGAGGCGGCCGTGTTCCCTACCGAGGCGCGTCCTCAGCTCGCTTCTATGCCGCCATGACGTCATCTGGCCGCCCCAGTCGCTCGCGGAGGACTCCCCCGCTTGGCGAAAGAGGGAGTCCCGCGCGAGCGTAGCACGGCCAAGCCGCAGTGGGCGATGTGTTGAGCGAGCTCGGGACGTGTTTCGCTCGGCGGCAGGCCTCGCACAGGCGTGCCACGGTCCTCAGCTCGCTTGTTTGGCCGCTTGTGTGGCTTGGCGGCGGGAGTCGCTCGCGGAGGACTCCCTCACTTGGCGCCAACAGAGGGAGTCCCGCGCGGCGGAACCGGCAGGCGGGCACGTGAATTGCTGGCGTTGGCGCAGACCGGAACCAGCAGTAGGGGAGAGCGTTGCTGCCACGGGATGAACTCAGGCTGTTGGGGCTCGCGTAGGGAGAAACGAACGAAGGAGGGACCGGTATGGCCGGCTATGTTGTAGATATCGAGCAAAAGACCATGGAGAACGAGAACTATCGCCAGGTGCTCTTCACTGGCCCGCATCATCAGCTCGTGGTGATGACGCTGCGCCCCGGCGAAGAGATCGGCACAGAGCGCCATACGGACGGCGACCAGTTCGTCCGTGTCGAGTCCGGGCAGGGCGAGGTCATTCTCAACGGCGAGCGCAGCCCGCTACATGACGGCACGGCGGTCGTCGTCCCCGCCGGGGTCGAGCACAATTTCGTGAACACCTCGCCCAGTGAGCCGCTGCGCCTCTATACCCTCTATGCGCCGCCCGAGCACCCGGACGGGACGGTGAACCGGACCAAGGCCGACGCCGTGGAGTACGAGCGCCTACACCACGCACAGGCACAGTAGCAGTAACTCTCATATGGCAGGACTAGCACTGCAACCGTACTTGCTATCGGCGAACAAGCGCGTCCGGGTTCGCTGCTCCGCATATGCCCGGAACGGCTCCTTCAGGGGGTTTTGGGAAGGTCTGCCGGAGTTGGCCGCCCCGCGGGGCGGCCAACTCCGGCAGACCTTCCCAAAACCCCTCCCCAGTCAGGGCCGGGTGCGTGCGCAGCGTGAGCCGGCTGCTGACGGGGACCTGTTGTGCCAAGTACGGTTGTAGTACCAGGGAGACGCAGCACTAATGCAGGCTTTGCCTCCTCGCTCCGCACCTGGAACGCGGCTCGCCGGGAGGCTCGCCCTCCAGAGGGTATCGCGCCCCACACTCTGCGCCTCCGCGTGCTCTGCGGTAGAAGCTTCCCCCTTCGTGCTCTTTGTGTTCCATGTCCCCCTCTCGGCGGCAACCGCACCTCCGGCACGCCGGCCGTGTTTTTTCCCTATAGGATGTTGACGGGAAAACACTACAGGGGTGAGATGACATCATGGCGAAGAGCCGCTCAACGACAGATGAAGGTTTGGTCTCTCTCGGCCTGGACATTGGGTCCGTAAACGCCAAGATGGCCGTGGTCGACCTTTCGGGCCGAGTGGTCTTGCTCGCTGCCGTACCGATCCGCCGGGGGCCGGCCGCGGCGGTCTCGGCCCTGCTGGAGCGCGCGCTCGCTGCCGTACCGCCGGAGCGGCTTGTGGCCGCGGGGGTCTGCGGCTCGGGGCGGCGCCTCTACGACCACCGGGACGGCTGGCAGGTTTTCAGCTCCCCCTATGCCACCATCGCCGGGGTGCTTTGGGACCAACCGGAGGCACGCACAATCGTCCAGATCGGCGGCCAATCGGCGTTCGTCATCGGCCTGCGGGGCGGGCTCGATCAGCCCTGGCGCGTATCCCGCTCGCCGTTGTGTGCGGCGGGCACGGGGCGCTTTTTGGAGCAGCAGGCCGCCCGCCTGGGCATAGCCATTGAAGAGTTCGGCGCGCGGGCACTGGAGTGGACGGAGGCGCCACCCCGCATCGCCGCCCGCTGCAGCGTCTTTGCCAAGTCGGACCTCATCCACCTGCAGCAAAAGGGCTGGCCCATTTCCGCCATGCTGGCCGGGCTCTCCGATAGCGTGGCGCGCATGGTGCGCGCCCAGTGGCGCGAGGCGTTCGTCTCGCCGGTGCTCCTGGTGGGCGGGGTGGCCGCCAACAGCGGCGTGGTGCGCGCCCTATCAACGGTGCTCGGCGAGCCGGTCACGGTGCCCCCCGATGCAGCGGGCCGCGAGGCCATCGGCGCGGCCATCCTGGCGGCCCGCGAGCGGGGGCGCCTGGCGCCGCCGGCGGACCTCTATCCGAGCGCCGAGCAGGAGCAGGGGCTCTTTTTCATCCCGCGGCGGCTTGTCCCCATGCCCTCGGCGGACGGCTGGCGGCCGGCCGAGTTGGCGGAGGGGGAGCCGGTAGACGTCTACCTGGGCGTTGACGTGGGCTCTACCAGCACCAAGGCGGCGGTGATCGACGCCGGCGGCACGGTGTTGGCCAAGAGCTACCTGATGACCGCCGGCCAGGCGCTGGAGGCGGTAAAGCAGGTGATGGCCGAGCTAGCCCCCCAGGTGGAGGGCAAGGTGCGGGTGCGGGCCGTGGGGACCACCGGCTCGGGGCGCTACCTGGTGGGCCATTTCATCGGCGCCGACCTGATCAAGAACGAAATCACCGCCCAGACCCGCGCCGCGACGCACATCGACCCGGCAGTCGATACGGTCTTTGAGCTGGGCGGGCAAGACAGCAAATACGTCTACCTGGCCAACGGCACCGCCCTGGACTATCGGATGAACAAGGCCTGCGCCGCGGGCACCGGCAGCTTTTTGGACGAACTGGCCGAGCAATTAGAGATCCCCACACGCAACGGCGAGTTTGCGCGGCGGGCCTTTGCCGCCGAGTGCCAGCTCGACCTGGGGGAGCGCTGCGCCGCGTTCATGAGCCAGGCCGTCACCTCGGCCCAGCACGCCAACGTCTCATCGGAGGTGATTGTCTCCAGCCTGGCCACATCCCTGGCCAAGAACTATCGCTCCAAGGTGGTCGGCACGGGCCGGGTGGGCGAGCGCATCTTTCTCACGGGCGCGGTATTCTACAATCAGGCCGCGGTGGCCGCCTTCCAGGCCGAGTACCCGGATAAGACCTTTGTCGTGCCCGAGCACAAGGAGGTGACCGGGGCCATCGGCGCGGCGCTCCTGGCCAAGGAAGCCATGGCCGCGGGGGCCGAGTCGCGCTTCAAGGGGTTTTCCCAGGTGGCGGCGGCCCATTACAAGCTGCGCAACTTTACCTGCCGCCACTGCGAGAACAACTGCGCCATCAGCGCCATGAGCACCGGCAGCGGCGCCGCCGTCTACTATGGCTCGCGCTGCGACCGCTACGACGCCGAGGGGGCCGGGCCGGCTGCGGGCAAGCTGGAGACCCCCTTCAGCGAGCGGCAGCGGCTGCTGTTCGGGGAGGAGGCGGGCGCCGGCCCTACCGGGGAGAACCGGCCGCTGGTCGGCGTGCCGCGGGCGCTGATGACCTACGACCTGGCGCCGCTATTGGGCGGCTTTTTGGATGCATTGGGCGTGAGCTTTTGCTGGTCGCCGCCCACCGACAAGGCCATCATCGAGCGCTCGGTAGAGCGCGCCTACACCGATAGCTGCTTCCCCATCAAGCTCCTGCACGGCCACGTGGCCCACCTGCTGGAGCAGGGGGTGGACTATGTGCTGGTGCCCAACGCCATCCGGCTGGGCCGCAAGAGCGGCGAGGAGGACCAGCACTATGCCTGCCCGCTGGTGCAGGCGGCGCCCTACATCATCGGCTCGGTCCTGGACCTGGGCGAGCGCCTGCTGGATCCGGTGATCGACCTCTCCCTCGGCGATGAGCGCCTCCTCGCCGAGTTCGGGCGGATCGCCCAACGCCTGGGGTTCAGCGCCGATCAGGGGCGCCGCGCCGGGCAGATAGCCCTGGAGCGGCAGCACAAGTTCGAGGCGCAGTTGCGGGCTGCGGGCCGCCGCGTGCTGGACCAACTGGACGCCGACCCGCAGGCTATCGGCGTCGTGTTCCTCTCGCGGGCCTACAACGCGCAGGACCAGGGCGCCAACCTGGGCATGGCCCAGGCGCTGGCCCGGCTGGGCGTAGTGCCCATCCCCCTCGACTATTTGCCGCTCGATGACGTGGACATCCGCGCCATCACCGACCGCCCCTACTGGCACTATGAGCGCAAGCTCCTGGCGGCGAGCAAGCTCATCGCCGGGAACCCGCAGCTCTTTGGCCTCTTTCTCTCCAATTTCGGCTGCGGGCCGAACGCCATCCTGGAGAACATGATCGCCGACATCATGGGCGGCAAGCCACTGGGCCAGATCGAGATCGATGAGCACGCGGCAGAGGCCGGCTACATCACCCGGCTGGAGGCGCTGGTCGACACCGTCCGCAGCTACCGGCAAGCGGGGCTGGATAACGCCGGCGACCCCGCCCGCTATGCCCGCCGCGTGCCCAGCCGGGTGCAGACGGGCCGGAGCCTGCTGCTCGTGCGCATGGCCGACCATGCCGAGGTCCTCGCCGCGGCCATGCAGGCTTTTGGCGTCGATGCCCGGGTGCTGCCCGAGTCGGATGAGCGCAGCATGGCCCTGAGCCGCAACGTGACCAACGGCAAAGAGTGCCTGCCCTTCCGCGATACCCTGGGCGTCTTTTTGCGCACGGCGGAGGACGGCGAGATCCCGCCGGGCGCGCGGGCGATGATGCCGGGGTCCTTTGGGCCCTGCCGGCTGGGCAAGTACGCTCAGGAGCAGCAAAAGATCCTCGACGAGCAGGGGATCGACCTGCCGCTCTTTACCACCGTCTCCAACAATGCCTACGGCGACCTGGGCCTGAGCCGGGCCTTTGAGCTGCTGGCTTGGCAGGGCATCGTGGCGGCCGACCAACTGCAGAGGCTGCTCTGGCTGGTGCGCCCCTACGAGCGGCAGGCCGGCGAGACGGACCGGGCCTACCAGGACTATCTGGCCCGGCTCACCGCCGCCGTCCGCGAGCGGCGCCCGTTCCGGCGCTTGATGAAGGAGGCTGTAGCGACCCTCCTCGAGCTGCGTGACCCCTCGCTGCCCCGCAAACCGCTGGTCGGCATCAACGGCGAGTATTACCTGCGGGCGAACCGCTTCTGCAACCAGGATGTGGTGGGGCTGTGCGAAGCGAACGGGCTCGAGGTGGAAGTGGCCCCCCTCGGCGAGTGGCTGCTGTATATCGCGCTGCGCAATGTCGAGGATGGGCTCACCAACCGCGACTGGCGCCGCGTGGTGCTGGGCCGCCTGCGCAAACTGGCCATGGAGATTTATCATGGCCGGGTAGCGGGCTGGTTCGCGCAGGCCATGCTGCCCCCGGAGCCCAGCCCCAGCCAGCTCCTGGCGGCCTCGGGGCGCTACCTGCCCAGCCGCAACGGCAGCGAGGCGGTGCTCTCCCTGGGCACCGGCGCGCTCCAACTGGCGGACCCGCACTTTAGCGGGGTTATCTCCGTCATGCCCCACGGCTGCATGCCCGGCGGGATCGTCGCCGCCATCGCCGAGCGGGTCTCGCGCGAGCACGGCCACAAGCCCTGGGTCAGCCTCACCTACGATGGCTTTCCGGACAAGGTCAACGCCGAGCAAATCGCCGACCTGGCCGAGCAGGTCCGCCACCGCGCCGGGTGAGGGGCTTGCCCCTGGGCCACCCTCCCGGAGGCTGCGGAGCCTCCGGGAGGGTCGTCACTTACTGGACCCGGGTCGCCGTCACATCATATCCGCCGCCCGGCCACACCCAGCGGCCCTTGTACGAATCGCGGCCTGGGCCAAACTCTCCCCGGAAATACGTCTCGGTGCCCTTGGGCCCCGCCCAGATGGTGATCGTATCGTCGCCGACTTCGTAGGTATACTCGAGGTGATTCCCCATATTGTCAAAGATATCCGAGGCCAGGCCCCCTTTGGTGGGATCGTAGCCGATGACCTCAAGGCCCTTGATCTTGTCGCCGATATAGTCGATGTCAAAGCGCTGAACCAGGAAATAGCCGCCCTCCAGCCACTCGAAAGTAGCCCGGCCGGTTATCTCCCCCTCCGGGCCGGTTTCGCGCCCTCTCAGGTCCCATGTGCCAACCATTACATCCAGGGGCTTGAGCGCGGGGTTCGGCTTGGGCAACTCGGGTGGAGCGCTTGTCTGCACCTCGGTCTTGCTCTGTGCCACCTATTCTCCTCCTCAAATCGACGGATGATTGCCGGCTGAAAGAGCCTCATCCGCCTCTTGGTATCGCAGCCTGCACCCGCAGTCTATATTGCCCCAGGAGCCCGTCAAGCCCGTTGAGGCTTTGACTGGCCGGCGGGGCCGCGCAGTCTCGCCATGGCCAGGGGCTCCGCGGCCCTATGGGGTGAGTCTTTGCCTGCCCAGCATGACAGGCCGTGACTTAAAAGCCCTAGGTTTTGAGGGGGGGTCGTTTGACAGAGGAGGTCAAGATGTACATACTGACCATACAGAATGGATTACATGGTATAGAGGGTTTTTAGGGGTAATACCCAGCGTTCGCACAAAGACATCCGGCGCACCGGCATGTTCGTGGGCAACCCAGCCCTGTGAGAGAACGCGATGCCACAGTACAGCCGCACCCTCGCCAGTCCGCCGCGTAACGGCCGGATTACCACCGTGGGGCTGCCACTCATCGTGGCTGCCTTTGCCCTCCTGGCCGTGACCTATGGCGCTGTGACCCCACCCTTTGAGATGGCCGACGAGTCATCCCATCTCATGGTGGTGAGCTACCTGCAACGCCATCGGGCGTTGCAGCCGCTGGTCGTGGGCCCCCGGCAGGATACGGGCCCCAACATCGCCGCCTTTTTGGCCTATCACGAGCCGCCGGCCTACTACGCCCCGCCGCTGTACTATGCCCTCGGCGCCCTCCTCGTTTCCCCGCTGGACATGAGCGACCTGCCGCGCCTGCTGGTGCCCAACCCCCGCTGGGAGCTGGGGTGGGCGCTGACGGCCGATACCTCCCTCGAGGACAAGGGCTTTTACGCCCATCGCTTCCGCGAGGAAACCTGGACCGCCGGCGGCGGCAGCGTCCGCGCCCTCTACATCCTGCGCGGGTTCTCGCTCTTGCCGGCAGCGGTGACGCTCCTGTGCATCCACGGCGCGGTCCGACGCCTCTGGCCGGGCAGGCCGCGCCTGGCCCTCGGGGCCGTGGCCACAGCCGCTTTTACGCCTCAATTCATCGCCACCTCGGTCGCGGTGACCAACGACACGCTGACCAACGCCCTCTTTGCCCTGTCGTTCCTGTACGGCCTGGCGCTGATGGGCGAGCGCCACCGCCGGCGCCACTGGCTCGGGTTCGGCGGGCTGGTGGGGCTGGCTCTGCTGACGAAGCAGAGCGCCCTGATGCTCCTGCCCCTGGGGCTGTTCGTGGCCCTCTGCGGCAACGACGAACGGCCGCTGCAGCGCCTGCGGCAGGGCATGGTCCGCGCGGCGCTCTTCCTTGGTGGCGCCGTCGCCGTGGGCGGCTGGTGGTATGCCCGCAATGCCCTCCTCTACGCCGATCCCCTGGGCATGGCCGCGCACCTGGGGATGCAGGTCCCCCTGAGCCGCTTTGGGCTGCGCGAGGCGCTGACGATCCTCGATACCTACTGGGCCACCTTCGGCTGGGCGCTCATCCGGGTGGAGCCGCTCGTCTACCGGCTGGTCCGAGCAGCGGCGCTGATTGCCCTGGCCGGCGTGGCCTGGTCGCTCCTCCCCGGCCATGCCCTGTGGGCTGAGCCCCGCTTCGTGCGCCGGGGGCTGGCCGTGTTGGCTGCGGGCGCGCTGCTGAACGCCGCCCTGCTGGTGCGCTGGGCGCTGGCCACAGGGGCGCCCCTGGGGCGACTGCTCTACCCCAGCATCGTGCCCATCGCCGTCCTCGCCGCCTGGGGGATGGCCCAATGGGCACAATGGAAGCCGGTGCGCAGCGCCTACGCCCTCGCCCTGGCCTGCCTGGTGGCCTTTGCCGCGCTGGCGCCCTGGCGCTACCTGCGGCCGGCCTTCCGGTCTCCCCTGGTGAGCGCGCTCCCCGCCCGGGCCCAGCCCCTCGGGGCGGCCTTTGAGAACGGGGTATCGCTGGCGGGCTATGTCGCGGAACCATCACCCGGCAGCACACTGCAGCCCGGCCAAAGCGTGGACCTGACCCTCTACTGGCGGGCGGGGCAGGCGCCGGGGGAGCGTTACCGCGCCTGGGTCCAGCTCGGCCCCTGGAACGCCTTCCCGCCCCTGGTCGTCGCCGATACGTGGTTGGGCGGCGCCCTGTACCCCTCCGACCTCTGGGCCGAGGGCGACCTGGTGGAGCAGCGATTCCGCTTCACCGTCCCTGCAGACGCCCCCGGCCCGCGCCTCTACTGGGTCCGTGTCGGCATGGTTGTGGGCGAGGAGCGCGTCGAACTGGAGGGCGGCACAGAGAGCCCGGACGTGGTGCGGCTGGGTCCCTGGGACCCTACAGTCGGGCAGGCGGCTACGGTTGGGCCGTGGTGCGTCTGGGCGCCCGTCACCACTATGGCCGAGCACCGGGCCGGCTACCGTTTCGGCGAGGGGATACGGCTGCAGGGTTACACCGTGCGCAGCGGCCCCGGCGAAGGGGGCACGCAGATTGACCTGACGCTCCTCTGGCAGGCAGAGCGCCCGCTGCCGCAGGATTACCCCATCCGCGTGCAACTGGTCGATGCCGCCAGCGCGCCCCTGGGCGAGGACCAGAGCCCGCCGCAGGACGGCGAGTACCCGACCTCTTGGTGGCGGCCGCAGGAGCTGGTGGCGCAGCCGTACCGCTTCCTGGTGCGAGAGTGGCCGACGGGCGGCGCCTGGGCGCGGGTCGACGTGCTCGACCGTGAGAGCGGCGCTCCACTCGCCGCCTATAGGCCGGAAGGTGAAAGGGTGGAGCAGGTGCTCCTCAGCCTTGATGACGGTGCGTCAAAGTAGAATTGAGACGGGCGCTGCTCATGTATGGATGCTCCATATGGTTGCACTAACCACTCGCCAGTTGGCCATCCTAAAAGAACTCTTGGCTGCAGACGGCCCCATGACCACTGCGCAGGTGGCCTTGCGCGTGGGCATCACCCCGCGCATGGTGCGCTATGACCTGCGGGCGGCCAGGCGCTGGTTGCGCGAGAACGGCGCGCGCCTGCTCAACAGGCCCAACTATGGGATCCTCGTCGACGCCTCGGAGGAACTCAAGAGCCGGATGAAGGCGCGGCTGGCCGCCGGCGCCGGCATGCAGCTCATCCTATCGCCCGGCGAGCGGGAAAATGCCCTCACGCTGGCCCTTCTGACCCGCGACGGGCCGGTGTCGGCCGGGGAGTTGGCGCGCGAACTGGGCGTCGCGCACCCTACAGTCCTGGCGGGGATGGAGGGAGTGCGGCAGTGGCTCGCCGCCCACGGCCTGGAGCTGGACCGTCGCCCGCGCGTCGGCTTGTGTGTGGCAGGGCAAGAGGCCACCCGGCGCGCGGCTATCGTGCAGTTCCTGATCGAGGCCTTGGGCGAGCGCTACTTCCTGCCCCTGTGCACGAGTTGGCAGCCGCCGCTCAAGGCGCCCGAACCCCCCGTCAGCGCCCTGCCGGTCCTCCCCTTCCTGGCCCGCCTGGATTTCGAGTACGCGCGGCGCCTGGTCGACTCGATAGAGGGCTACCTGGGCCGGCAGTTCACCGATTTCTCTCGCGTCTACCTCCTGCTGGCCATGGCCGTCCTGATGTATCGTGTGCGCCAGGATAGAGTGGTCGATGTCGAGCCCGAGCCGTCGGCCGGCATGCGACGGCTGGAGGAATACCAGGCGGCCCTGCATGCAGCCGTGGCGCTGGAGCAACGCCTGGGCGCCGCTCTGCCCGAAGCGGAGATTGCCCATATAGCGATGCACCTCTTGGGGGCCTGGACCCACAGGCCCCTCTCTGAAATGGTCACGGAGGGCGAAAGCGCGCGACCCGGCCCGGAAGCGTTGCGGCTGGCCAGGCGGCTGTTGGCGGAAGTATCCTGTTACCTCTTGCCCTGCCTCGTGGTCGACCCGCCCCTGATCCGCAACCTGGCGGTGCATATCGACACGGCGCTCAAGCGGTTGCGCTTTGGCCTGCCGGCACACAACCCTCTGCTCGAAGACGTGCGGCGCACATACCCCTACGTCTTTCAGATAGCGCAGCGGGCGCGGGCCATCTTTCGCGAGGTGGCGGGCGTAGAGATATCCGAGCATGAGGTGGCCGACGTGGCCATGCACCTGGCAGCGGCCCTGGAACGCTTCAGGACCCTGCCCGATACCCGCAAAAAGGTGCTCATCGTCTGTGGCGAGGGGGCCTCAACGGCCTGGCTGCTCGTCTCGCGGGTGGAGGTCGAACTGCCCCAGGTGACTGTTGTCGAGGTAGCGACTGCCGCCCGCCTCTCGCCCCAATACGTGCGTGCGCAGGGCGTTGCCGCGGTCATCACGACCGTGCCTGTTGTCGAGCCGGCCGTGCCCGTGATCGTCGTCAGCCCTCTCCTCCCGGCCGAGGATGTTGCGGCCGTCAGGGCGGCTCTGCATCTCGATACCCTGCCCTTGCAGCCGCAACCTGAGCAACACGGTTCCGGGGAATCGCGCCTGGCCGATTTGCTCGACACTGAGACCATCGCGCTACGGGTCCGTGCCGCAACCTGGCAGCAGGTGGTGCGGCGTGCCGGCCGGCTACTGGTAGCCCGCGGCGCCGTGGAGCCCCGCTATGTGCTGGCCATGCAGAGCATGATCGAGCAGCACGGACCCTATGTGGTGATCCTGCCCGGTTTTGCCCTGCTGCATGCCCATCCCAGCGATGGGGTGAGGCGGACCTGCATGAGCCTGGTTACCCTGCGCGAGCCGGTGCGGTTCGGGCATGCGCGCAACGACCCCGTCCGGATCGCCGTCGCCCTGGCGACGAGGGATAACCGCACCCACTATGGTGCGCTGAGGCAGATGCTGGAGCTGGTGCGCAGCCCCGCCGGGCTGGCCGAGGTGATGCGCGCCCCAACCCCCCAGGCGGTCTGCGCGCTCATTGAGCATATCCCCCCAGGTTCACCCCTGCGACCCTAGACACTTCCCCATACTGCAACCGTACTGAGCACAGTCGGGCTCCAGCAGCATCCAGCTCACGCTTCGCACGCATCCATATGCGTTTGGGCGTCGATGGCAAGTACGGTTGCAGTACTGAGCCTGTTTTCCGCACCCAGCAGAGCGGGCTCCCACGCCCGCGCTAGTAGCTGTGCAAGACCACGCTCCGCAGCACACCGACAGGCTTGATCTGTCGGAGAGGCAAGACTTGCTCTGCCACTAGCGCGGGCGTGGGAGCCCGCTCTGCTGGGTGCTTGCACGCCGAATCACCGGCGGCGTAGGAGCTGTGCCGGCATGCAAACACAACCTGCGGCGTGTCAGGTTCTTGTCACAATTCCTGCCCTCGCGCCGACACTATTCGTGCCATATCCCATTGACTTGGCATCGGGCCATGTTAGAATCAAAGTATGGGCACTGTGCATCTTTATGAGGATACAGTTCACAGGCGAAAGGGGAACGAATGGCAGGCAAAAAGAAGCGCGTCAACATTCTGACTGTGTGTGGTGTGGGCAGCGGCAGCAGCCTGATCCTGCGTATGTACGTCGAGGACGTGTTGGAAGAATTGGGCGCGAACTATAGGGTGGCAGCCGGGCAGGCCAGCGAGGCCAAGGGCACGAATGCGGACATTGTCATGTGCGCCGAAGAGTTCTACCCGGTCGTCAAAGACAGCCCAGCCAGGGTGGTGACGATCCGCAGCTTTACGGACAAGGACGAGCTCCGCACCAAGCTCCGTGAGGTGCTAACCGAGATGGGGTACATCGAAGCATAAGCCCCGGGGTGACCGCTGCCTGACCCCCCGGCACAGCAGAGGCGCCCAATCCGGAAGGAGGTGGTGAACGGCAAGCCGGCCGTGCGTGTTCGATTGTGGACTCGCAGACTCAAATCATGGAGGCGTATCGCATGAGCGTCGTGAACTCGATCATCAACTTTTTGATCAACGACATCATCGGCCAGCCGTCCATTCTGGTTGGCCTAATCGCCGTCGTCGGCTTGCTGCTCCAGAAAAAACCCTTCGCTACGGTCCTCGCGGGGGGCGTCAAGACCACAAGCGGCTACCTCATCATGGTCGCCGGCTCCGGCATCGTCGTCGGCGTCCTGGCGGGGTGCCTCTCGCCGCTGATTCAGGCGGCGACGGGCCTGCAAGCGCCGACGGCCGAGGTGGGCGGGATCGGCTATCCCCTGTTCCTCCAGACCTGGGGCGGCTATGTTACGCTGGCCGTCGCGTTGGGCTTTGTCGTCAACGTGCTTCTGGCACGGTTCAGCCCCTTCAAGTACATCTACCTGACCGGCCACCTCATGATCTTTGGGGCGGAGGTCCTGTTCGCCGGCTTTCTGGTGGGCTGGCCCAACATCTCCCCGGCTCTGCTGGTCGTCATCACCGGCATTGTCTGTGGGCTGTACTGGACCCTCGAGCCCGCCTACATGGCCAAGCTCATGAAGGGCGTGACGGGCACCGACGATCTGGCCTTTGGCCATACCTCGTCGATCAACTGCTTCATCGCCGCCAAGCTGGGGCGCTTTGTGGGCAAGCCCGAGCAGAGCACCGAAAAGATCGAGATGCCCGATGCCCTCGAGTTCTTTAAAGACACGGTCGTCTCCCTGGGCCTGGTGCTCGGCCTCTTCACGGTCATCGTGGCCATCATCGCCGGGCCGGCCGCGGCCGCCCCGCTCGCCGGCGACACCAACTATATCGTCTGGGCCGCCATCCAGGGCCTGACCTTTGGCGCCGGCATCTCGATCCTGCTCTATGGCGTGCGCATGATCATCGGCGAGTTGGTGCCCGCCTTCCGCGGCATCGCCAAGTCGCTGGTGCCGGGCGCCAAGCCGGCTCTGGACGTGCCCATCGTCTTCCCCTACGCGCCGACGGCTGTGATCATCGGCTTTGTGAGCGCCTTTGCCGGTTTCCTGCTCTGCATGTTCCTCTTTGGCACGCTGCGCTGGGGCGTGGTGATCCCGCCCATGATCATGCTCTTCTTCCCCGGCGGTGGCGCCGGCGTGTTCGGCAACAGCACCGGTGGCTGGAAGGGGGCTGTGCTGGGCGGCTTTATCACCGGCGTCCTACTGGCGATCGGCCAGTTGATCGTCGGGTACGCGACCCAGGCCACCGTCCCCTTCTTTGCCCTGGACGCCGATCCGGACACGCACCTGCTCTCGTGGCTGGCGGCCAAGTTCTCCGAGCTCGTGCCGCTCGGGCGCTAGACCCAATCGCCCCAATCACTGTCGCGTGACAGTGCTTACCTTGACAATGTCGCATTGCAGTCTGCCGGAGAGGAACATGCCCCAGCCGGCCCTTGGTGACGGCGGGCGCTAACCAGGGAGGGGTTTTGGGGGTCATCCGGCGCCGTTAGCCCGCGAGCCAACGGCGCCGGATGACCCCCAAAACCCCCTAAAAGCGCCCATACCGGGGTAGCCCAGGGCATTCCACTCCAACAGGTTGCTAGTACCGCAACGACGCTTTGGGGCCTGGCGACTGGAAGTCGCACCTAAGGGCGCTGCGGCACCGGCTGCCCGCCTACGCGGACAGGATTCCAAGCCCCGTCCACGCAGGTGGACGGCCGGCCGTAGGCCCCCAGAGCCCGATTTCAATCGGATAGAGAGGAAGGTATATGAGCATAGAGCAGTATATCGCCGAGGTGAAAAAGCTTGTGGAGCGCGTCGAGCAAACGCAGATCGACGCGATGAAGCGGGCGGCGCGGTTGATGGCCGATGCCATCCTGTGGGATCGCCTGGTCTACGTTTTCGGCGCCGGCCATTCCTCTCTGCTGGCCTACGACGTCTTTGCCCGCGCCGGCGGCCTGCTGCACATGCAGCCCATGGCCGATGCGGGCCTGGATTTCGCCTCGGGCGCCAACCGGCAGGGGGGGTTCGAGCGTCTGCCCGGCTATGCTGGGATCGTCATCGCCGATTATGACATTCAGCCCGGCGATGTGATAATCGTCATCTCCCAGTCGGGGCGCAACCCGGCGCCGGTGGAAATAGCCCTGGAGGGCAAAGCGCGGGGGGCGACGATCATCGCCCTGACCTCGCTGCCGCATAGCCGGAGCGTCACGCCGGGCAACCCTGCAGACAAGCGGCTCTTTGAGATCGCCGACCTGGTGTTGGATAACGGCTGCCCGCCGGGGGATGCACTGGTGCGGCTGGAAGGGTTGGCCGCTCCCGTCGGCCCCGGGTCGACCGTGCTCGGTGCCGTTATCATGCAGGCGCTGGTGACGCAGACGGCCCGGAATATCCTGGAGCGCGGCGCGATGCCCGCCGTCGCCATGAGCGGCAACCTTCCGGACGGCGAGGCGTATAACGAAAGGGTTTTGGGCGAGGCCAAGCGCCGTGTCGGCCACCTGCTGAGGCACTACTAGGGTGAGCGGCGAGAAGAACGTGCAGCGCCCGCAGCCCTCGCTTGCGGACATGCTGACGGTCGCCTCCATCGCCCTCGGGGTGCATGCCGTCGACTGGCAGGATGCCGTTCGCCAGGCGGGTGGGCTGCTGGTGGCCACGGGGGCGGCCGAGCCCCGCTACGTCGAGGCCATGATCGCCATGGTCGAGGAGATCGGCCCCTATATCGTCATCGCCCCCGGCGTCGCCCTGCCCCATGCCCGCCCGGAAGAGGGCGTCAGGCGGCCCTGCATGAGCCTGCTGACTCTGGCCTCACCGGTGAGCTTTGGCAACGTCTACAACGATCCGGTCTCGGTGGTTATTGCCTTTGGCACGCCCGATAGGGAAGGGCACATCGGCGCCCTGGCCGAGCTGGCGCGGCTGCTGGAGAAGGCGCCGGTAGTGGAGCAGATCAGGAGCGCATCCACGCCCGAGGAGGTCGTGGCCCTGATCAGGTCAGGGAGCAAGCCATCCTGACGGCGCGAGGCACCTTATTTGCCGACGCCGGCCGTGTCTGTAAAAGAGGCGAGCTATGAATAGGCGGCTACTGGCTATCAAGGCGCGCAGAGTGCTCACCCCCCTGCAGGACCTGCGAGATGCCGTCGTCCTGGTGGAGGGGGGGCGGATTGCGGCCGTCGGCCTGCAGTCCAACATTGCCATACCTGGGGATGCGCAGGTGTGGGATGCCGGCGAGCGCATCGTGGCCCCGGGCTTTATCGATCTGCACCACCACGGGGCGGTCGGCCTGAACGCCGGCGAGGGTGTTGAGGCGCTCAGGGGCATCGGGCGCTATCTCGCCACGACCGGCACGACGGCCTGGCTGCCGACGGTGGAGCGACGCGCAGAGCTGGCCGGCGTTGTGGCGGCCATGGGCGAGGGCACGGGCGGCGCCGACCTGCTGGGCATCCACATGGAGGGCCCGTTCCTTGCACCCAAGGGCGTGCCCGGCCAGGAGGCCATGGACGAGGGGCTGCTCAAGCCGTCGCTTGCCGAGTTTGAGCACCTGCTGGAGGCGGCCGGCGGCCATCTGCGGTTGATGGGGATTGCGCCCGAGCTGGAGGGCGCCCCGGAGGTCATCCGCGAGATGCGCCGGACCGGCGTCGTGCCGGCCGTCGCCCACACCAAAGCGACCTATGAGCAGTTCATGCGCGCCGTTGAGGCGGGCGTGCGCCATGTTACGCACACCTACAACGTCATGACCGGCCTGCATCACCGCAGGCCGAACGTGGTGGGCGGCGCCCTTACCTGCGACCAGGTGACGGCCGAGCTGATCGCCGACGGCTATCATGTGTCTCCGGTGGCGATGGATGTGCTCATCCGCTGCAAGGGCTATGACCGGGTCGCCGTCATTACCGACAATGTGCCGTTGGCCGGGCTGCCCGACGGAACCTATGAGATGATGGGCCTGCGAGTCATCAAAAAAGACGGCATCAGCCGCGTGGCCGGCACAACCCCCGACCAGGACAACACCATGGCCGGCAGCGAATGGCCGATAAACCGCAACGTCCGCAATCTCGTCGACCTGGTGCACGTGCCCCTGGCCGCGGCGATTCGCATGGCTACGCTGACCCCGGCGCGCATTGTGGATGCGGATAGGCGCAAGGGCAGCATCGAGCCGGGCAAGGATGCCGATCTGATCGTGATCGACGAGCAGGTCCGCGTGCACATGACGATGGTCAACGGGCAGATTGTCTATGAAGCGAACCCGGGAGCCTGTCTGCAGACAGGCCCGGATTGAGGTTTGGAACGGAGGTAACCTGTGGCGGAGGTTGATGCGAGGACCATGCTGAGGACCATACGCTGGCTGGGGCATGCCGGCTTTTTGCTGCGCGGCAGGCGGCCCATCTACATCGATCCCTACAAACTCGCCGGGACCGAAGCGGGGGCCGGCATCCTGATCACCCACGACCACGATGACCACTGCTCTCCGGACGACGTCAAGTGGCTGCGCGAGGGCGCGACGGTGATCGTCTGCCCGCCTTCGTGTGCAGGCCGGTTCCAGGGGGATGTGCGCGCGGTGGAGCCGGGCGATACGCTGGAGATCCGGGGCGTGGGCATCGAGGTGGTGCCGGCCTACAACATCGGCAAGGATTTCCACCCCAAGGAGGCCGGCGGCGTGGGCTATATCGTCACACTGCCAGAGGGCCTGCGCATCTACCATGCCGGCGACACCGATCTGATCCCCGAGATGGCGCAGATCCGCTGCGATGTGGCGCTGCTTCCGGTCGGCGGCACCTATACGATGAATGCGGCCGAGGCGGCGCAGGCTGCCGACCTGATCAAGCCCAGGCTGGCCGTGCCCATGCACTGGGGGAGCATCGTCGGCTCGCGCCAGGATGCCGAAGAGTTCAAGAGGCTGTGCCAGGTCGAGGTGAGGATCCTCAAGGCGGAGCCTTGACGAGATTCTGTTGCCGCTGACAGGAGCATCCCGTGCCTCAAGTCACCCTGACGATACCGAACAAGGTCGGCCTGCACGCCCGGCCTGCGGCCCAGCTCGTCGAGACCGCCAGGCGTTTCCCCTGCGACATCCGCGTCCGGCATGGGGAGCGCGAAGCCAACGCCAAAAGCATCCTCAGCGTTCTGACCCTGGGCGCAGGCCAGGGAGCCGTGGTCACCATCCATGCCGAGGGCGCGCAGGCCGAGGAGGCTCTGCAAGCGCTCCAGGCGCTCATCGCCGCCGATTTTGAGGAGGAAGCGTGAGGGTCCTGTGCGGCTTGCCCGCTTCGCCCGGCATCGCCATCGGCCCGGCCCTCCGCTTCCGGCGCGCCCGGCTATCCTTCCAGCGCCAGATAGTAGCCGACAAAGAGGCCGAATGGACGCGTTTTCTGGGGGCAGTGGAGGCGGCCCGACAACAACTGCAGGAGGTGCAGGCCAAGGCCGAGGCCGTATCGGGCGCCGGCAGCACGGCGATCTTGCAGGCGCAGATGCTGATGCTGGAGGACCCGGAGCTCTTGGAGCAAGTGCGCACGGCGATTGAGGAAGCGGGCGTCAATGCCGAAGCGGCGCTAGGCGATGCCGTGGACGCATACATTCGAATCCTCGAAGCGCTGGATAACGAGTACCTGCGCGCCCGCTCGGCCGATGTGCGCGATGTGGCCGACCGCCTGCTGCGTATCCTCCTGGGGATGGATGATTCGCCCCTTGCCGCCCTCAAGGTGCCCTCCATCATCCTCGCCCAGGACCTGACCCCATCCGATACGGCCATCCTCGACCGGTCTCTGGTGCTCGGCTTTTGCACGGCTGAGGGCGGCGCCACCTCGCACACAGCGATCCTGGCCCGGGCGCTGGGCTTGCCGGCCGTGGTGGGTGCCGGCGCGGGGGTCCTCGAAGTGGCGAGCGAAGCGCCCCTCGTGCTTGACGCAGGCGAAGGCATCCTCTGGGTTGACCCCGATACCGCTACTCTGGCCCGATACAGAGCCCGGCAGAAGGCCGGTGCCGCTCGCCTGGCCGTGGCAGAGGGCCGGGCCCACGAGCCGGCCGTGACGCGCGACGGTCACCGGGTAGCGGTAGCGGCCAATATCGGCGACGTGGCCGGCGCCCAGGCGGCCGTGGCGGCGGGCGCAGAGGGGGTTGGCCTCCTGCGCAGCGAGTTCCTCTACCTGGGGCGAGCCACCATACCTAGCGAGGAAGAGCAGTATCGCGCCTACCGCCGGATCCTGGAGGTGCTCGGCGGGCGGCCGGTGATCCTGCGTACCCTGGATATCGGCGGCGACAAGGAACTGCGCTGCGTGCAGCTCCCCCGGGAGGCAAACCCCTTCCTGGGCCTGCGGGGCATCCGTCTGAGCCTGGCCCGGCCCGAACTCTTCAAGCCCCAGTTGCGGGCCGCGCTGCGCGCCGGCGTGGGGCATAAGCTCAAGATCATGTTCCCGATGGTGGCTACAGTGGCCGAGGTGCGCGCCGCCCGCGAGGCACTGGAGGCCTGCCGGAGCGAGCTTGTGGCGGAGGGGAATGAGGTCACCGGGCAGATGGAGGTCGGGATCATGGTGGAGGTCCCTTCCGCGGCCCTGTTGGCCGGCAGTCTGGCGAGGGAGGTCGATTTCTTTTCCATCGGCACCAACGACCTGAGCCAGTACACCATGGCCGCGGACCGCACCAACGCTCAGGTCGCCCATCTGGCCAGCGCCTTACAGCCGGCCGTGCTGCGCCTGGTGCGCGATGTCGTCGCGGCGGCCCACGCGCACGGCAAATGGGTGGGGCTGTGTGGCGAGCTGGCCGCGGAGCCCCTGGCCATTCCCCTCCTGCTCGGCCTGGGGGTGGACGAACTCAGCATGAACCCGCCCGCCGTGCCGGTGGCCAAGCAGGTTATCCGGGCGCTGACGCTCTCGCAGGCGCGAGAGTTGGCCGGCCGGGCGCTGGCGCTGGACAGCGCCGAGGCGGTGCAGGCTCTGGTGCGCGGAAGCATCGTCGCGCCCGGGATTGAGTAGCATCGACAAGTACGCGGCATAACAGGCAGTGGGTATACAGGGGGCGCAGCTCTGGAGGCAAAAAGCGTTTGTCATCCCTCGGCTCCGCCGGGGCGGGGCCGAGGGATGACAAGCGTTTCTTGCGCTCAGAATGAACTACACGCGTATATGGGGTCGGTGGATCAGTACCGGCTGCCTGCGAGCCCATCCACGACGGCGGCGCCGAAGCGATAGGCACCGGCGATCCCCGCCGCGGCCTGGTTGTAGAGTGCGAGGGTGCGCCGGGGCTCGCTCAGGCACGCCAGGACGGCCTCGTCGCCCAGCACCTGCTGCATG
>DAOUGZ010000191.1:0-15991 GCA_034428955.1 Anaerolineae bacterium | reverse complement strand
ATGATATAGTATAGACGGGGTCGTGAAAGGAGGTAAACTGCGCAAATGGGAGAGCTTTTGACTATACAAGAGGTGGCCGAGCGGCTGAACCTGAGCCGCTCGCGAGTATATGCGCTTATCCGAGATGGTCGCTTGCCCTCAGCGCGCAAGCCAAAAGGTAGCCGTGACTGGTGGGTCGATTCAGACGACCTGGAGCGCCCAGACGTGAAGGAACGACCCACGGGCTATCCGAAGGGCCGGCCAAGGAGCGCGAACGGTGAGCGCAAGACTGAGTAGAAGACATAGAAAGGCTCGCACAAAAGGCGACACATGAAAGCGTGTCGCCTTTTTGTTTTCAAGTCAGATTGGCTCGAAACTCACGCCCAAACCTCTTGACAAACTGTGAGACGTGTACTATACTATAGGCAAATTAAGAGACACGAAACACAGTTTCAGGAGAGGCAACAATGCTGGGTCAAACGCAAGTTATCAAGATTGATGTTTCCAAGGTCGTTGCCGGCAACAATGACCGCAAGGTGTTTGATGAGGTCAAGTTGGCCGAGTTGGCCGACAGCATCCGCGAGCACGGACTGGCCCAGCCGATTACTGTGAGGCCCTGGAAGGGTGTCTTTCAGATCGTGGCCGGCGAGAGGCGTTTCCGGGCCATCAGCCAGATTCTCAAGTGGCAGACGGTGCCGGCGCTGGTGCGCGAGATGTCGGACGAGGATGCCTCGGCGGTGATGCTGGCCGAGAACACGGCTCGCGCCGATCTGAACCCCATCGAGGAGGCGAACGCCTATCAGTCTCGCATCGAGCAATTTGGTTGGACGACGGCACGTGTGGCCGAGATTGCGGGCGTGAGCGAGGACATTGTGAACCGCCGGCTGTCGCTTCTCAAGCTGGCCGAGGACATTCAGCACCTAGTCGCTTCCGGCCAGTTTCCTATCTGCCACGCCGAGGCGATGGTGGACCTGGACAGCAACCGGCAGCGGATTGCACTCCGTGTCTACTCGCAGGGCCGGCGCGGAATGAGCCTCCAATCCTTCCGCTCATTGGTCAACGACCTGCTGATGGAGCAAAACCAGGATAGCTTGTTTGACCTGGAGAGCTTTTGGATCAAGCAGGTGCAGAAGGAACCGGAGTTTGTGCCCTGGGGCAAGAAGGCCGTGGTGAACGCGCCTCAGTCCGATGAGCTTCCTCCCGTGACCGTCAAGCGCAAGGACAAGCTCGCCCACATCTTCGAACGCTACATCGCGGACCTGCAGAAGGCAGGCTACGATAGCGAAGCCGCTGCGGTCGGCAATCTCTACGCCGCAATGGTCAAGAGCCGCCGGGTTCTGCTCCGGCAGACCCCGCCCGAGTAGAACGAAAAGAGCCGGGTACAAACTCCCGGCTCTTTTTTGTTCTCAAATCGTATCTAGGATACTATGCTCATTGACTAATGGTACGATTTGAAGTAGAATAGGAGCGCATGTAATGGGTCTACCAGGAGGAGCATATGGGACTGCGGGACCGTGTTGTCGAGTTCCGCCGGGTGACGGGCAAGGAGCTTTTGAAGAATCCGGCGAATTGGCGTCAGCACACAAGCAAGCAAGGAAGCGCATTGCGGGGCTTGCTGGAGGAAGTTGGGGTAGCTGATGCTCTGATTGCCTATCACTCAGAGCGGCAGGGTGGGGCCTTGACGTTGATTGACGGTCATCTCAGGCAGGATGTGGCACCTGACCATGAGTGGCCCGTTCTCATTCTGGACGTGAACGACGCTGAGGCCAGCAAGTTACTGGTGAGTATGGACCCCATCGCGGCGCTAGCTGAAAGCGACAGTCGTGCCCTGGATGCCGTGCTCCGCGAAGTGGATACCGGCAATCCTGCGCTGATGCAGATGTGGAACGACTTGGCGGCTCAGGCCAAGCTCTACGAAGACGCGGAGGATATGGAGGACACCGGGGTCAGCATCGCGCCCGAGCCGAAGGACCAGGGCGACCCTGAAGCTGTGCAGTTGCGCATAGGCGAGTACCGTGCCCTAATCGCCCTGGAAGAATACAACGAGTGGGTTGAAAATCTCAAGTATGAGGTCGGGTTCGATGAGGGCAGCATTATTGAGGAGATTGCCAGGAGGCTTGGTCTGACATGCGTCTCGTAAGTGTCAACGATGTCAACCCGAGCACCTACAACCCCCGGCAGGCTGATCCGGCCCGGCTGGACCTGGTAGAGCTTTCGCTGCGCAAGCTGGGGTTCCTGTTGCCTATCTATGCAGACCAAAGCGGCGAGATTGTATCCGGCCACCAACGCCATCATGTGCTCAAACGCATGGGCGGAACCCGCATACCGGTGTCCTACTTGCCACCGATGAGCTTGGCTGAACGCAAGGCCGTCAACATCGCCTTCAACCGTGGCACGAATGACTTTGATCGAAGTGACGTTCCCAAGACCGTCACGGAAGCACTGGCGCGAGCCAACGTGGAGGAGGCGGCCAGCAAGATTGCGGATAAATCCGTGGACACGCCCGAGTTCTTCCCGTGCCTGAGAGCGCGCCTGATGCCGATCAGACCGCTACTCGAGGCGAACCGTGGTCGCTGGGTGACTTATGCGACCAACATGGCGCGTCTGCTGAGTGACAAGGGCGTCTACATGCCCATTGTTATTACGCCGGATCTGAAAGTGGTTAATGGCATTGGCCGGCTGGCCCTTGCTGCCGAGCAAAAGAAAGCAAGCATCCTCGCCGTGCAGATTGCTCCGGAAGAGGCGGACCTATCCTATGCCATGCTCAATCTGTTGAGCATGGACTTTGATATTCACACTCGCTATGCCGACCTGCTTCGCTATAACTCGTTCCGCCGGGCCCGAGGATCACGCTCCGAACTGGGCATTGGCTATATCTTTGCCATACATGGCCGCAAGACAGCCAAGACGTTTGACGTGCGCGAGCCGGCCAGTCGGAAGCGGTGGCTGGAGCAGTACGGGTCCTCGGTCGTGGACTTTGGCGCGGGCTCGCTGCAGGAGACTCGCATCCTCCGCTCCGTGGGTGTCGAAGTGTCGCCCTTTGAGCCCTATCATTGCAACGGCGACATCATTGACAAGGAGAAAAGCCTCCGCATCAATCGGGCTTTCCTGAATGATGTGGCATCCGGCAAGCCGTGGACCAGTGTGTTTCTCAACTCTGTTCTCAACTCGGTGCCGTTCCAGCAGGACCGTGAACACATCGCGACGATCTGCCAAGCACTCTGCTGGCCGGATGCGACGCTGTACGCATCGGCGGCATCTCGGCATCGCCCTGACTGGTATGGCGCTACAGGCCGGCAGCATAGCAACAAAAACGACGCTCGAACTCGGGGCTTTCGCCTGGATTACGAGGACGGCATAACACTCGGCGATTTCTCGTCACTGCCCAAGGTGCAGAAGCACTTTACCCATAAGGAATGGGGCGCATTGTGGGAACCTCGCTTTGAGTACGTGCGCGTTGAGCCGCGAAGACATCTGGTCTATGCGACATGCAAAAATCCCAAGCCCATAGACCCAGCTACCCTCCGTGCCGCTATCGAATTCGAGTTCAATCTGCCCTACCCGGACGGCTCACGCATGGGGCTTGTCGAAGAGGCTCTCGCCGCGTTCGCGCAAAGACTGCACATTGACTTGTAAATCCCCCCCTCCTTGACATACTGAGCGATATATAGTATACTTTGGATACTGTAGTATATCGCTCATAGTTTAGGGAGGGAACACAATGGAAAAGCGCATTATCTTGCTCGACCTCAACTACACGCTGTGTGCCAACTCGCATGAGAAGCGCTTCCAGGTGGGCACGTATGCGGAAAAGATTGCTGCCGAGACCTATCGCCAGTGGCTCGTTGATTTGGTCCGGGAGCATCATGTAATCCTGTTGACGTGCCGGCCCATCTGGCACAAGGAGCAGACGCTTGCCCGTATCAGGGACCTTACGGGGTGGCAGCCACAGGAAGCGCTGTTCTGCTGGAAGAAGGGGTTCAAGCCCGAGCAGTGGAAGAAATGGGCGCTGGAAAACATCATCTACCCGAAGCACGGTACGGAGCGGTCACGATACTTTGCCATCGAGAGCAATCAGAACACACACCGCATGTACGATGCGCAGGGCATTGCCTGGGCCAAGGTTTACAAGGGCGATCGCTGGACGGAGCTACCTTTCGGGCAGAAGCCAATTCAGGAGAGGTTGCTATGACGCAAAATAGCGCAGAAAACGCTTCCCTGGCTGAGGAGCAGGCGGCGCCGGAGGTGGTTGCGAGGGACACCGGCTACGCCGCTCCTCGCTGGGAGTTTGACGACGAGGTGACGCGCGTCTTTGACGACATGCTGCAACGCTCAATCCCCCAGTACCAGGTGATGCGCCAGCTTTGTTTTGAGATCGCATCCCGATACGTTCAATACAAAACGGACGTGGTGGACCTGGGCTGTAGTCGGGGTGAGGCGCTGGACCGGTTGATTTACCGGTTCGGCGCTCACAACCGTTTTATTGGCGTTGAGCTTTCCGAAGCGATGTACAAGGCGGCGTGTGCTCGTTTTGAGGGGTATATCAACTGTGGCGTAGTGGACATTCGCAATATGGACCTGCGCTACGAGTATCCGCCTTGTTCGGCGTCTGTGACCCTCTCGGTCCTGACCCTCCAGTTCATCCCCATTGAGTATCGCCAAGGGATTGTGGCCAAGGTCTACCAGCACACTCGCCCGGGTGGGGCCTTTATTCTGGTAGAGAAGGTGCTTGGCAGTTCCCCGGCCATTGACGAACTCATGGTCGAGCGTTACTACGCCCTCAAGCAAGCCAATGGCTACACCTTGGATCAGATTCAGCGCAAGCGGCTCAGCCTGGAGGGTGTCATGGCTCCGGTGAGGGCTGAATGGAATGAGGATATGCTGAGGGCCGCCGGCTTTTCGCAAGTTGACGTGTTTTGGCGCTGGATGAACTTCTGCGGCTGGGTTGCGCTCAAGGACGGTGCGTAGTGATTCTGGAATGGCGAAACCGCATAGTGGGTCATGGCGAAGAAAAGCCGGAACGCCTTCTCCCCAACCCCAAGAACTGGCGCCGACATCCTGACTTTCAAAAGGCTGTTGTGGGTTCTGCCCTCTCCTCGGTGGGCTGGGTGACGGAGGTCATTTACAACACACGGACCAAACGGCTGGTAGACGGCCATGTTCGCGTTGCCCTGGCGATTGACCAGAACGAAAAGACCGTGCCCGTAACCTACGTGGATCTATCTGAAGAAGAAGAGGCGATGGTCCTGGCCACGTTGGACACGAGTACCGGACTGGCCGAGACAGACCAGGACATGCTTGACAAGGTGCTGGACGAAATTGAAACGGATGACCTCGCGCTCCAATCGTTGTTCCAGCAGTTGCACAGTGTAGAGAATGAGGGGCCGGGTGAAGACCCGGATGTTGAGCCGGAGCTTGAGCTTAGCCCCGAGTTGCTGGAGTGACAAGATTATTTGGTGTTCGTGTTCGACACGGAGACGGACTGGGAGGCTGTAAGCCACATTTTCGACCTAAAGACCGTAGCCGAGATAGATCCGAAAGCGAGGGGTGCCGTGAAATCGCGCAACGAGGGCCTGGGGCGCGTGCTCCGTGGCTCCGAGTTGCTGAGGAAGCTGCATGAACGTAACGACTGAGTACGAGGTTGCCGTGCCGACTATGGGCACGCTGGGCGGGGTGACGGTCCTGGAAACCTTTCCTTCGGCCAAGCTCTATGTGCCGGAGGACGAGTTTGAGGACTATGAGATGTTCTATCCCGGCTCCGTTATCAGCGTGCCTCAAGCTGAAACATGGGCAGACCTAGCCAACTATGCGCTGGCCCATGCGACCAAGCCGAACGTGCTCATTCTAGGGCACAGCGTTTACGGTGCTGGCGCATGGAAGGCCGGCAAATGGCGTCACGTGCGTGCAGACGGTCTGGACCGGCTCATTCGCAATGGCTTCCTGATGGCCCGCGAGGCCGATGTGCCCTTGTGGGGGCTCCAGGCATCCAGCAACAAAAACGACTATCAGACCTTTGCACCGTTCACATTGTTGAGAACGGTGCCCGCTTGCTGGAGCGGGCATGTTTGTGGACACGGGCTCCAATACGATAGGCGTATGGGACCGTGGGCCGATGTCGATATGACTCTTCAAGCCCTGCGCAGCTATCGGCGCGTGCTGCGCTTCCAGTATCTTCACGCTCTCCAGGCTGGCGTTGGGGCTAGCCAGGGGCGTTCCATTGAAGAGCTCGAAGCCGGAGAGCGCGGCCATAGGGCGCTGGTAGTCAAGTGGGGCTCGCGTATTGTTCGCTATTACAACAGCGAGACGATGGAACTCACGTTATCTGTACCCATTAGGGGTTGTTAGCGATTATGGGTAGGAGGCGTCGCGCCGACAAGACAGAGGTTCTACAGCGCGTAGAGGCTGTACGCACTATGCTGTTGCGGGGCTACCGATCCCAGGAGATTGTGAACTGGGTCAAGGACAAATGGCATCTCCGCGAACGGCAAGCCTGGGAGTACATTCGCAAGGCGCAGGAAGCCATGCAGGAGGCGTTTGCTGAGCGGCAGCAATTGGCCCTGGCCGAACACATGGAGATCCGGCGTGACCTGCGAAAACAAGCGTACAAAGCCGAAGATTACCGGCTGGTTTTGGAGATTATGAAGGACGAAGCCAAACTCCTCGGCCTCTACCCGAAGCTCAGGGTTGGAGTTAGTATAGACGATGTGCTCGATGCACTCCCCAGAGAGTTCCGCGACAGCGTTCGCGCGGCACTTGCTGACGCTGTTTCCCAGGAGCGAGATTGAGCGTGTTGCCTTGCAGTATCAGGCCCATGCTCTGCCTGATGTGTCGTGGCCTGAGCGACATGTTCGCGGCATTGACGGCAAGCCCGTTCCCTTCCATGAGGGGCAGAATCGAGCTTATGATAGCGAACGGCGCATTGTGGCCGTTATTGCGGGCACTCAGTCAGGCAAAACGGCGTTTGGCCCCTGGTGGCTCAAGCGGGAAATCGAGCGGTGTGGGGCCGGTGACTATCTGGCCGTCACAGCCTCCTCGGACCTGTTCAAGCTCAAAATGCTCCCCGAGTTTCTCACCGTGTTTGAGCAGACACTCAAATGGGGTCGCTTTTGGATTGGCGACCGAGTGTTTGAACTCAAGGACCAAAAGACCGGTGAGTATTGGGCGCGAAAGAGTACGGACCCGATGTGGGGCCGTATCATTCTGCGCTCGGCCACATCGCCCGGCGGGCTGGAATCCAATACGGCCAAAGCCGCATGGCTGGACGAGGCTGGCCAGGACAAGTTTCGGCTTGATAGCTGGCAAGCGGTGCGCCGACGGTTGTCGCTGTCAAGGGGGCGTGTTCTAATTACCACAACGCCCTACAACCTGGGCTGGCTCAAGACCGAGATTATGGACAAGCGCAAAGGCGATCTGTCCATTGAGGTTATCCAATTCGCTTCCACGATGAACCCGCTGTTCTCACTCGAGGAGTTTGAGGAAGCGCGGCGAAACCTGCCCAAGTGGAAGTTCAACATGTTCTACCTGGGAGAGTTTACTCGGCCGGCGGGCCTTATCCTGGGTGACTTTGATGTCAACAAGCACATTGTCAAGCGGTTCCCGATTCCAGTTGAATGGCCTCGGTTCATCGGCGTAGACTTTGGCGCTGTAAACACGGCAACGCTCTGGATTGCTCAGAACCCGGAAAACAAGAATTGCTACATCTATCGCGAAACGCTTGAGGGCAACATGACCACTGCGGAGCATGCGGCCAAGTTCTTGGCTCGTTTGGCCAAGGACATGCCGGAGCCCAGCGGGTCTGCCAAGAACACTCCTCGCCCTGGGCGCGTGCGCATCTATGGCGGAGCCCCTAGCGAAGCTCAGCAGCGTTGGGACTGGGCCGCGGAGGGCGTGCGCATTGCCAAGCCGGTCATTACGGATGTAGAGGCCGGCTTGGACCGGCTGGTGTCGCTGATCAAAGAGGACCAGCTCTACCTGTTTGATGATTTGCCCCTCACAAAAGAGAGCATTGCTACCTACAGCCGAGAGGTAGACCCTGTTACCGGTGAGCCCACAGAGAAGATCAAGAACAAAAACGACTTTCACCTAATTGACTGTGCTCGGTACGCTGCCGGCGCAATCAAGCCCAAGTCGAAGGTAGGTGTTGTATGGCTATAACCGACAGGCTCCGCATCAAAGCGGCTCGCTGGCTGCTCAAGGGAATCAAGGCGGCGGAGGCTTGGGGCCCGGAATGGCTCAACGCCTCATTTTTTGAGCCCACTTTCCAGGCTATTGTAAGAGAGGGGTATCGGGCTAACGGTATCGTGCTGACCTGCGTAACAGAGCTTGCGCTGGCGTTCTCCGAGCCCAAGCTCCGCATTTACCGGGACACCGGCGCGGGTCCGGATGCGATACTGGAGCATCACCCGGTACTTTCGCTGATCCGCAACCCGCATGCCCAAATAAGCCGGAGTGAGTTGCTGTCGCTGACCATGTGCTATCTGGCCCTTGGCGGTAATGCCTACTGGTACAAGCTCCGCAATGGCCGGCGCGTGGTCGGCCTGATTCCTCTCAGTCCGGCTCAGTTAGAGCCGGTGCCGGGTGGAACCAAGCTCGTCTCCCACTACGAGCGCCGCGACCTACCAGCAGACGCTTCGCCGGCTCAAAAGCGAATCCGGGTAGAAGACATTATTCACTTCAAGTGGCTGCCCGATCCGTTACGCCCTTGGCTTGGCTTGGCCCCCCTCGTTTCGGTGGCCCGCGAGATTGACACCGATAACGAGATGACGCGGTATCTGTTCGCCCTGCTCAAGAATGAGGCCATTCCCAGGCTGATGTTCACCGGGCCGGAGGGCGTGCCCATTGACACGGATATGCTGCGGGAACAGTGGCAGGAACAGTACAGCGGCGACCGGCGCGGCAAGGTGGCTTTCCTCGAAGGGGGCATTGTTCCCCACCGGCTCTCGCTGGACCTGCACGAACTGGCGTTTGAGGCCCTGCGGCGCGTGCCCGAGAGCCGCATCTGTGCCGCCCTGCGTGTGCCTCCGGTCATCGCCGGTGTCAACGTCGGCCTGGAGCAAATGACCTACAACAACGTGGCCAACATGCGGAAGCGGTTTGCCCAGGACACAATGGCGCGTATTTGGTCCACGTTCTCCGAGACTCTGACGCGGCAGTTGCTGATACCGGACTTTGGCGCTGATGAGGGTGAGGTCATTGGTTTTGATCTCAACACCGTAACGGCGTTGCAGGAAGACCGGAACGCATTGCGCGTCTGGGCTAACGATGCCTTCAGTCGTGGAGGAATCAAGCTCAATGAGTACCGGCACTATGTGGGCCTGCCCAATGACCCGAACGGCGATGTCTATCTGTACGAGATGCCAATCGCGCGGGGCAGCAAGCGGATGATGGTTGTAGACGGCAAGATGCTCCAGGTGTTGCGTGCCCGGCAACTGGATGCCGGCCAGCAAAAGCGGCTCGCCCTGCCCGATGAGGTCGTTATCAATCGTGCTGAGGTCGATGAGGCCATAGAACGGTGGGACTTGGAGATGCCCGAGTACGAAGGGTTGCTTGATGCGGAGGTTGCTCATGACGAACAGGAATAGCGAAGACTACCCCTGGCCGGTCAACGCTGGCCTGCCCGACCCGGAGGCTCTCTCGTGGATGCCCCAAATCGTTGAAAGCCGCAAGCAGCAGGTGTGCGTTGCAGACACGCTCGAGTCCATTAGGGCTGGGGCGCTCGCCTCGAAGGCCCACAGTAGGCAAGCGAACTCGGGCAACTGCAACAAACTCGAAATACTGTGCCAGATGAAGCTGGACGGCGTGACCCATGCCGTCATGGACCCGACCTACGGCCCTTTTGCAGTAGACCCGAACGATTGGGAATCGTGGCCACTGGACGTGCCTCCAGGCCAAGGAGCCTTCTCCCTTGAAAGCGACCAGCCCGGCATGATCGAGCCGTTGGTCGTCGAGAGAGACGCCGACTCGCCGGTCTTTGACTGGTTTCTGGCCGAGAAGTGGGGCGTTTTGCGCGGCTTTGAGTTGGCGATGGAGTTTGTGCTGAGGTATTGGCCCGCAAGTAGGCGCGACGAGTATTGGCGCAACTCGTACCGTCGGGTTGCCGCTGTTGCTCAAAACCTGCGCGGCGCTCTGTTGTCACGCGGCCGAGTACCGGAGTCTGTGGACGACATCGAGTATACCCAGCAGAAGGAGAGGATTGGGCTTCTGGCCGACTTTATCTACGACGACGGCGATCCGCGTTGGGATGGACTGGCTGAAGAGCTTGAGAGGCTGTGCTTGGCAGAAGAGAGGGTTTGATGGCTACGACGCAAAAGTTGCCGGAGGTGAAGACGCCTAGCATCCGCCTCGAAATCCGCGTGTCTCTAGGCTCCGGCCCGTCCAGAGTGTGGTGGGCGCAGACCCGCCTGATACCCGACATGACTGACAAAGACGCCAAGCGAGCCTGGGCACGCCTGTTCGCCGAGAGGCTGAGCGGTCAAGCGGACGGTGACGAGGCTACTCGTGATGAGCTGTTGCGCGATGTGGCGGACAGAGCAATCCGAGAGGTTCGTCGTTATGCCCGAAAACCCAAGTGATTCAGAGGAGTGGCCAAGCGAAACGCAATACGTATTTCAGTACGTATTTCCATACGTAATTCTAGGATAATAAAGCGACATATATAGTATATATATATATGTGCCTTTATTATCCTAGAATTACATACGTCATATAAATCGGGGAGCATCTTACCAAGATTAGCCCCCAGATAGGAGAGGTATTATGGCCAAAATGCCGGAGTTCAAGATTGGCATGCACGTTGAGGACTGTGACAACTGCGAGGTCATGAAGGCGCTGCGTGCGCTTCGGCAGGCCAGGGAGCGCGAGGTTCGTCTCGCGTGGTTTCGTGCGACTTCCTGGTTCGCCATGCTCGTAGCACTGGCCATACTGTACGCCGCTCAAGAGGGGTTGATCTGAGATGGCAAGCCCTTGGGTCTGGGAGCCTGAGCATCGCCGATACCGCAACACAGAGACGGGACGCTGGATCGGCAGCGCCGGCATGATCAGGCTGCGAGACCGATTCGTTGAATCCATGCGCATGGGCATGCGTGACCTGGCTGTAGACCTGGCCACAGGAAATCTGACCGTAGACCAATGGGAATCCGCCATGCGCAAGGAACTTAAGACCCTGTTTGTGGACGAGTATGTTATGGCCCACGGTGGCCGCAATACCCTCACCCATGCCGACTGGGGGCGCATCGGTTCAATGGTCCGCGAACAGTACAAGTTCCTGTCCAAGTTTGCTGCCGACATTGAGGCTGGTCGCTACACCGATGCTGAGGGCGCGCTGCACCTGGGCGCTGTTCAGACTCGTGCTGAGCTTTACATGGATGCCGGTGTCTACGCCTACGAGCGCGCTCACGCATTGAGCTATGGTATCGAGTTGCCCGCCTATCCCGGAGACGGTTCGACCTCGTGCGTAACACGGTGTGCCTGTCGCTGGTCAATCACTGAGGCCGAAGGTGGTTTCAATGCTGTCTGGACCCTCGGTGACGCCGATCATTGCGAGGACTGTGAAGCCCGTGCCCGAGAATGGGCGCCACTGTTTGTGCCGAAAACGAAGCCATGAGTAGCACAAGGCGTTCTCACGCCAGATACAATCACAAGCACGACTACTACGTAACGCCGTTCCAGGTGGTCTATGATGCCATAGTAGCCCTGCGCGAGCTTGAACCGAACCTGTTGTCTGGCCCCATACTCGATCCCTGTGCCGGCGGCGACCCTCAGCACGAGATGCCCTATCCGACTGTGCTTGAGCGATTTGTTGGCTCCGGCAAGGTGGCTACGGTGGACATTCGCGACGATTCTCGCGCCGAGCTTGTAGCCGACTATCTTTCGCTCAACCTGGCCGGCCAATTCCACCTAATCATCACCAACCCGCCTTTTGCTCTAGCGGACCAAATCGTTCAGAAGGCGCTGAGCGAAGTACGGCCAGGAGGGTTCGTGGTTATGCTCCTCCGGCTCAACTATTTTGGTGGCCAGAAGCGCCGGCCCTTCTGGCGTAAGCACATGCCCAAGCACGTTCTGGTACACCCGAGACGTATATCCTTTACAGACGATGGGCGTACTGATTCTATTGAGTACATGCACGCCTGCTGGCAGGAGGGCTACGACCAGCCCTTTACGAATCTGCGGGTGCTATAGACACACATGTCTCTTGACAGTAGTCTAGATATGTCGTATAGTAGCATAGGTACGAAAACAGGTTTTTTCGATTTACCGCCCAGGAGGCGCGATGGAGATCAAGTTATTCAAGGCTGACCTCAAGCTCGCGGACAGTGACGATCTGCCGGAGGGCAGTGTACGGGCGGTGTTCTCAACGTTCAACGTCGTTGACGAGGTTGACGACGTGGCCCTGCCGTCGTTCTTCACCAATGGCCAAGAAGTGGCGATGGCTTCGTGGGGGCACTCGCACGACCGTTTGCCTCCGGGCAAGGGCGTTATCCGTGTGGGTGAGGACACGGCGATTTTTGAGGGCCGATTCTTCCTCAGCACCACCCAAGGCAGGGAACATTACAACACGATCAAGGAGATGGGCGGGCTCCAGAAGTGGAGCTTCGGCTATCACGTCCTTGAGGCCGATTATGGCGAGATTGACGGTAAGCTGGTTCGCTATCTGAAGCGTGGCGAAGTCTACGAGGTTTCGCCGGTCCTCATTCCGGCTAACCGGAACACGTATACCCTCAATGTGAAGGGTGCCCAAATGACCTATGCCGACCAAGCGGACATGGCGCTTGCTGCCGTGACTGAGTTGGTCGCTCGCACCAAGGCGCTTGCTGCCCTGCGCGAGAAAGACGGTCGGGCGTTGTCGGAAACCAACCGGAACCGGCTAGCCAAACTGCTGGATGACCTGCACAAGCTGGAGGCGGAAGTTGCCAAGCTCGCAGAGCCCAAATCGCAACCCAAGCCCGATTCGAATGTGCCGGTCAACCATGCGGTGAGGCTTGCCCAGCGTCTGCGGGCGGTTGAGATGACCCTCGCCATGCGCTAGACAGCAAGGAGCAACAACCATGTACGAAGACCGCATTACTGCGCTGTACGATGAGGCGAATAACCTGTATGTGCAGGCTAAGAGCGTCCTGGACGAGTTCGCCGAGAAGGATATGTCGGCGGAAAAGAGCGCCGAGGTAGACCGGCTGCTCGATACTGTTGATGCCAAGATCCAGGAGGCGAAGCGGCTGGAACGGGCTGAGGACACTAAGAAGGCTCTCGCCAAGCCGACCAACGAGCGTGACTTTTTCAAAGAGCCCGAAGGCAAAGACATCAAGGTTGAGTGGAACGGCCGGCAAATCTCGGGTGAGGAACTGGCGGAGCTCAAGGCCCTCAGCCCGTTCCCCGGTTTCTTCCAGGCCGGCGATGGCACCTACGAGACCTACAGCAAGGCGTTTCGCGCTATGCTGCGCAAGAAAGCGCGTGAACTCTCCGCTGCCGAGTACAAGGACCTGTCGGCCGGTGACGCCCAGGCCGGCGGGTATCTGGTGCAGGACACTTTCGTCAACACTCTGCTGGTCAAGGCCCGCGAAGTGTCGGCGATGCGCCGCATCGCCAATGTCCTGCCTCCGGTGCCTTCTGGTGCGGTTATCGTGCCTTCTGAGGAAAGCCTGTTCACCGATGCCGAGTGGACGACTGAACTCAATACCGGCTCCGATGACGACGTGAAGCCCTTCGGCGGGCGGCGGCTCAAGCCGTACCCTCTGGCCAAGCGGGTCAAGGTTTCCAATACTCTTCTGCGCACGTCCACGTTTGACGCGGAGGGGTATGTTCGGGACCGCTTGGCTTACAAGTTTGCGGTGCCGGAGGAGAACGCCTTCATCAACGGCGACGGTGTAGAAGGCCCCCTGGGCATCCTCAACACGCCCCAACTGCCGACCTACACCACAGCCAGCTCGAACGCGATCCACGGCAACGACATCATCAACTGGCTTTACTCGCTGCCGGCGGCTTACGCGGGACGGGCGCGCATCCTCTGCAACCGGGCTTTCATCCGCAAGGTGCGGACGCTGTACACGCCAGAGGATGGGAAGACCTTTACCAACTACCTCTGGCAGCCGGGTCTTGGCCCTGGGCAGCCGGCAACCATCCTGGACGTGCCTTACGAGGTGTCCGACCGGTTCCCTACGGGGCTCGACACGAACGATGCCTGGAAGGATAACGCTGTGGTGGCTGTCGTGGGCGACTGGTCCAACTACTGGATTGTAGACGCCCTCCAGCTTTCCATTCAGCGGCTCGATGAGCTGTATGCCGAGAGCAACCAAGTCGGCTTCATCGGTCGCAAGGAAGCGGACGGCCAGGCTGTTCTGGCTGAGGCGTTCGTGGCCCTCCGCGTGAAAGCGTAGACCGCAAGCCTGCTAATCCGGGGGCCGGTCGCCCCGGCCCCTTTTCATAAGGAGCGAGTGCCATGTTCAAGAGCATTTTCTATGATGTCAAGGTTCTGCCGGTCGGCATCGACGGTGCGGCGGATGGCGAAGCTATCACCTCTGCGCTCGTTGATACCGCCGGGTACGACGGCATCGCCTTTGTCGCCTATGCCGAGAAGGGCGAAGAGCTTGAGTTTACTATCAAAGCCCGGCAGGGAACCAAGAGCGATGGGTCCGACCTGGCTGACCTCAAGGGCACCTCGACCAAGTTCGCTACAGCGGAAACCACTGATGGCGTGGCTGTGCTGGACATTGGCCGGCCCAAGAAGCGGTATGTAGGCGCTGTGCTGACCGTGCCGGATGCGACGACAGCCAAGGCAGTGGCTATGGTCGCCCTGCTCTACAATGGCCGCGAGTTCCCGGTGGACAACACCGGCGAGTTCCACTCCGAGCCGGATGAGGGCACGGCCTAATATGTAAGGAGGGTCAATGAGCCTCGTAAAGCCCACGGACGTGCGGGCGGTTTGCCAGACGAGCCTGAGTGACGCCGACCTTCAGTCGGTCATTGACCGGGAGGAGGCTGAGGTCGTCAAGCTCTGCGGCCCTCACTACGTTGACGCGGATACTTCATTCACGGTCACAATGGAAGGGGGTCTGCCGAGCCTTTGGTTCCGCAGGCCCCTTTCCGATATTGTAAGCATTACTGAAGACGACGAGGACCTGAGCAAAGACGAGTATCGCCTCTGGCCTGAAAAGGGGCGGATACAGCGGCTTGAGGGCAAAGCGGTTATTCCCTGGGGCGGCGTGGTCACGGTCGAGTACATCCCGGCAGACGACAACGACTTGCGGGCATCTGTGATCATCGAGCTTGTGCGCTTGGCCCTGGAGCGCGAGGCGTTGCGCTCCGAGAGCGTGGCCGGCGAGTACAACTACACCGCACCCGACTGGGAGAAGGAGCGGTATCGCCTCATTCGGCGGCTAAGGGGTATGGGGGTGTAGAGTGGCAGTTAGTACCAAGCTGGTTCATTCGTGCGACATCCGGCGGGATGGCGTGCTACAGGATGCCTATGGCGGTGTTCGCTATGTTCCCAGCCTCCACCTGACCGGCGTGCCGTGCCGTTTGACGGACAAAGGCGACAAGCTGGGTCTTCTACTGGTCGGCGATGTGGATGTTATGGTCGGCGACAGTGTAACCAATCTGGTCACTGAGGGAGAGCCCGATCCTCGCGTATTCATCGTCAAAGAGGTAGCGACCCGGCGGCGCAAATCCAGCGTATCCCACAAGAGCGTAACGCTCGCTGTGTCAGAATTGCCGGAGGGGTAAGCCTAGATGCCGACTGTCCGCCTCACTGCCCGCACCAAGACAAGCCGTGTGCCTGAGATCAAGAGCAAGTTGCGAACTCGGGTTCAGAGAATTGTACGCGAGACGGCCGTTGCAATCGAAGAGGATGCCAAAACTCGATGCCCCGTGGATACGGGCGCGTTACGTGCAAGCATCTATCGCGTAACCATGAGGGCCAGCACCTATGCGTCCAATACGGCCAACGCCCTGGCTCTCCGTCCCGAACAGACCCCGCTGCCCGAGGCTAAGCCTCGACCTGGCTACTTTGAAGCCATTATCG